>DASVJU010000001.1:0-13646 GCA_036385755.1 Thermoanaerobaculia bacterium
CGCAGTGGCCCGTATGGGAACGCGAAGTCGCGCCCCGAGAGTTCGCCCTCGACGAGACGTGCTGGCAGTTCGATGCGGTATGAGTCGTCCAGCAAATTGTCGTCGGCACCGATGACTTGCTCACTCATCCACGTTCGGCTGGGTGCGGCAAGCGCGATGGACACGAGGATGACGAGGAGCGCCGCGAGTCTGCTGTAAGTTGCTGCCGGCGCGGACATTTGGAAGGGGCCGGCTCTACAGGATTTCGATCGGGACCGGCGCGAAACAGAGGACGAAGATCAGGAGCACCGCCGCGGCGACGAGCTTTCTCCGGTCGTCGAGGGGTTCGTCCTCGTTCACGACGGGCGGGTGGCGCAGACCCGTGAAGAGTGTGAAGAGCACCCACACCCACCACCCGGGCCATTTCAGCCCGAGGACTGCGAGGACGACGAGGAGAGGAACCGCAAGTATTCGCTGGAAGCGACCGAAGACCGCGTAGATCGCGTGGCCGCCGTCGAGCTGTCCGAGCGGCAGGAGATTCAGCGCCGTCACGAACAGGCCGAACCACGCGGCGAGGAAGACGGGGTGCTCGATCACGTCGACGCTCGCGTACGTGGCGCCGACGAAGACCTTTTGGAAGAGCTGGACGAGGATCGGATACTGGAAGATCACCGTCCCGTCGCCGAGCGCGGGGACGGGATTGACCCGCGAGTGCGAGACGCCCCAGGCGAGAAGGGGCACGGCCACCGCGAATCCGGCGATCGGCCCCGCGACGGCCATGTCGAACAACTGCTTCTTGTCGCGGATGGGCTCGCGAATTCTGATGAAGGCGCCCATCGTTCCGACGAGGGACGGGAACGGGATGAAGTACGGCGGGGACGCGTCGATCCCATACCGGCGGCAGACGACATAGTGGCCGGCCTCGTGCGCGACGAGGATCGCGAGGAGAGGCAGAGAGAACGAGAGAGCCCCTTCCAGGAGATGGGCGAACACCTCGGCGGAGGCGCCCGTTCCCAGGAGCGACGGGCGGAAGTTGATCGCGAATCCCGCGCCCGCCCAGCTCGTGGTTGCGAGCGTGAGCAGCAGGAGCAGCCCGTGCAGCCACCACCGCTCCTTCCGCCGCGGCACGGCGGCCGGGGCCGGCGCCCAGACGTCGCTCATGCGCTCAGGACTGCGGGCCGGTGGTGGGCGTGCCGGACGGAGCGGGTTTGGCTTCGGTTTTCGCGGCGCCCTTCGAGGCGGGCTCCTCGGCCGGACCGGTCATGTCGCGCAGCTCCTTGCCGGGCTTGAAGCGGATGGTGAAGCCGGGAGGGATCTGGACTTCCTCGGTGGGACGTTTCGGGTTGCGCCCGATCCCGCGCTTGCGGGGCTTGACCAGGAACACGCCGAATCCGCGCAACTCGATGCGCTCGCCGCGCGACAGAGCCTGGCGCAACGCGTCGATGATCGTCTCGACGGCCTGAGTCGCCTTCTGGCGCGGCACGCTCGCCGCCTCGGCGACGGCGTTGATGATGTCGTTCTTGATCACGTCAAGGGAGTCTACCTGTCCTCGGGCATCTCGTTCAAATCGCGTCGGTTGGGCCGCGCCGGGAGCGCCTAGAGGCGACCGAGACGCCGTTTCAGAAGCACGATCTCGAGGGCGGTCGCGGCCATCGCCGCGAGCCGCTTGAGTGCCGGCACCGACGGCGGCTTCACGTCGGATTCCGCCTCGCCGTAAAGGTAGAGAACGGTCTTTCCCTTGAGATTGACGGGCACGACGGCCATGAGCCCGAGTCCCTTCGACCCGAGTGCCTGCAGGGTCGACGCCGTTCCGGGAAGGTCGGGCTGCGGGCCCACGTAAAACCCTTCCGTGTTGCGCAGCGTCGCGAAGACCGACGGCTCGGAATCGGGCAGGTGAAAAGACGCGAGAGCCGGCACTGCCGGCCGGGACGCCCAGCCGCGCACGTGATCCGGATACGCGACGAAGAGGGCGACGCGCTTTGCGTGCCTGAGGGACTCTTCCAGAACGGCGTCGGCGATTTCGTCGCGGCTCTTCGCCGCCCCGAGTCTCGCGATGAGCCGGTTGTCGCCCGCGATTTCGGCGGCTTCCGCCGCCTCCGCCGGATCCTCGAGCCGGCGCGGAAACTCCATCGAGTCGGGCTCCGGATCGAGCGATTCGAGCGGGTCCTCGAAGATCTCGGTCTCCATCCGGCGAGCGGCGACCGCGAGTGAAGCGGGGGAGAGATCCGCCGCGGACTGCCAAGGGTCGCCCTGATCGAGGCGGAGGGCGCGGTGCGGGTACGGCGACATGAGATCGGGCGGCGGCGGCGGAACGACGTGCAGTTCCGGCCGGCTCTTCGGGCGCGGCAGCCGGTTCGGCTGCGTGGCCTCGTCCCTCTCCTCCACGGGAGGTGGTTGGGTTTCCCGCAGGTACGCGGCCGCCGAGAGGTAACGCGGCTCGACGTCGGCCGCGTAGTAGCGGTAGAGGAGCGCGTAGATGCGTACCTCGAGCGCCGCGTGGGGAATGATCCGGAAGCCGGTCAGTGCCGCGAGCTCGTCGACACCCGCGAGGTCGCCCGGATCGCGCATCGCGACGGCGAGACTCCGTCCCTCCTTGCGGAACGGCACGGCGTGCAGACGCTGGGCCACACGGCCCGGCACGAGCCTGAGGACGTCCGCTCTGATCAGCTCGAGAGCCTCCGGCGAAGCGGGGGGAACGCGGTGCTGGACCGAAAGGCCGTGAAGGATGACCTCTTCCGAGGCTTCCTCCTCCAGGAGCGCCGTCCCGAACCGTCCCTTCTGGCGGGCCTGCCGCAGGACGGCCCGTTGCCGTTGCTCGTCCGTGATGAGCGTCTTTTCGATGAGGAGGTCGCCCAGGCGCGGCATGATTTTTCGAAAGTCCAGTTTACACCGCGGCTCCCTGTAGAATCGCGCGCATGAGCGAGCGGCCCATCCGCGTTCTCGTCGCGAAGCCCGGCCTCGATGGGCACGACCGCGGAGCGAAGGTCATCGCGCGAGCGCTGCGCGACGCCGGAATGGAAGTCATCTACTCGGGACTCCGGCAGACGCCGAAACAGATCGCGGCGGCCGCCGTCCAGGAGGACGTCGATGTCGTCGGACTTTCCATTCTGTCCGGCGCTCACAACGTGCTCGTGCCCGAGGTGATCGCCGCGCTCAAGGAGGGCGGCGGCGAAGGAATTGCGGTCGTCGTGGGCGGCATCATTCCCGAGAAGGACATCGCTCCGCTCAAGGCCAAGGGCGTGCGCGACATCTTCCTTCCGGGGACGACGACGGGTGCCACGGTCGACGCGATTCGCCGTCTCGCGGCCGAGCGGGCGTGAGCGAAGTCCTCGTCTCGCAACTCTCTCCGTCCTCGCCCGATTTCCGGGAGAACGCCGCACATCACGGCGCTCTCGCGGCGCACCTCGCCGCCGAGCTCGCGAGGGTGAGGGAGGGCGGCGGCGAAAAGGAGCGTGCGCGGCACGTGGCGCGCGGCAAGCTTCCCGTGCGTGAACGCCTCGAGCGCCTGCTCGATCCGGGGACGGCCTTTCTCGAGGTCGCGCCGCTCGCAGGATGGGGTCTCTACGAGGATGCCGCGCCTGCCGCCGGCCTCGTGACCGGGATCGGGCGCGTCTCGGGTCGCGAGGTCATGATCGTCGCCAACGACGCCACCGTGAAGGGCGGCACGTATTACCCGATGACCGTGAAGAAGCACCTGAGGGCGCAGGAGATTGCGATGGAGAATTCCCTCCCCGCGGTCTACCTCGTGGACTCGGGCGGCGCGTTCCTTCCGCTTCAGGCCGAGGTTTTTCCGGACCGCGACCACTTCGGGCGCATCTTCTACAACCAGGCCCGCATGAGCGCGGCGGGGTTGCCGCAGGTCGCGGCGGTGCTCGGCTCGTGCACGGCGGGCGGGGCCTACGTGCCCGCGATGTCGGACGAGACGGTCATCGTGAAGAACCAGGGAACGATTTTCCTCGCGGGCCCGCCGCTCGTGAAGGCCGCGACCGGAGAGGACGTGACGGCCGAGGAGCTGGGCGGCGGCGACGTGCACACGCGCCTGTCGGGGGTCGCGGACCATCTCGCCGAGGACGATGCCGACGCCCTCGAAAAGGTGCGCGAAATCGTCGCGCACCTCGCAGGCGCACCTTCCCAGGCGCCGGGACGCGTCGCGCCGGAGGAGCCGCGGTATCCCGCCGAGGAGCTCTATGGTGTCGTCCCGAAGGACCTCAGGCGGCCCTACGACGTGCGTGAGCTCCTCGCGCGGCTCCTGGACGGCTCGCGCTTCCACGAGTTCAAGTCGCGTTACGGCGCCACGCTCGTCACGGGCTTCGCGCACGTCGAGGGATTTCCGGTGGCTCTCTTGGCCAATAACGGCGTTCTCTTCTCCGAGTCGGCGCTCAAGGCCACGCATTTCATCGAAATGGCCTGCCAGCGCGAGGTGCCGCTCGTCTTCCTCCAGAACATCACGGGCTTCATGGTCGGAAAGGCCTACGAGCAGGGCGGCATCGCGAAGGACGGCGCGAAGATGGTGCATGCGGTCGCGAACGCCGCCGTCCCGAAGTTCACGCTTCTCGTCGGCGGCTCCTTCGGCGCCGGGAACTACGGAATGTGCGGGCGCGCCTACCAGCCCCGCTTCCTCTGGACATGGCCGAACGCCCGGATCAGCGTCATGGGCGGCGAGCAGGCGGCGGACGTCCTCGCCACCGTCAAGGACGATCAGCGCCTCAGGGAGGGGAAACCGAAGATGACCGACACGGAGAGAGCGGAGTTCCGGAGGCCCACGCTGGAGAAGTACGAAGCCGAGGGAAACCCCTACTTCGCGACGGGGCGCCTCTGGGACGACGGCATTCTCGACCCGAAAGAGACGCGCCGCGTGCTCGCGCTCGGGCTCGCAGCCGCGGCGAACGGCCCGCGGAGAGGGACGCGCTTCGGCGTGTTCCGGATGTAGTCATGAGGCGCGTTCTTCTCGCTTTGTTCCTTCCCATGCTCCTGCCGTTCCCGTCGCGCGCGGACGAGCGCATGCCTTGCGGCACGGTGGACGCCCTCGAGATCACGTCCCTGACGCGGACGAAGGTCACGGCATTCCTGCGCACGTCGCTCCCCGATGCCGCCGAGGGAGGAAGGCAGACCTTCACGGGCGAGATCGCCGTGGCGAACACGCCTCTCCCCCTCGGGACTTCGCTGGTGGCCATGGTTCAGCCGGGTCCCGGCGGGAATTCCGTCGTGTTCCTCGTGGATCTCGATCTCGCGAAGATCCCGCAGGCTCTCCTGGCGCGCGTACACCCGGTCGCCCTCGACGTGACGCTGCATGGCTCTCTCGCGGGCCAGGGTGGAGCGAAGACCTCGGTCTGCGGCGCAGGAGTCCTGAAGATCGGCACACCGGAAGTGCGCTCGTCGGCGCCGATCGGAGCGGCCCTCGCCGGGTTCTCCGGGGCGCGCTTCACGGGGATGACCCTGACCGAGGTTCACGGTACGGCAACCGCGACCCTCTTCAACCCCCTTTCATTCCCGCTCGACGTGAAGGATCTCGTCTACGCCGTCTTCGTCGGCGATCGACGAATCGCCGAGGGGGAGCGTCACGGGCTGAGGCTTCACCCCGGCCGCGAGAATGCGATCGAGCTTCCGGTCAGCGCGTCCAGCGCGGATCTCCTGTCTGCCCTGGGCAGCGCGGTGGCCGGCGGAGGCCGTGTGGCGGGCCGGCTCGTCGCGCACGTCTCCCTGCGTGTGGGACAGGACCAGATTCTCACGGTGCCCCTCGACCTTCCGGGGTCGGTAGAGGTGATGCGATGAGCGAGTCCGGCGTCCTCCTCGAGCGCGCGTCCGATCCTCGGATTGCACGCCTGATCCTGAACCGTCCGGCCCGGCGGAACGCCTTCGACGGCGAGCTCGTGCTCCTCCTGCAGCGTGCGTTGCGCGAGCTGGCGGGAGACGCCACGACCCGCGTCATCGAGCTCTCGGGCGCGGGCAAGGCGTTTTGCGCCGGCGCCGACCTCGACTGGATGAAGAAGGTCTCGGGCTTCACGATGCAGGAGAACCTCCGTGATTCCGCCGAGCTTGCGTCGCTCTTTCGGGCGTTCGACGAGCTCGCGAAACCGATCGTGGCGCGCGTGCAGGGCGCGGCGCTCGGGGGCGGGACGGGTCTCGTCGCCGTGTGCGACGTCGTCGTGGCCGCCGAGAACGCGATCTTCGGCACGACGGAAGTGAGGCTCGGGGTGATTCCCGCCGTCATCTCGCCCTATCTCGTGCACAAGATCGGAGAATCGCGCGCGCGCGCCTGGTTCGTGACGGGAGAGCGGATCTCGGCGGAAGAGGCCCGGCAAGCCGGCCTCGTTCACCGCGTCGTGCCGGAGAAGGAGCTCGCCACGGCCGCGCGAGCGGTCCTCGACGCCATTCTTATGGGGGGGCCCGAAGCCGTGGCCGAGGCGAAGCACCTGGCCCGCGCGGTCGCCTCGATGCCGCTGAAGGACGCCTCGAACATGGCGATCCAGCGCCTGGGCGAGCGTCGCGCCTCGGCCGAAGGGCGGGAGGGCCTCGCGGCCTTTCTCGAGAAGCGCAGGCCGTCCTGGGCGGCCGAGACGGCCGCGAAGAAGCCGTGATCTCCCCCCGGCGGTTCGGCCGCGTGCTCGTCGCGAACCGCGGCGAGATCGCCGTGCGCGTCATGCGCGCTTGCCGGACCGCCGGACTGGAATCCGTGGCCGTGTATTCGGACGCGGACCGCGACGCGCGGCACGTCGCCCTCGCGGACGCAGCCGTCGAGATCGGCCCGGCGCCGGCGAAGGAGTCGTACCTCTCGATTCCGAAGCTCCTCGAGGCCGCGAAGACTGCGGGCTGTGACGCCGTGCACCCGGGCTACGGCTTCCTTTCCGAGAACGCGGATTTCGCGCGCGCGGTGACGGGGGCGGGTTTGGTCTGGATCGGTCCGCCTGCCGATGCCATGGAGGCGATGGGATCGAAGATTTCTGCTCGGAAGAGGATGAAGGCGGCCGGGGTTCCAGTGGTGCCGGGTGCCCTGATTGGGCCTTTCGAAGAGCACGAAGAGAAGATTTCTTTCAAAGAAATCTCTTCTCTTGGTTTCCCTGTCCTCGTGAAGGCATCAGCGGGCGGTGGTGGCAAGGGGATGCGCGTCGTGCATTCCCCCTCCGATCTTTCCGAAGCAATATCTTCCTGCCGGCGCGAGGCGCTCGCCGCGTTCGGAGACTCGACGGTCTATGTCGAGAAGTACCTTTCCGCGCCCCGGCACATCGAGGTGCAGATTCTCGGAGACACGCACGGAAACGTCGTCGCGCTCGGCGAGCGCGAGTGCTCGCTTCAGCGGCGCCACCAGAAGGTCGTGGAGGAATGCCCGTCTCCGGCTGTGTCGCCGGAGCTCCGCGCGCGGCTTTGCCAGGCGGCCGTCGAGGCGGCGCGGGCCGTCGCCTACGTCAGCGTGGGGACGGTCGAGTTCCTCGTCGAGCCCTCGGGCGCCTTCTGGTTTCTGGAGATGAATACGCGCCTCCAGGTCGAGCACCCCGTGACGGAAGAGGCGTTCTCGGTGGACCTCGTCGCCCTCCAGCTCCGCATTGCCGCGGGCGAGCGGCTCCCCGAGCTTCCCGCCGCGCCCGCCTTTCACGCGATCGAGGCGCGGGTCTACGCGGAGGATCCCGACGCGGAGTTCCTCCCGCAGGCCGGGCGGCTCCTCGTCTGGATCGAGCCTTCGGGACCGGGGGTGCGCGTGGATTCCGGCGTGATCTCCGGGCAGGCGGTGGACGTTCACTACGACCCGATGCTCGCGAAGATCGTCGCGAAGGGCCGCACCCGCGAGGAAGCGCGGCGGCGGCTCGTCGTGGCGCTTCGCGAAACCGTCGCCCTCGGCGTCACGACGAATCTCTCGTGGCTCGGGCGGCTGCTCGAGTCGGACCCCGTCGTCCGCGGCGAGACGCACACGGGCCTGCTCGAAACGCTGCTGCTTCCCGCTCTGCCCCCTCCTCCCGACGAGGTGCTCGCTGCGGCGGCTTCGGTTCTGTCCGGTCCCGCGTGCGCGGCTCCGGGGGTCACGAAGAGCTCCTGGCCCGGTCCTTTCGACACGCCGTTTCGGATGGGAAACGGCGCATGAGGCTGCGCGATCTCCGGACCGGGGAGGAGCGCGAGGCGGCGGGCACGGACGTGGCGCCCGGCGCGACGGCCATACGCGTGGGTGATGTTGCGTGGGTGTCGCACCGGGGCGAGACGTATCGCCTGTCGGCCGTCCCCCGTTTCGCTTCGCGGACGGCGCCTCGCCACGAGGAGACTCACTCGCTCCAGTCCCCCATGCCCGGCCGCGTCCTGGGGGTGCGCACGGCCGCCGGCGCGAGCGTGAGGAAGGGGGACACTCTCGTCCTCGTCGAGGCGATGAAGATGGAACACGCGGTGCGCGCGCCGGGGGACGGCACCGTGACGCGGGTCCTCGTGGCCGAGGGACAGATGGTCGGCCTCGGCGACGTCCTCGTGGAGATGGCATGAGCGCAGCGAGCGTCACGATCGTCGAGGTCGGCCCGCGCGACGGCCTGCAAAACGAAGAGGCGGCCGTTCCGACGGACGTGAAGGTTGCCTTCGTCGACGCCCTCTCGGCCGCGGGCCTGCCGGTCATCGAGGCGACGGCGTTCGTCTCGCCGAAGGCGATTCCTCAACTGGCTGACGGCGAGGACGTGTACCGGCGCATCGCGAAACATCCCGGCGTCCGGTACCCCGTCCTCGTGCCGAACGAGAAAGGGCTCGATCGGGCGGAGGCGTCCGGCGTCCGGGAGATCGCGGTTTTCACGGCGGCATCGGAGACGTTCAACCGGAAGAACATCAACGCCTCGATCGACGAATCGTTCGCGCGTTTCGCGCCGGTGATCCGGCGTGCCCGGACGGCCGGGATGCGGGTCCGTGGGTACGTCTCGTGTGTTTTCGGCTGCCCGTACGAAGGGGCGATCGCGCCGCCTTCGGCCGCCCGCGTCGCGCGGCGGCTGCTCGACGCGGGATGCGACGAGGTCTCCCTCGGAGACACGATCGGCGTCGGCGTTCCCACCCAGGTGCCCGAGGTCGTCGAACGCTGCGTCGATGCGGGCGTGCCACTTTCGCGCCTCGCGCTTCATTTTCACGACACGCGCGGCACGGCGCTCGCGAACGTCGCCGAGGGCCTCCGGCAGGGCGTTCGGATTTTCGACTCGTCGGCAGGCGGTCTCGGGGGTTGCCCGTACGCGCCCGGAGCGGCGGGGAACGTCGCCACGGAGGACCTCGTCTATCTTCTCCACGGCATGGGATTCGAGACGGGCGTCGACCTGTCGCTCGTCGTGGCCGCGACCCGGGCCCTCTCCGCCGCGATCGCGCGGCGCCCCGTCTCCCGCGTCTTTCATGCTGTCGAGTGCGCCCGCTTGCCGCGGGCGGTGTAAACTCAGCCGACACCGGCCCCTGCGAGGAGATCGAATGCCGCATCGGATTCTCTTGGCAGACGACAGTCTGACCATCCAGAAGGTCATCGAACTGACGTTCTCGGGAACGGAGTTCGAGCTCAGGGCCGTCGGAAACGGCGATCTGGCGCTTCCCCTCCTCGACTCCTACGCGCCCGACATCGTCCTCGTGGACTGCGTCATGCCGGGAAAGACCGGCTACGAGCTGTGCGAGGAGGTCAAGAGCCGGCCGGGCGGCCGGTACGTGCCCGTGGTCCTTCTCACGGGAACCTTCGAACCCTTCGACAAACCGCGCGCCGAGCGCGCGGGTGCCGATTCTTTCGTCACGAAGCCTTTCGATTCGCAGGGGCTCGCGTCGCTCGTGCGCGACCTCGTGAAGAAGGCCTCCGAAGAGCGCGCCGCGGCGCCTCCCGAGCCGCCGCCGGCGCCGGAACCTCCGCCGCCTCCACCTCCTCCGGCCACGCCGCCGCCCCCCTCCGTGGAAGAGCGCGCGGAGTCGACCGATCCCACGGTGTCCGCGGCCGCGCCGTTTCTCACCCTTCCGATGGCCACGACGCTGGAGGCCGAGCCGGTCCCCGACGAGAGTCTCTACGCCACGTCGGCGATCCCCGTCTTTCGGGAAACCGAGATCGAGATGCCAATGCCTCCCGACGCGCCGGCTGCCGACGCTGCCGCCGCGCCGCCTCCCGATCCGCCCACGGAGCCGCTCGGGCTTCCGTTCACGCCCGCGGCGGACTATGAAATGGATCTCGGCGCGCTCGACGACGAGCCGCCCCATCGCGACCTCGACGAGGACATCGCGGCCTTCGAGGCGTCCGGCCGAGGCACGACCCGGCCGGAGTTCTGGGACTCGCCCGCGGTGAAGGCGGTCGCGGAGGCTTCGGCAGCAACCGCGTCCTCCGAGGAGCACCCGCAGGAACACTCGCCGGGCGACCTCGAGGCCCTTGCCGCGGAAGCGAGCCTCTCTGACCTCAAGAGCCTCATCCCGCAGGCGTCCGCCGCGGCGGCCGCGTCGGGCCCGCTCTCCGACGGCGACATCGACCGCATCGCGCGCCGCGTTCTCGAGCTCGCCGGCGAGCGCATCGTCCGCAAGATCGCGTGGGACGTCGTGCCCGAGCTCGCCGAGCGCCTCGTGAAAGAGCGTCTCGACGAGCTCGAGCGAGCCGACTAGAAGCTCCGACGTCTCTTCCCCTGAGCCGCGCCCTCGTGCGATGCTGCGCCTCCTCCCATGACGAAGCGGCCTGAGCTCGGCAAGAACTTCGAACCCGCCTCCTTCGAGATGCGCTGGTACAAGGCGCAGGAGGACGCGGGGTTCTTCCGCCCGGAGGCGGCCGCGAAGGACGCGAAGCCCTTCACGATCGTCATCCCGCCGCCGAACGTCACGGGGAGGCTGCACGTCGGGCACGCGCTCGGGCGCACGCTCGAGGACGTGCTCTGCCGCTGGCGGAGGATGCAGGGCCGCGCCGTGCTTTGGGTGCCGGGTGTCGACCACGCCGGCATCGCGACCCAAATGGTCGTCGAGAGGGATCTCAAGGAGCGCACGGGGAAGAGCCGCCACGACCTCGGACGCGAAGCCTTCCTCGCGCTCTGCCGCGAGTGGGCCGGGGCGCGGCGCGGCGACATCCTGAACCAGATCCGGCGCCTCGGCTCGTCGTGCGATTTTTCGCGCGTCTACTACACGCTCGACGAGCCGCGCTCGAAGGCCGTGCGGCACGCCTTCACGACGCTCTACCACGAGGGCCTCGCCTACCGCGCCGAGCGGATGGTGAACTGGTGCCCGAGCTGCGCCACGGTGCTTTCGGATCTCGAGGTCAACCACGTCGAGAGCTCGGGCCACCTCTACTCGATCGCGTATCCGCTGGACGGGACGGAAGGCGAGCTCGTCGTCGCGACGACGCGGCCGGAGACGATGCTCGGCGACACGGCGCTCGCCGTGCATCCCGACGACGAAAGGTACGCGGGGCTCGCCGGAAAGCGCGTGAAGCTGCCCTTGACGGGCCGCAGCATTCCCGTGATCGCCGATTCCTTCGTGGACCGGGAGTTCGGCACGGGGGCCGTGAAGGTCACGCCCGCGCACGATCCCAACGACTTCGAAGCGGCGAAGCGGAACTCTCTCGAGTCCATCGCCGTCATCGGCTTCGACGGAAAGATGACCCCGGCCGCGGGGGCCGCGTACGCCGGTCTCGACCGCTTCGAGGCGCGAAAGAAGGTCCTGAGGGACCTCGAGGCCGAAGGCCTCCGCCGCGGCGAGAAGAGCCACGTCATCCCTCTCGCGCGCTGTCAGCGGTGCGACACGATCGTCGAGCCGCTCGTTTCCCTCCAGTGGTTCGTGAAAGTGGCGCCCCTCGCGGAGAAGGCCGTCGCGGCGACGGACGCGGGGGAAACGCGCTTCGTGCCCGATCTCTGGAAGAAGACCTACGACGAGTGGATGCGGAACATCCGCGACTGGTGCGTCTCGCGGCAGCTCTGGTGGGGCCACGAGATTCCCGCCTGGTACTGCCCGGACGGCCACGTCACCGTGCCGAAGCCGGGCGAGGGCGACCCGGATGCGTGCGCGGCATGCGGCGCGGGGAAGCTCATGCGCGACCCGGACGTTCTCGACACCTGGTTCTCCTCGTGGCTCGCGCCGCTCTCGGTCTTCGGGTGGCCGGAGAAAACCCCGGACTTCGAACGCTTCTACCCGACGAGCGTCCTCGTCACCGCATTCGACATCCTTTTCTTCTGGGTCGCCCGGATGATCATGGCGGGGTCCTTCTTCGACGGCCGGGCGCCGTTCGCCGACGTGGTCCTGCACGGCCTCGTGCGCGACGAGAAGGGCCAGAAGATGTCGAAGACGAAGGGCAACGTCGTCGACCCGCTCGAGATGTGCGACGAGTTCGGCGCCGACGCGGTGCGGTTCACGCTCGCGGTGCTTTCGGGCACCGGCCGCGACCTGCCGTTCGGCAAGACGCGCGTGGCGGGGTACCGCGCCTTCGCGACGAAGGTCTGGAACGCGGCGCGCTTCGCGCTCCAGATGCTCGAGGACGGAGCCGCAGCCCCGCCGGACGCGCTCGATTTCGCGTCCCTCGGGACGGTAGACCGCTGGATCCTCGCGCGCCTGTCCGAGGCGACGGCGAAAGTGAGTGTGGCGCTCGAAGCGTTCCGCTTCGACGAGGCGGCGAATGCGCTCTATCAGTTCTTCTGGTCCGACTTCTGCGACGGGTACGTCGAGATGGTGAAGCCCGTCCTGCGCGGCTCGGACGTGCCGGAGAAAGAGAAGGAAAAGACGCGCGGCGTCCTGAAGCTCGTGCTGCTCGACTCTCTCGCGCTCCTGCACCCGTTCATGCCGTTCGTGTCGTGCGAGATCCGTGAGGCGCTGAACGGCGACGGCCTGGGGCTCGCCATGCAGCCGTTCCCGGAACCGCGCATCGGATGGAGGGACGACGCGGCGGTCGAGGCGGTCGCCACCATGCGCGCGGTCGTGACGAGGATTCGCAACCTCCGGGCGGAAAACGGCCTCGCTCAAACCGAGTTGCTCGCCATCGGCCTCGAGCTGCCGGATGGTCCCCTTTCGAAGGAAATGCGCCGTCACGTCCCGCTTCTCACCCACCTCGCGCGTCTCAAGGGAGTGGAGATTTCTTCGAAGGTGGTCATCGCCGGAGCGTTCCGTGACGTCGTGGCGGGCCTCGGGCTGGTCGTGGACCTGCCAAAGAAAGAGATCTCTTCCGAAGACACGGAGAAACTGCGTCGCGAAATCGAGAAGTTGGAGGTCGAGGCGGAGAAGATGCGGGCGCGCCTCTCGGATTCCAGCTTCCTCGCGCGCGCCCCCGCGGCTGTCGTCGAAAAGACGAGGCAGCAGCTCGAGGAACTCTCCGAACGGCACAAGCGACTCTCCGGAAACCTCGTGGAGACGAAGGGCGCATGAGCGGCTCCGACGCGGTCTTCGACGCTCCTCTCGAGGGCCGCTCGTTCCGGCACATCGAGAACGTGATCTACCTGCCCGCGACGCCTTCCACGAACGACGTCGCGAAGGCCATCGTGGAGAAGATGCTCGCCGAGAGCGAAGAGGTCCGCCCGACGATCATCGTCGCGGGCGAACAGTCCGCGGGCCACGGCCGTCTCGGCCGGAGCTGGGTCTCCCTTCCGGGAAGCCTGACCGTTTCGGTCATCGTGCCGTGGCAGGCCGGCCCCGAGCGCGTTCACCTTCCCCTGCGCGCCGGGATCGCGCTCGCGCGCGGCCTTTCGCGGGCGTTCGGCCTCGACGTGCGGCTCAAGTGGCCGAACGATCTCCTCCTG
>DASVJU010000002.1:0-10844 GCA_036385755.1 Thermoanaerobaculia bacterium
GACGCGCGTCGTCCTCGTCTCCGGCGACGACTTCTGCTGGCATGGGATTCGGACGCTCCGGGGGCTCGAGGCCGCTGCCGCTCTCGCCGGAGATTCGCGGCCTGGCCCTGCCTAGTGCCGCCGCATGAGGTCGAGGAACTCCTCGCGGACGGCCTTCTGCAGAAAGATCCCGCGGATGGCCGATGTGACCGTGACGGCGCCGGGCTTCTTGACGCCGCGCATCTCCACGCAGAGGTGCCGGGCCTCGATCACGACCATGACTCCCTGGGGCTTCAGCTCCTCCTCGAGAAATCCGGCGACCTGTTCCGTGAGGCGTTCCTGAAGCTGCGGGCGCCGTGCGAAGAAGTCGAGGAGGCGCGGCAGCTTCGAGAGGCCGACGATCCTCTCGTTCGGGATGTACGCGATGGTCCCGTGCCCGTAAAAAGGTACGAAGTGATGGGCGCACATGGAGTAGAAGGGGATTTCCTTCTCCATGACCATGGCGGTATAGCGCTCTTCGTTGGGGAACGTCGTGAGCTTCGGCCGCGTGCCGACGTCGAGGCCGGAGAAGATTTCGAGATACATCTTCGCGACCCGGATGTCCGTGTCGACGAGATTCGGATCCCTGTCGGGACACAGGCCGAGGATCCGGATGATTTCCTTCACATGGCCGGCGATCTGGGGAATGCGGGGGTCCGAAGCGTGGCCGTTCTCGAGGGCGACCGAGGGATCCTGGGTGAGGTTTTGGGGGCTCATGCAGGCATCATACGAAAGGAAGGGGAGATCGGATGGCCGCAAATGACGAACCGGCGACGCGCGCAACGCGCATCGTCGCCACGATCGCCCGGAACGCGGAGAAATCCGGAGCGCTCGCGGCGCTCCTCGAGGCGGGTGTCGACGTCGTCCGCCTGAACGGGGCGCACTGCGCGGCTGGAGAAATTTCCCGCCGCGTCGCCCTCGTGCGCCGCGTGTCGAGAAGCCGCCGCTCGCCGACGGGCGTTCTTCTCGATCTCGGCGGCCCGAAGATCCGCGTCGGCGCGATTCCCGGCGCCGCTCTTTCTCTCCTGAACGGCCGGACGGTGGAGCTGTTCCCGGGCGCGGGCTCACCGCGTGCGCCGGGCGGCGTGGCGCGCCTCGCGGTGACGTATCCGGCCCTCCTGAAGGACATCGAACCGGGCGCCGAGATCCGCCTCGACGACGGGCGGATCCGGCTGCGCGTGAAGAAGCGCACGAGGTCAACGGTCGTCGCGACCGTGGAGGTGGGCGGCCTCGTGAAGAGCGGCGCGGGCGTGAACTTCCCGAACTCCGCCCTGTCCGCGCCCGCGCTCACTGCGAAGGACCGGCGGGATCTCGCCGAGGGACTCGAGGCCGGGGTGGATTTCGTCGGTCTCTCGTTCGTGCGGAGCCCTGCGCACGTCGCGCACCTTCGCCGGCTCCTCGCGCGCGTCGCACCCGAACGCCGCCCCTGGATCGTCTCCAAGATCGAACGGAAGGAAGCCCTCGCCGCTCTCGACGAGCTCGCCGCGGTTTCCGACGTCCTCATGGTCGCCCGGGGCGACCTCGGCGTGGAGATCGGCCTCGCGAACGTGCCGCGCGCCCAGCGCGAGATTCTCGCGGCGGGCCGCCGGCACGGTGTGCCCGTGATCGTCGCGACGCAAATGCTGGAATCCATGATCAAAGACCCGACGCCGACGCGCGCGGAAGTGTCGGACGTCGCCGGCGCCGTCCACGACGGAGCGGATGCCGTGATGCTGTCGGGCGAAACGGCCGTGGGCGCGTGGCCCGTCGAGGCCGTCAAGGCGATGGCCGAAATCGCGCGCGAGGCCGAGGTGCCGGACGCGGGCTTCGTGCCCGAGGACGTGTCGCGCCCTTTGGCCGGCGATTTCGCCGCGGTCGTGGCGCACACGGCGGCCCGGATGGCGCGCGACGCGCACGCCGCTGCCATGGTCGTTTACACGGAGTCTGGACGGACGGCGCGTCTCGTGTCGAAGAACCCACTTTCGATTCCGGTGCTCGCGTTCACGTCGCATGAGAGGGTGCGGCAGAAGCTGATGCTGCTCCGCGACGTCACGTCTTTCCGCGTCCCTGAGACGCGGAACGTCGAGGCGCTGATTCGGTCCGGAGACGCCGTCCTGTCCCGCCTGCCGGGCCTTGCCGGCGCGGTCGTCGTCGAGATCTCGGGAACCGTGCACGCGGCGGGCGCGACGAACACCGTGCGGGTGAGGCGCCTGCCGCGCTGAAGGCCGGTCACTCGCGGCCCGGCGGATCGTCCCCGGCGGACGCGGGCGGAAGCGCCGGCGGCTTCGGAACGCCCTGAGGCGCGATCTCGAGGTCCTCGCCGTCCATCTCGTAAGGGTCGTAGGCCACGCCGAGATACGACAGGAGGGTGGGTGCGAGGTCCACGGTCCGCGCCGCGTGGAGGACTCCCGGCGTCACGCCGGGACCCGCGAAGAGGAACGGAACGACGGTCTCGCTCCTCGAAAGCGAGCCGTGACCTGCGGCATATCCCTTCGTGAACCCGTAGCCGTCTTTCGGTGAGAGGAACACGTCGGGCGACCTCGGGGAGTCGAAGAACTCCGGGAGCTGCACGACGAGGTCGGGGAATTCCGTCTCGGCTGTCGCCTCGAGCCATTCGTCCGGATCGTGCGCGGAACCGACGAAGGGCGCGGCGGCGGAATGGGCGTAACCGAGCGGGTCGTCTCCCTCGAGGACGCGGTAGAGGTAGAGCGACTCGAGGCCGTCCCGGTCCTCGCGCACGATCTCGGCCCGGCCGCTCGGGCCGTAGAGAGCCACCGTTCCGGACGAGGAACCCCGCGTCGCGACGAGGCGCACCTCCGGCGCGCGGGCGAGCGTCGCGGCGAAAAGCGAAGCGCCGGGGATCCTCAGGGGCGCGGCGGACGGGGCGCGCGGTTTCCGTTTCCGGCGGGGCGCCCGGAACGCGCTCGGGACGTCTTCGGGCGGCCGGTTCGCGGGGAGCCAGATCATGACGCCCCGGTAGGCTCCGACGGCGATCATGGCATCCCCGACGTCGTAGGCCTTGTCCTTCCGGGTGGCCGGGACGAGGACGCAGTCGCCCCCGCTGCAGTCCGCCTCGGTGGGGTTCGCGCGGAGGGCGCGGTTCACGAGCTCGTTCGCGTCGACGAAGGTGCCGTAGGAACGATTGCCGTGGTCGCCGACGAGGACGAAGAGGATCCGTTCGTCCAGATGCCGGCGCCTGAGACGGCGCAGGAGGCGCCCGAACGCGACGTCGATCGCGGACATCGTGGCCTGGAACTCGCGGCTTTCCGGTCCGCTCACGTGCGCGACTTCGTCCGGGCCCACGAAATGTGCCAGGACGAGGGGAGGCACGTGGCCCACCACCGCCGCGCCGGCGTAGGCGTCGCCGACGTCGTCGAGAGTCTTTCGGTCCAGGAACGACCATTCGTTGCGCGCGTACGAGGCGATGACCGCGATCCGGTTGCGCGCGTGGACGCTGGCTCCCCGCGCCAGCGGCGCCGTGATCGCGACGGTATCGCCGGGGAGCCGCTCGAAGAGCGTCCGCGCCTCGGGGACGAGGTAGTCGGTCGACGAGAAGACCCCGAGGATGTTCGTGTGCGCTTCCCGGACCCGCAGCCGCCGGTCGAGCCAGATGTTCGCGGGAATCCCGTGATGGCCGGGCAGGAGGCCCGTCTCGATGGAGGCGAGGTTCGGATACGTCTCGCTCGGGACCGAGGCGACCGCGGTCTTCACGCTGAGTCCGCGATCCACGATGCGGGCCTTGAGGTTCGGGAGCGCACCCGCCTCGACGAGCCGGTCGAAGGCCTCACCCGACAGTCCGTCGAAGAAGAGGACGCAGACGGCGGGTCCCGAATCCGCGGGGACTCTCCCGGCGGCCGTCTGCGTGCGGGCGTGTATCGAGCAGCCCGACCCCTGTGAGAGGAAGATGCCGATCGCAGCGCACGCGGCCGCCCGGGCGGCACGGGAAGTCGGACGTCTCACGCCGGAAGGGTACCCGATGGCGCGGCCCACCCCGCTGCTACGATGCGGGCGTGACCGCGTTTCGGGGCGCCGATCTCCATTGCCACTCGACGTTCTCGGACGGCCTCGAGTCGCCCGCGCAGCTCGTGCAGAGGGGCGTCGACGCCGGCCTCTCGGTGCTCGCGCTGTCCGATCACGATGCCGTCCACGGACTGCCCGAGTTCGAGGCCGCCGCGAAAGGGACGGGCCTCGTGATCGTGACCGCGAGCGAGCTTTCGACGCGCTGTGACGGGGACGACGTCCACGTTCTCGGCCTCTTCCTCGATCCCGACGAACCGGAGCTTCGCGCCCGGCTGACCGTGTTCCGCGAGGATCGCGACACCCGCGGGAACGCGATGGTCGAGAAGCTCCTCGCCCTCGGCATGCCGCTCGACATCGGCGAGATCCGCGCCGTCGTGGGCGAGGGCGCCTTCGGCCGCCCGCA
This sequence comes from Thermoanaerobaculia bacterium, assembly GCA_036385755.1. Classification (GTDB taxonomy): domain Bacteria; phylum Acidobacteriota; class Thermoanaerobaculia; order UBA5066; family UBA5066; genus Fen-183. The sequence continues at coordinate 4,421 of DASVJU010000002.1, forward strand.
CATCGCGCGCGCCATGGTCGCGAAGGGATACGTCAAGACGCTTGATGAGGCGTTCGAACGGTTTCTCACGCGTGGAAAGCCGGCCTACGTGCCGAAGCCGAAGTGGACCCTCGAGGAGGCGATCGCGGCCATTCGCAAGGCGGGCGGCCTGTCGGTCATCGCGCATCCGATCTGGTACCGCGATCCCGAGAAGGTCGTCGTCCTCGGCGTCGCCGCCGGCCTCGACGGCCTCGAGGTGATCCATGCCGACCAGGACGGACAGAAGGAGAACGCGTTCTCGTTCCTCGCCCAGCGCGAGGGGCTTCTCAAGTCGGCAGGATCGGACTACCACGGCCCGCCGGAAGGCCGCAAACGCGTCGGAGCGTGCAAGCTCGACGAGGAGAACTGGAACCGGATGGTCGCCGCCGCGACGAAACGTCGCGTCGAGGCGGGCCGTCCGCCGCTCGATCTTCACCCCCGGTAAGCCCGGTCTCCCGCCAGACTCCCGGCCGCGATATTCTCTCCGGCCCCGATGTCCGCCCTCGCGCCCGCCGGTTCCGAAGTCCTTCCCGCGCGCCCCGACGCGGAGCGGAGCCTCCTGGGCGCGATCCTCATCGACGGATCGCTCCTGTCGCGCGTCATGGAGTTCCTCGTGCCGGAGGACTTCGCGAGCGACGCGCACCGGCTCGTCTACGAGGCGTGCCTCGCGCTCGCGGACCGGCGCGAGGGCGTGGACCTCGTGATGGTGCAGAGCGAGCTCGAAAAGACGGGCCGGCTCGAGCGCGCGGGCGGTCCGGCCGTCCTCTCGGCGCTCGTCGACCGGGTGCCCGACGTCGAGAACATCGAAAGCTACGCGCGTCTCGTGCGCGAAGCCTCGCTCCGCCGCCTCGTCATCTTCCAGTCGCGGCGCGCGATCCGGGATGCGGTCTCCGCTCCCGACGCCGAGACGGTCCTCGAGAACGCGCAGCGCGATCTCGTGGAGATCGCGAAGGGTTCGATCCGGGGCGGCTTCGTGAAGCTCTCGACGATCGCCGAGAAGAACGAGGTCGAGATCCAGAACATCCACGGACGCGGCACCATGCTCACGGGCCTCCCGACGGGGTTCACACGCCTCAACGCGCTCACCCAGGGATTCCAGAAGACCGACCTCATCGTCGTCGCTGCCCGCCCGGGCATGGGGAAGACGGCGTTCGCGCTCAACATTGCCTCGTATCTGACGATTCATCAGAAGCACGTCGTCGGCTTCTTCTCGCTCGAGATGTCCGCCGAGCAGCTCGGTTTCCGTATCCAGTGCGCCGAAGCGCGTGTGAACCTCCAGCGCCTGCGCGAGGGCCGGCTGTCGAAGGAAGAGAAGAAGGCGCTCTTCTTCTCGACGCAGCAGATGCGCGAGGCACAGCTGTTCGTCGACGACACGCCGGCCGTCACCCTTCTCGAGATGCGTGCCCGGGCGCTTCAACTCAAGCAGCGGTACTCCCTGGACGCGCTCTTCGTCGACTATCTCCAGATCATGGGCTCGCGCGGCAAGGTCGAGAACCGGACGCAGGAGGTCAGCGCGTTCTCGCGGGGTCTCAAGGCGCTCGCGAAGGAGCTCGCCGTGCCGGTCATCGCCCTCTCACAGCTCTCGCGGCGCACCGAGCAACGGGGCTCCGAGAAAGAGCCCGTCCTGTCGGACTTGCGTGAGTCGGGTGCCATCGAGCAGGACGCGGACGTCGTTCTCTTCCTGTCCCGGCCCGAGTACTACGACAAGGACACCGAGCAGAAGAACGTCTGCGACGTGATCATCGCCAAGCAGCGCAACGGCCCGACCGACCGCTTCACGCTCGGCTGGTCGGGGGAGTACACGCGGTTCTCGGACCTCGCGATGATCAGCGAGGGCCCCGGTCTCTGACGCTCCCCCTCCGTCCTACGCACGCCGTCGTCGACCTCGATGCCCTCGCGTCGAACTACCGGGCGATCGCGCGGAGCCTCCCGCCGGGATGCGCCGTGATGCCTGTCGTCAAGGCCGACGCTTACGGTCATGGCGCGGCGCACGTCGCCCGGCTGCTCGCCCGGGAGGGCGCGATGATTTTCGCGGTCGCCGTCGTGGAGGAAGGTCTCGAGCTCAGGAGGGCGGGGATCACGCAGCCGATCCTCGTCATGGGATGGATCGGGAAAGATCAGCTTGCTTCCCTCGTGCAGGGTGGGCTTACGGCCAATATTCACTCCGTTGAGCAGGCAGAGGAATTGAAGATCTTCTTAGAAGGGGAAGAGGGAAAAGAACAGCGGAAGGGAAAGCCGCCCCTCCCCGTGCATCTCAAGCTCGACACGGGGATGACGCGGCTGGGAGTTCTTCCTGCTGACGTGCCGCGGATACTCGACCTGCTTGAGGGCATGGGGAAGGAGAAGATCTTCTTAGAAGGTGTATTTCAGAACTTCGCGTCGAGTGACCGCCCCGACGATCCTCAAACCGAGGCGCAAACCAACACCTTCGAAGAAATCTTCGCTCTGGTTCTTTCCCGCGGCCATCGCCCCACCATGATCCACACCGACAACAGCGCGGCGATGCTGGCGCGGCTGGGGAATCCGAATTCCCCATCTTTTTCTTCCCCTTCTGAGAAATCTTCTCTTCTTTTCGGAATCTCGCACGTCCGCCCTGGCCTCGCCCTCTACGCGCGGGTCCCCGGTTTCCCCTCCGAAGCAAATGAATCTCTTCAGGGCGTGATGTCGTTCGTCTCCGTCGTCGACCAGGTGAAGACCGTGCCGACAGGGACACGCGTGGGCTACGGCGGGACGTTCGTCTGCGCGCGTCCGACGACGCTCGCGATCGTGCCGGCCGGATACGCCGACGGCGTGCCGCGGTCGCTGTCCGGGCGCGGTGCGGTGCTGATCGCGGGGAAGCGCTGTCCGCTCGCGGGGCGCGTCTCGATGGACCTCACGACCGTGGACGTCACCGACCTGCCGTCCCCGCCCAGGCGCGGCGACGAGGCGGTCTTCTTCGGGGGGCAGGGCGGCGCGCGGTTGGGCGTCGACGAGGTCGCGAGCGGGGCCGGCACGGTCTCGTGGGAGATCCTCTGCGGTGTCGGACCGCGCGTGCCACGTATCATTCTTTCCGGAGGGAAGGTCGTGGCGCGGGAGTCGAAGTTTCTGTGACCTCATTCTTCGAGTTCTTCGGGCGCGGGATCCTGAGGGTAATGGAGGGCGTCGGCCGCTTCTTCGTGCTCCTCGGCCTGACGATGCGCGGCGTCGTGACGCCCCCGTTCTCGCCCGTCGCGACGGCGCGCCAGGTCGTGCGCGTGGGCGTGGACTCGGTTCCGGTCGTGCTCCTCACCGCGCTCTTCACGGGGGGCGTCCTCGCCCTCCAGACGTTCAAGGGCTTCCAGCGGTTTCACGCCGAGGGCTACATCGGCTCGGTCGTGGCGCTCTCGATGCTGCGCGAGCTCGGGCCGGTCCTGACGGGTCTCATGGTGACGGGACGCGCCGGGAGCGCGATGGCAGCCGAGCTCGGTTCGATGCGTGTCACCGAGCAGATCGACGCGCTCGTTTCCCTCGCAACCGATCCCGTGCAGTATCTCTTCGTGCCGCGGGTTCTCGCGTCGATTCTCGTCGTCCCGATGCTGGTCGTTCTCGCGGACGCGATCGGCATCCTCGGCGGGTACCTCGTCGCCGTGGGATACCTCGGCGCGAATCCCGTCGTTTACATGAACAACACGTTCCAGTTCCTCTCGATGGAGGACATGACTTCGGGCCTCATCAAGGCGGCGGCGTTCGGCTTCCTTCTTTCCCTCGTCGGCTGCCAGTGCGGGTACGACACGAAGGGCGGCGCGGAGGGCGTGGGCCTTTCGACGACGAAGGCCGTCGTCATGGGCTCCCTCGCCATCCTCATCGCGGACTTCTTCCTCACGAAGGTGCTGTTCTGAGCGCGGCGAAGGAGTCCCCGCCCGCCGTGAAGCTCACGAAGGTCACGAAGAGCTTCGGGACGAAAACCGTGCTCTCCGGGCTCGACCTGACCGTCGTCAAGGGCGAATCGCTCGTTCTCGTCGGGCAGTCGGGGATCGGAAAGAGCGTCCTTTTGAAGCACGTCATCGGGCTCCTGAAACCCGATTCGGGTACGGTCGAGATCGACGGGGAAGACCTGTGGAAGGTGTCGCCCCGGGACCGCGACCGCCTGCGGCGGAAGTTCGGAATGTCGTTCCAGGAAGGCGCGCTCTTCGACTCGATGAGCGTGGGCGAGAACATCGCCTTTCCGCTCACGCGCCACACGAAGAAGACGAAGAAGGAGATCGCCGAGCGCGTCGCGGAGTGCCTCGATCTCGTGCGTCTCCCGGGGATCGAGGAGAAACGCCCGTCCGAGCTCTCGGGCGGGATGCGTCGACGGGTGGGCTTCGCGCGGGCGATCGCGCTGCAGCCGGAGATTCTCCTCTTCGACGAGCCCACGACGGGCCTCGACCCGATCACGACGGACGTCGTCGTGAAGGTCATCGAGGAGATGCGCGCCCGGCTCAAGCCGTCGGCGATCACGATCACGCACGACCTCAAGGTCGTCTTCGGAATCGCGGACCGCGTCGGACTGCTCTCGGGAGGAAAGATTCTCGTGGACATGACCCCGAAGGAATTCGAACAGTCGAAGGATCCGCGCGTCGCGGCCTTCGTCACCGGTGACAGCGAGCTCGCGCCCCCGGAGGTCGAGCTCGAGCGGCGCCCGGCGGCTTCGCCCGCCGAGGCGCATCCATGAGGGAGACCGCATGACGACCACCGCGAAAATCGGAGCGTTCTTCGTCGCCGTTCTCCTCGCCCTGGCCGTCCTCATCCTCAAGATCGAGGACATCCACTTCGGAAAGAAGGCGCGCACGAACTCCGTGGACGCGCACTTCAAGGACGTCGCGGGCCTCGACGACAAGTCCGCGGTGCGGATCGCGGGCGTACGCGTCGGCAAGGTGGACGGCATCTCCCTCCGGCCGGACGGCACCGCGCTGGCCCACCTCGCTCTCGACCCGAGCGTCGAGCTCCACCAGGGCGCGATCGCGCAGGTGAGGTCCCTCGGGATGCTCGGCGACAAGTACGTCGAGCTGAGCGCGGGCGACCCTTCGGCCCCGCGCCTTCCGAACGGAGCTCTCCTCGAGGGGTCCTCGGGGACGGGATTCGACGACATCGCGAAGCTCGCGGCCGACATCGGGAAGGACCTCAAGGAGGTCTCGGGCGCGATGGCGGGCTCTTTCGGCGGCCCGAAGGGCGAGGACAAGCTGAATCGCATCGTCGACAACCTCGGCCGGCTGGCCGAGTCCCTGCGCGACCTCGTCGATTCGAATCGGGGCAACGTCGACCTGATGCTCGCGAACCTCAAGGCTCTGTCGGAACAGATGAAGCTGACCGTCGCCCGCGTGGACCGGATGCTCGACGAGAACCGGACGGGCGTGAAGGACACGATCACGAACATGGACGAGGTCACCGGCAAGCTCAAGACGACGGCCGACAACCTGAATTCCATCACCGGCAAGATCGACACGGGTCAGGGCACGCTCGGCAAGCTCCTGAACGACGACGAGACGCACAAGAACATGAACGACGCGCTGAAGTCCGTGAAAGAAGGAGTCGAGTCGCTCTCGGGGACGCTCGGGCGCCTCAATCGCCTGCAGCTCGACATCGGATTCCGGGCCGAGTACGCGACGCGGCCCAGGGATGGCAAGTACTACTTCACGCTGGACGCGATTCCGCGCGAGGGGAAGTTCTACCGGCTCGAGATCGGCGCGATCCCGCACGGCAAACGCGAGGACGTCCTCGAGTCGTCCACCGTCACGTTTCCGGACGGCAGCCAGCAGACGATCACGACGACGGGTCAGCACTACGTGGACCAGTTCGTTCTCTCGGCGCAGCTCGGCTACCAGTTCAAGAACACGATCCTCCGGGCGGGAATCATCGAAGGGCGCGGAGGCCTCGCGGTCGAGCAGACGTTCAAGGCGGACGCGTTTCGCCTCGCGGGGGAAGTGTGGGACTTCACGCGGCCGGACCTCAGCGGGCACGTGAAGCTCTACACCCGCTGGAACGCGAGCCCGAACCTCTACGTGACGGGCGGCGTCGACGACCTCCTGAACCCGGGGCTCCGGTCACCGTTCATCGGAGCGGGCATCCGCTGGAAAGACGAGGATCTCAAGGCGATCATGGGCAGCATCCCGATTCCGAAGTAGCGCCGCAGGGAATGGCCCGCAAAGCCGCCACCGTCTTCTCCTGCACGGCCTGCGGGGCGCAGAGCCCACAGTGGATCGGGCGCTGCCCCGAGTGCGGCGCGTGGAGCACCCTCGTCGAGGAACGCTCGGCGGATGCGCCCCCGCGCGGAGGCCCGGCTTCCGCGTCTTTGGCGGCATCTTCTTCGCCCGGGGCCGTCCGCCTCTCCGACGTCGCCGCCGCCGCGGTGCCGCGCATCCCGACGGGCATCGGCGACATGGACCGCGTTCTCGGCGGGGGCCTCGTG
>DASVJU010000003.1:0-11928 GCA_036385755.1 Thermoanaerobaculia bacterium
GCTCGTGTACCTCCAGGGCGACAATGTCGCGCGAGAGCCTCTGACGATTCCGCTTCGCCGCGACCTGTCCGCGGATCGCGCGCTGGCGATCATTCGCGACCTCTCCGAAAAGAACTAGCCTTCGGCTCAGATTCCGCGCGGAAGGCCCGCGCGCGGATCGCTTTCGTAGAGCGCGGCGAGCTTCTCGGCGATCGCGCGACCCTCGTCCGTGACCCGCGCCGGCATGGCGATCGTGACGCGGTAGTAGTGGTCCCCGTCGGCGGCGCGTCCGCTCCTGACCCCGTAGCCCTTGAGACGGAAGCGCTGGCCTCCCGGCGTACCGGCGGGGATCCGCGCGCGCACAGGCCCATGGATCGTCGGCACGTCGATCTCGGCGCCGAGGTAGGCCTCGGACACCGTGACGGGCACCTCCGCGACGATGTCGTCTCCTTCGCGCGAGAAGTAGGGATGCGGCACGACGGTGAGGACGACGTAAAGGTCGCCCTTTTCGGTGCGGCCCTTGCCGGGCACGCGAACCTTGGAGCCGGTCGCGACGCCCGCCGGGATGCGCACGCTGAGCCGCTCCTTCGAGACCACCTCACCCGCGCCGTGGCAGACGGGGCACGCCGTGTGACCCGCGCGGCCGGACCCGCCGCACCGTGAACACCGTTTCGGCGCGCGCACGTGGAGCGTGATCGTGCCGCCGAGGACGGCATCCCGGAACGGAATCGTGAGCTCGGCCGCCGCGTCGTCGTCCTCATCCTGGAGACCGGGCGCGCCGCCGCCGCCTCGCACACCGGGGCCCGCGCCCGAGAAGAGATCGGAGAAGAGATCTCCGAAGTCGCCCGACCAGCGGAAGTTCGCCGGCCCCGCCCCCGGCGAGGGTCCGCGCCCCGATCCGCCGAACGGGTATCCGCCGCCGAACGGCCCCCTCCCCGGAGACTGCGGCGCGCCGGGCTCGGGCTGACCTCCGGTGTCGCCGGTCTGATCGAAATGCTTGCGCCTCTTGGCGTCCTTGAGAACCTCGTAGGCCGCGGCGATCTCCTGGAACTTCTTCTTCGCGGCGTTGTCGCCGGCATTCACGTCGGGGTGAAACTTGCGCGCGAGGCGCCGGTAGGCCTTCTTGATGTCGGCCTCGCTCGCCTTGCGCTCGATTCCCAGAACCTCGTAGGGATCCCTCGCGGCCATCGCTCTCCTACGATACCCGACCGGCGCCCGGGCTCGAACTCGTCATGGAACGCGGTACGATCCTCCGGCACCTCAATGACGGCGGCACCGTGAAAATCCTTCAGCACAGGGACGTCCTCTCGATCGTCCTCGCCGGCGGGATGGGCGAGCGCCTGTTCCCGCTCACGCGGGATCGCGCGAAACCCGCGGTCCCCTTCGGCGGCCGGTACCGCATCATCGACTTCGCCCTCAACAACTGCATCAACTCCGGCCTCACGAAGATCAAGGTCATGACGCAGTTCAAGTCCAATTCGCTCATCGAGCACATCATCCGCACCTGGCGCCTGAGCTTCGACATCGGCCAGTTCGTGGACCCCGTGCCCGCGCAGATGCGCCGCGGGCCCCACTGGTTCCGCGGCACGGCGGACGCCGTTTACCAGAACCTCGACCTCATCTTCGACGAGGAGCCCGAGCACGTCTGCGTTTTCGGGGGCGACCACATCTACATGATGGACGTCAACCCGATGCTCCTCTTCCACGAGGAGGGCGGCCATGACCTCACGATCGCCGCGATCCCGGTGCCGATCGCCGAGGCCTCGCGGTTCGGCGTCCTCGAGGTCGCGGCGGACGGACGCATCGTCGGCTTCGAGGAGAAACCCGCGGCGCCCCGCTGCATGCCCGGGCAACCGGAGCTGGCGCTCGCGTCGATGGGCAACTACATCTTCCGGGCCGGCGTCCTCATCGAGGCCCTCGAGCACGATGCCCTGCAGGACACGTCCCACGACTTCGGCCGAACGATCATTCCGGCGCTCCTCGCGGGAGGCGGGCGCCTCTATGCGTACGACTTCTCGACGAACCGTGTCCCGGGAGCCGAGGATCTCGCACCTTATTGGCGCGACGTCGGCACGATCGATTCCTACTGGGACGCTTCGATGGACCTGATCTCCGTCACGCCGCCGCTCAACCTCTACAACCCCAAGTGGCCGCTCAAGAGCCACGCGTCGCAGCTTCCGCCGGCGAAGTTCGTCTTCGCGGACGCCGTCTCCGAGCGCATTGGCATCGCGACCGACTCGACCGTCGCGTCCGGATGCATCATCTCGGGCGGCACGATTCACCGGTCGATTCTCTTTTCACGCGTGCGCATAAACTCGTTTTCGCACGTCGAGGAATGCGTCCTCATGGACGGCGTCGACGTGGGGCGCTACGCGCGGCTCCGGCGGGTCATCGTCGATCGCGGCGTGAAGATCCCGCCCCGGACCGAGATCGGCTTCGACATCGAGGAAGACCGCAAACGCTTCCACGTCTCGGAGGGGGGAGTCGTCGTGATCCCCAAGGGGGCCGAGGTGCTGGGACCCGCCGACTGACGCCGAAAACCGCAAGGCCGATTGCGTTTGGCCTCGCGACCGTATAAAGTTCGGGTTTCGAACCTCCAGGCCGAATTTTATATGGACGACATCGATCGCCGGATCCTCGATATTCTCCAGCGGGACGCCAAGATCTCGCAGGCGAGAATCGCGGAGACGGTGGGCCTCACGACGCCGTCGGTGAACGAGCGGATCAAGAAGCTCGAGACGCGCGGTTTCATCCGGCGGTTCACGGCGCTGCTCGACCCCCGTCTCGTCGGAATGCCGCTCGTGGCGCATGTGGATGTCCTCCTGGAACACCCCCGATTCGAACGCCCGTTTCTCGAGGAGATCGAAGCGCTCCTCGACGTCCAGGAGTGCTACGCGATCTCGGGCGATTTCGGCTACCGGCTGAAAATCCGCGCCCGCGACGTGGAGCATCTGGAGGCGATCCTGCGCGAGAAGATCCAGACGATCCGGGGCGTCGTCAGAACCCATGTCGAACTGTCGCTCTCCGTCAAGAAGGACTCCACGCTGCTCCCGCTCCTCGAAGGGATCTGAGGAAGGAATCCGAGCCGGCGGACTGTCGTTTTTGCACCGGAAGTGTCCGTTTTCGATCTCTCGGATGGCACCGCCCGCACCCTCGAGAATGGCCAAGATGCGGCATAAATCATTGACATTCAAGAATTTGTAGCTTGACTCGCGAACCCTCGAAACTGGAGGCATCGGGTTTGCGTATACGGAGTCAGGAGATCGAAACGGGCATTTCGACCAAACATCAAATGAATACGACGATCTTCACTCCCGCCCTCCAGTCCCGCCGGCCTCAGGGCCGTCGGGCCCTCCATACTTTTCCCTCCATCCAGAACCTCAGTTAGTCAATCCCACCGCCGCAATCCCCGCCCGACCGAAAGGTCGGGTGGGAGCCCACCGTTTGGGGCTCGTGAACGTGATCGGGATCAACTAAAAGTGGTACGCGAGGGAGGCGCCGACGAGGACCGGCTTGTGTGAGGCATTTGTTCTGAGGAGATATCCCGTACCTTCGATCCGCAAGTCCCAGCGGTTTCCGAGCTGAAAGATCGTCAGCAGTCCGGCGTGCCAGCCGATCACGGTCTCCTCGACGTCGGTGGCCACCTGATTCCCCTCGGGGGCGCGCGGCGAGAGTCCGAACACGCCGACGCCGGCGACGAGTCCGGCCTGCCACCAGGTTTCCCGGAACAGGTATCCGACCGACAGGCTGCCCCCGTTCACCTTCACGCGCGGAGAGTCGCCCGCGGGCGGCTGAAGCGGGGGCGGGGTCACCGCCGAACCGGGCAGGAGGAAGTTCTCGTAGCGCGCCTGAAGGATAACGCCCGTCTCGAGCTCGACGTCCGCGAAGACGCGGAAGCCGCCGGTCGAGAACGCCTTCACGTCCGCGGCCCGCCCGGTATCGGTCGCCGCGAAACCGCCGGCGCCGAGCGCGAAGGGAAACTCCGACTGACGGTTCGTCTGGGCGGCAGCAGAGAGCGAGAGGCCGGCGAGAAGGGCCGCGAGAAGGGCGTCAAGGGCGAGCGCGCGCGGGAATCGCGGTGTCATCGACGAAGAGGATACGCCGGGGCCGGTCGGTCGGAAGATATGCATACTGCGGATACGGAGGCCGGCGCGCCCTCGTCTAGAATCCGGAGCCGTGCCGCTCGAGGAGCCTTCTCTGGACGCAACTGCCGGGCGCGGATTGATCGCTCCTCTCCTCGCGCTCGTCGTTCCGTCGCGTTGCGCCGTCTGCGAGGCGCCGCGCGCCGACCTGGGCGGCGGCGGCGTGTGCCGCTCCTGCTGGACCGCGCTTCCCGTTCTCGACGCGGCCCTGACGTGCCCGCATTGCGCACTCCCGTCCGGCGGCTCTCCGTGCGCCGCCTGCCGTCTTCATCCGCCGGCTGTGACGCGCGCCGTGGCATTCGGGCTCTATGCGGGCGGGCTGCGCACGCTCCACCACGCCTTCAAGTTCGCCGGCTGGGATCTCCTCGCCGCACCCCTCGGCGAGCGCCTCGCCGCTCTCGCGCGGTCCACCGCGATCACCTCGGGAGCCGACGCGCTCGTGCCCGTGCCCTCGACCCGGAGTCGCAATCGCGAACGCGGTTACGATCCGGCCATGCTTCTCGCCGACGAGACCGGGCGCCTGCTCGCCATGCCGCGCCGCGCGTTTCTCGCCCGCACGCGCGAGACGCCCCCTCAATCCACGCTGCCCGCAGCGCAGCGCCGCGAAAACGTGGACGGGGCTTTCGCCTCCTCCCTCCGCGCCCGGGGACGGATCCTCGTCCTCGTCGACGACGTCGTCACGACGGGCGCGACGCTTTTCGCGGCGGCGCGCGCCTTGCGCGAGGCGGGAGCACGCGAAGTGCGGGCGCTCGTCCTGGCCCGCACCCCGGAGACCGCATGACCGCACTCTTCCACCGGCTCGTCGTCGCCACGCTGCCTCTCGTCCCCCGTTCGCTCGTGAAGCGCGTCGCCTCCCGTTACGTCGCGGGAGACACGCTCGACGACGCCCTCGCCACGGTGCGTGCGCTCTCTCTCGAAGGCGCGATGGCGACGCTCGACCTCCTCGGAGAGAGCGTGACCCGGGAGGAACAGACGGAGGCGACGCGCGATCAATACCTGCGGATGATCGACGCGATCGCGGCGAGCGCCCTGCCCGCGAACATCTCGGTGAAGCCGACGGCGGTGGGCCTCGCCATCGACCCGGCCCTCGCCCTCCGCAACTGCACCGAAATCTGCGCGCGCGCTTCGGCCCACGGAATGTTCGTGCGCTTCGACATGGAAGACAGCCCGTACACGGAACCGACACTCCGGCTCGTGCTCGAGCTGAAGGCGAAGTTTCCGGCCGTAGGTGCGGTGATTCAGGCCTACCTCAAGCGCAGCCTTCGCGATCTCGACCGCCTCATCGCCGCCGGCGTGAACGTGAGGATTTGCAAGGGCATCTACGTCGAGCCCCGCACGATCGCCTGGAAGAACCGCGCGACGGTCATCGCGAATTTCGCGGCCCTCGTCGACAAGCACCTGTCCGCGGGCTGCTACGTCGGCATCGCGACGCACGACGAGGCCTGCGTCGAGCGCGCGCTCGAAACGATCGACCGGCTCAAGCTCGGGCCGGACCGCTACGAATTCCAGATGCTCCTCGGGGTGGACCCCGTTCTCAGGCGCAGCATCCTCGACGCCGGCCACAGGCTGCGGGTCTACGTGCCCTATGGCCGGGACTGGTATGCCTATTCGACGCGGCGCCTGAAGGAGAACCCCTCGATGGCCGGGCACGTGATCCGCGCCACCCTCGGTCTGGGGCCGGCCGTCTGAGGCTCGACTCGAAGCCGGTTGACGCGGCGCGGAATCCGGGCGGATGATAAGCACGAGAGGGGGGTCTGTGACCCTTTCGAAGCGCCCGATAGAACGCGCCGCGGCAGCAGCGTTCGCCGCTGCCGCATTGGCCTTGGTCCTCGCGTGGCCCGCCATCGCGGACGAGGCCGGGGCCCGTCGCGCACCCCTGTCGGGCATCGTGCGCGCCGGCGGCATCCCCGTCCCCGGCGCGTCCCTCGTCGTGCGCGGCGTGACGGCCGGCGGAGCGACCGTCGTGAAGCTCCTGAAGAGCGACCGCGACGGGACGTTCGTGCTCGGGGACGCGGCCGAGGGTCTCTACACGATTCTTTCGGTGGTACCGGGCTTCCGCCCCGCGCTCGCGCGCCTCATGCACCGCGCGGTTCCGGAAGGCGCGCTGTCGTTCGTGAGGCTCGACCTCGAGCCGCCCGCGGGCATCCTGCCCGAATCGAACGGCGGCCCCCTCGACGTCTGGATCGCGCGCGCGGTGGCGCCGGGCGACGTCCTGCGCGACGTGCCCGCGATCCTCGCGGCCCTCGAAGAGGGGCCGGAGCCTTCGGCGCTCCCTCTCGCGATCGCGGGGCGCGATGCGCGCGCGGCCACGATTCCGATCCGCGCGTCCGTGGCGTCCACGACGGGATTCGGCGCCGCCGGCGAATCGTCGCTGTCGCGCGCGTCCCTCGACGTGAACGGCACGGCCGGAGACCGGTTGCGGTGGGGCGCCTCCGGGGCATACGCGCGCCTGGCGGCGCTTTCGGGCGAGAAGACGGGGGACGCGTCCCGCGTGGCGCTCGACCTGTCCTCAGGGTCCCCTCCAGGGTCCGCGGGTTCGGCGGGAGCGATCGGACCCGGCCAGTCGGTTCACATCGCGACCCGCCAGCAGAACATGGCCGACGACGCGGAGGGCGCCCGCTTCGCGACACACTCGCTCGACTGGAACGGCAGTCTCTCCGAGCGCGCCCAGGCCTCGGTCTCGGCCCGCCTCGTTTCGCAGTCCCGGCTCCTCTCCACCGGGCCGGCGGCGGACCTGTTCGCGCGCGAGTCCAACGCCGTCGACATCGCCGCCCGCTATCAGACCGACCTTTCCTCTTCCACGTTCGCCCGCGTCCTGGTGTCCTATCGGAGCGCGACGAACGCGTACGCGGGGCAGCCGCTCCCCTTCGACCGCGAGACCCGCGCCGGCGCGGTCGCCGGCGTCCGCTTTCTCGACGTGTTCGTTCTCGAGGGCGGCGCGACCGGAGACGCCTCGGCCCGCTCGCGCGGCGTCACGCCGGAGTTCACGCTCGCGATCGCGACACGCGACGGCTGGAAGATCTACGGCTTCGCGGCGCGACGCTTCGAACGGAGTCTCGACGGGGAAATGCCGCTTCCGGGCGAAGCGGGCACGGAGGAAGCCGATCTCACGCGGCGCTCGCGTGCCCTCTACAAGGGCGGCATCGTGTGGAAGAACGCCGACGGAGAGAACGTCTCGCTCGAGGCCTCGCGACGCGAGCTGACGGGCACGTACCGCCTGCTTTTCGATCCCGATTTTCTCGACCGGCTCGATTCCCTCTATTTCTTCCCGAACGACGTCGCGACCGACGTTTCGTTCGGGACCACCGCGCACCTCGGGAAGGCGCTCGACGGGCGCGTCATGATGCGGGCAGGCAAGCTCTCGGGAGCGCGCGACGGCCTGATCCGCGCCGACGACGCCGCATGGGGCGTCGCACAGGCCGCCGTCCGCATTCGCGCCACGGATACTTCTCTTGGGATCGGCTACCGAGTCGTGACGCAGTCGCTCACGCGCGGATCGATCGTCCTGCGCAACGACGTCGAGGCCGTGGATGTCACGCTCGCCCAGTCGATCCCGGTGCCGGCGCTCAGGTCCCTGGGCTCCGATCTCCGCGCTCTCCTCTCCCTGGAGCTTGGAAAACGCCGGGAGGGCGAAGAAGAGGAGAAACAGAACCGCAGGCTCGCTGGCGGCCTGGCGATGTCCTTCTAGCAAGGTCGCCCGGGATCGTTCTCGTCTTTGCTGGCCTCTCTGAGCGGCCAGCCTCCAAATACCCGGTCCACACTTCAAGATTCCGTGGCCGTGGCCGATCCCTGGTGGGCACGTAGCAGCCAAAGGCCATTTCTTCAATACTTTAGGCTGATCCAAGCAACCGGATTACTGGCATCTTACTTGCTGCGAAGATTGGTCATGGAGATGCCATTGCCTCGACTGCGCTCGATGGCGCAGTGGCTTCTCATCTGCTGTTTCGCCGCGGCACTCGTACCTTCCGTGTTCTGCCTCGCGCGCAAGGTCTCGGCGTTCGGCCACGCCGACGTGCTCGTCTCGGCCGAGCCCGAGGGGCTTCGCGTGCGCCGCGTCGGCGACTCCGCCGCCCCTTCCGGTCTCAGGGCCGGAGATCTCCTGTTGCTCGTGGACGGTGCCGAAGCGCGGCAGATCGGTGATCCGTCGCGCTGGCTCGCCGAGCGCTCTGCCGAGCTGACCGTCCTCCGGGGCGACGCGCTCCGAACCTTCCGGAACGTTCCGGTTTCCTCGTGGGACTGGCTGTACCTCTTCCTCTTCGCGGTGGGCGTCGCGTTTCTCGCGGCGGGCTTCGCGGCGGTGCGGCCCTCGCCGGCGACAAAGGAGTCGCTTCTCTTCGGAGGCTTCGCGCTGTCCGTCGGGCTCGTGCTCACCCTCACGCCGGTGCCGCCCATCGACGACCTCTTCCGCGCCGCCGTGCTCCTCGAAGACGCCGCGCGGGCCTTCTTCCCCGCTTTCCTGCTCTCCCTCGTCTTCACGTTTCCGAGGCGGATGCGAAGGACTCCGGCGTGGCTCCCATTCGTTCCGGCCACCCTGCTGCTGGCCGCGAGCGCGGCGGTGTACTTCGGCGGGTCGAGCCGCAGCGCGTCCGAGGCGGTGAACGCGCTCGACCGCGCGCAGATCGTCTGGATGGCGCTCGGCGCCGCGCTCGCCTCCGCGCGGCTCGTCGTCCTCGCGCGGCGCCCCACGGACCTCCTGACCGAGAAGCAGGTCCGGTTCCTTCTCCTGGGCGTCACGGTGGGCCTCCTCCCCCTCGTTCTCCTGAATCTCGTGCCGCGCCTTCTTGGGGGCTCGATTCCGATTCTCTCGTCGCTCGCGGTCCTGCCCCTCGCGCTCGTTCCGGCCGCTTTCCTCGCCTCGCTGACGCGATATCGGCTCTGGGACGTGGAGGTGCTCGGCCGGCAGACCGCGTCGCTGCTGGGCGCTCTTCTCGTCGGAGCCAGTTTCTTCGCGCTCGCCCAGATCCTCCTCGCGCATCCGGTGGCGGTCGGGATTCCGCACGCGAAGGGCGCGCTCCAGGCGTCTGCGGGCCTTCTCATGGCGCTCAGCTTCGCGCCCGTCAGGCGCGGCCTCTCCGGCGCGTTTCAACGCCTCCAGTATCACGAAGCCTGGCGCGACCGCGAAAAGCTGCTCGCGCTCGTGCGCGATCTCCCGTTGCCGCGCCCGCTCGGAGAGCTCCAGGAGCTCCTCAGAGAGCGCATCACGCGGGGCCTCGGCGTCTCACGTGCCGCCCTCCTGCCCGTGGCGGGGGACGCGCTTGCCGCGCGGGACGTGGACGGGGGCCCGCCGCTTCCGCTCGCGGAGCTTCCCGTCGCGGCCCGCCTCGGACCGACGCGCCTGTCGCGACAGGACTTCGCCGCGCGGCCGACGGCGGCGGTGTCGCGCCTGAGGCGGGCCGGATTTCGCACGCTGGCTCCCTTGACCGTCTCGGGACGCCTCCTCGCGCTCTTCGCCGTGGGCGATCGCGCGGGACGGGTGCCGCTGTCGCTCGACGATACGGAGCTCCTGGAAACGGTCCTCGCTCCGGCGGCGCTCGCGCTCGACCACGCCCGGCTTTTCGACGAGCTCAGGGTCGAGGCCGATCGCTACCGAGCCCTCCAGCGGTTTCACGAGAACGTCGTCGCCGGCTCGGCCGCGGCGATCGCCGCCACGGACGACGTGGGGCGGCTCACCTCCGTCAACCCCGCGTTCGCCGCTCTCCTCGGGCGCGATGCGGCGTCTCTCGTCGGGATCCTCGCGGAGGACGTGCTGCCCGCCGCGCTCGTCAGTGCCGCGCCGCCCCCGCAGCTCGAGGCGGACCTCGGCTCGGGGCTGCGGGTTCTGAACGTCGCCGTCTCGCCGTTTCCGGGCGCGGGACCGGGCTCGCGCGCGCGGGTCCTCGTCCTCTATGACGCGACCGAGACCGCGCGGCTCGAACGTGCGCTCGCCGATCGGGAACGCCTCGCCGCCCTCGGCACCCTCTCGGCGGGCGTCGCGCACGAGGTGAACACGCCGCTCGCCGGAGTCGCGGGCTTCGCGCGACTCCTCCTCGACGAGACGCCGAGAGACGACCCCCGAAGGACGCTCGTCGAGAAGATCGAGCGGCAGGCGTTTCGCGCCTCGCGCCTCGTCGGCAGCCTGCTCGACCTCGCCCGCGGCCGGCCGCGTGAGTTCGCGCGGCTCGAACCGGCGGCGCTCGCGGAAGAAGCCGCCTGGGCGCTCGCGGACGACGCCGCGGCACGGCGTGCCCCCCTCGAGGTCGTGGCCGCGCAGCCCCTTCCGGCCGTGTCCGGCCATCGGGACGCCCTCGTCCAGGTGCTCGTGAACCTCGCGAAGAACGCGCTCGAAGCGGTCACGCTCCCACGCGCCGCGACCGACCCGCCGCCCGCAGTCACGCTGCGCGTCGATGCCGAAGGCGGCTGCGTTCTGTTCTCCGTGGAGGACAACGGACCTGGCCTGACAGATGCAGAGGCGGCCCGTGTGTTCGATCCGTTCTATTCCACGAAGACCGCTCAGGGCGGGACGGGGCTGGGCCTCGCCATCGCGCGGGATATCATCCAGGCGCACGGCGGCACGCTGACCGTGACGTCCGCGGGTGAGCGCGGAGCCAGATTCACCGTCTCTCTGCCCGCCGCGACCTGAAAACAACAGATGTCCACCGTCCTCATCCTCGACGACGAGCCTGTCATCCGCGACGTGCTGGGATCCGTCCTCGCGAAGGCCGGATTCGTGACGCGCGAGGCCGCGACCGCGGCCGAGGGACTCGAGCGTCTCGCGAAGGAGCCCATCGACCTCCTGCTCCTCGACCTCATGCTCCCGGACCGGCCCGGCCTCGAGGTCCTCTCGGAGGTGAAGTCGCGGCATCCGGAGGTGCCCGTCGTCGTGGTCACCGCGTACTCCTCCGTGGAGAGCGCGATCTCCGCGATGCGCGAGGGCGCGTTCCACTACCTGCCCAAGCCTTTCCGGAACGAAGAGGTCGTGCACGTCGTCAAGCAGGCGCTCGAGAAGAAGCGGCTCGTCGCCGAGAACCGCGCCCTCAAGGCGCAGCTCAACGCTCCGCCGGGGCTGAAGGAGATCATCGGCCGCTCCCCGTCGATGGAACGCGTCTTCGAGACGATCCGCCAGGCGGCGGCCGCGCGCTCGACGATCCTCATCACCGGCGAGAGCGGCACCGGCAAGGAGCTCGTCGCGAAGGCCCTCCACCGGCTGTCTCCGCGGGCGTCGGGCCCGTTCGTCACCGTGCATTCCGGGGCGCTCCCCCCCGACCTCCTCGAGTCGAACCTCTTCGGGCACGTGCGCGGCTCGTTCACGGGCGCGGTCGCCGACAAGAAGGGCCTGTTCAAGGCCGCCGATCAGGGCACGATCTTCTTCGACGAGATCGGCACGGTGCCGATCGAGACCCAGGCGAAGCTCCTGCGCGTCCTGCAGGAGCGCGAGTTCCTGCCCGTGGGTGCGATCGAGCCCCAGCACGCCGACGTGCGCGTCATCGCGGCCACGAATGCCGACCTGCCGCGACTCGTCGCGGAAGGACGCTTCCGCGAAGACCTCTTCTACCGGCTCTGCGTCATCACGATCCCGCTCCCGCCGCTCCGGGAACGCCGAGAGGACGTGCCCCTCCTCGTGGAGACGCTGCTCGCGAGGGCGGCGTCCGAGAACGGCAAGGCGGTTCCGTCGGTCACGCCCGGCGTCATGAAGGCGCTCCTCGACCACGACTGGCCGGGCAACGTCCGCGAGCTGGAAAACGTCCTCGAGCGGGCGCTCGTCCTCGGCCACGGCGTGATCGACCTCGATCAGCTTCCGGACACCGTCCGGCGTTCGGTGCCGCGCGCG
>DASVJU010000004.1:0-2834 GCA_036385755.1 Thermoanaerobaculia bacterium
CGCGATGAGGCCGACGTTCGCGAGGAGTGCCTGGAGGGCCTCGGTTGACGGAGGAAGCGCCTCTGGATCGGCGGGATGAACCAGCAGTTTGTTGTCCGACATCCGCCAGCTAACTAGTATTCGACGGCAGGAGAGGTGGACATAGCTAGGAACTCTTGCCGGGATTCTCGCTCAGGTTCCTATTAGTGGCCATAGGGCGGTGGGCATATCTGGGTGCCTGGGGAAGGTGGAGTTTTGGTTTCACAATCCGGTTTCTCAGCCTCATCCGTTCTGCGACGTCGTACCGGAGTCGCCAGAGCCCTCTCTCCCCGTCCCACCAGGCGCGCGCCTCGCGGACCTTCCTCAAGGCCTTCCAGTCGTCCCGGTCGACCCTGAGGTAGACGAGGGCATCGGGACGGGGGCGGAAGGGTGGAGCCCACGGCCGGGCCACCGAAGCCACGAGTTCGACCGTCGTATAGCGGATTTTCCTGGCCGGATCGAAGCGGTAGCGGACGCAGACGAGGCGGTCGCCCCAGTCGCGGAGAAAGCGCCGCGTGCCTTTCTGTCCCGGCCCCATCGTCTTGCGCACGTCGCCGGGAGTCATGCCCGCCTCCTTCACATCCCGTCCAGCGGGCTCTTGACGCCTAGGCCGCCGCGGTTGAGGACGTGCGTGTAGATCATGGTCGTGGCGACGTCGCGGTGGCCGAGGAGCTCCTGGATGGTGCGGATGTCGGAGCCGCTTTCGAGGAGGTGTGTCGCGAAGGAGTGGCGGAGCGTGTGGCAGGTGGCGTGCTTTCCGATGCCGGCCTCTCCCACGGCGCGCTGGACCGCGCGCTGGATCAGGGACTCGCCGAGATGGTGCCGGCGTTCCCGCGCTGCGGCCTCGCGGGGGCCGGAGGGTTCGGCGCGGGGGTCGGCGCTGCGCTCGCGGGCGGGGAAGACCCATTGCCAGCGCCAGGATCTTCCAGCCGCGGGATATTTCCGGGCGAGGGCGTCGGGCAGGTAGACGGTGCCGAAGCCCTCCCGGAGGTCCGCGTCGTGGAGCGCCCGGACCTCCTCGAGGTGGCTCTGGAGCGGCAGGCGAAGGGCGGCGGGCAGCATCGTGAGGCGGTCTTTCATGCCCTTCCCGTCGCGCACGAGAATCTGGTTCCTGCCGAAGTCGACGTCCTTCACGCGGAGGCGCAGGCACTCCAGCAGGCGCATGCCCGTGCCGTAGAGAAGCGTGGCGACGAGGCATGGGCTGCCGTCCAGCCGCGAGAGGACGGCTTTCACCTCGTCCCTCGTGAGGACGACGGGCAGGCGTTCGGGACGTTTCGCGCGCACGACGTCGCCGAGCGACTCGACGGGCCTTCCGAGGACCTCGCGATAGAGAAACAGGAGCGCACTGAGCGCTTGCGTCTGGGTTGAAGACGCGACCCGCCCCCGGGTCGCCAGGTCCGAGACGAAAGCGTTGATCTCGGCTTCGCCCATCTCGTCGGGATGCCGCTTGCCGTGGAAGAGAATGAAGCGCCTGACCCAGCCGGCGTAGGCGTCTTCGGTGCGAATGCTGTAGTGGCGCGTTCGGACGGCGGCTCGCACGCGATCGAGCAGCCCGAGGCGCACCTTCTGCCGGATGGCGACGGCGTCGTCCGGCGCGGCTTCCGTCTTTGCCTCCGTCTCTGCTTCCGGCATGCGGTCTCCTTCTGAGGGAGAACGTAGTCCCGCCTGTAGCGCAAGTCAAGCGTAAGTAAGAGAGCCTGCGATCCGGGCCGGGAACTGAAATGAGCCGCCATTCATTTTTCCGATGACGCGCCGCGGAAGGCGTGCTAGTTTTCAGAGTTGCCATGAATCACATCGTCTGTTTCGCCTACGTTCCCGACACCGAAACGAAAATCAGGGTCGCCGCCGACGGCGTCTCGATCGACGAGGCCGACGTCAAGTGGATCGTCTCGCCGTACGACGAGTACGCGCTCGAGGAAGCCCTCAAGACGAAGGAAGCCACGGGCGGCACGGTCACCGCGCTCACGTTCGGCCCCGCGCGCGCAGACACGGGCCTGCGCGAGTGCCTTGCCCGCGGCGCCGACGAGGCGGTTCGCATCGCGTCCGACGGCCTCGGCCAGGTGGACTCGCTCGGCGTGGCGCGGCTCCTCGCCGGCGTCATCAAGACGCTGCCGCACGACGTCGTGTGGATGGGGAACAAGGGCGTCGGAACGGACGCGCAGGTGCTCGTGCCGATGCTGGCCGAGCTCCTCGACCTGCCGCACGTGAACCTCGTGACGAAGCTCGAATGGAAAGACGGCGCGGTCCTCGTCCACCGCGAGATCGAGGGCGCCGTGGAGATCGTCGAGATGTCGCTGCCCGGCGTCATCGGCGCCACGAAGGGCCTGAACGAGCCGCGCTACGCGTCGCTGAAGGGGATCATGGCGGCGAAGAAGAAGACGATCGCCGTGAAGACGCCCGCCGATGCCGGCGTCGACGCCGCGGCGATTTCGGGGCCGGCCGCGCACGTGCGCTGGACGAAGCTCGAGCTGCCGCCCGCGCGCCAGGCCGTGAAGCTCATCCCGGGCGACGACCCGGCGAAGGCCGCGACGGAGCTGCTGAACCTGCTGAAGAACGAAGCGAAGGTCCTTTAGGAAGAGAAAAGAAAGAGAGGAAGAGAGGAAGAGAAGATTCTCTTAGAAAGGGAATGCAGGCTGCAGCAGGTAGCGCGACCGGCGCTCGCGAGCGCTGGCGCAACCGGAGGCCCCTCTTACTTTCTAAGCAGAATATTCTTCTTCGTTCTCTTCGGAGTGTGAAATGAGCAACGTACTCGTATTCATTGAACAGCGCGACGGGAAGATCAGAAAGTCGTCGCTGGAAGCGTTGACGCTGGGCCT
>DASVJU010000005.1:0-4440 GCA_036385755.1 Thermoanaerobaculia bacterium
ACCCGCTGCTCTCGGGCGGGGTCCTGACGGGCGCATCGCTGCTCTTCGCGTACGCGTATTTGTTCCCCGACATGCAGTTTCTGATCTTCTTCGTCATACCGTTGAAGGTGAAGTGGCTCGCCTGGCTCGCTGCCGCGGGTCTCGCGTGGGGCCTCCTGCAGGCGGCGATCGCCGGGCGGCCGGGCGCCGGCTTCGTGAACGTCGCCGGGGCGGGGGCGGGGTTCCTTTTCTTCTGGCTCCGGCACCACGGCGGGACCCGCGCGAAGAAGGCCGCGAAGCTGGCGGTGGTCGCGGTGAAGACCGCGGGGGCGGTGCGCGAAGACGCGGCGCTCGAACGCCGGAACCGGGAGCTGTTTCCGAAGGTCGAGGATCTGCGCCGGGCGACGCAGGGGGGCGGCGACCCGCCGCCACGCCAGCGCGAGTTCGCCTCCGAGCTCGCGAAGCTCGTCGTGCCCGGCGTGAACGTCTGCAAGCCCGTCGACTTCAAGGGCGACCGCGATGGAATCTGCGTCAAATGCGAAGGTTTCGCCGAGTGCTCGCTGAGGTACGTTGCCGGGCAGCCCGCCGAGATCGTGGTCAAGGCGCGCACGTGAGACGGCGACACTAGAATAGAAAGGGAAGAGAAGAATGACCGCCTCATCCGCCCTTGCTCTCGCCCTCGTCCTCGCGGCCCCGGTTTCGCCGATTCCCGGGATTCCGTTTCCGGCGGGGGGGGAGATCGACCCCGTTCTCACGCAGGTCTTCACCGACCGCGCGGCGGTCGAGACGCGGAGCGCGATCGCGCGTCTCGACGCGGACGCGTCCCGGAGCGCCGTCGAGAAGGCCGAGCTCAAGAAACGACTCGGGAAGCTCCGCATCGCGGTCTTCACGACGCCGAAGTCGGTCGACGAGGTCGTCGCCGCCTATGAAAAGCAGGTCCCGGAGGCGCGGTTCATTTTCGCGGAGCGGAACCTCGAGGCCGACCTCCTGGACGGGATGAAGAGCGGGGCGATCCAGGCGAACGCCGCCGCGGTGGCGAAGGCGGCGGGCCGGCGGGCGAGGTCCGCGCGCTGGAACCGCGCGGACGGGGCCCTCGAGATCGACGTCGAGGACCGTCTGATCGATCCGCGCTCGGGCGCGATCCTCGAAAAGACGGTCGTGCTCGTCACGTCATTGGGAGATTGAGCCCGAGCCCGTCGATACGTCCTTCGCTGCGGCCTGCCTGCTCTGGTAGTGGCGGAACACCTGCCACCCGCCGAAGGCGACGAGGAGGAGCGGCCACCAGTCGTTCAGGAAGGACAGGTCGATCGTCACGAAGCGGTCCGCGAGCAGGAAGCCGCCGATGAGGATGAGAAGGACTCCGGCCGTGAGGCTGCCGCTCACCCTCACGGGCTCGTCCGAGCCGAGGACGTTCGCCTCGGGCCGGCCCGTCGCGTTGATCGCCTTCGCCTGGCGGACCGCGTCGATGATCGAGAAGACCATCCAGAACGGAATCGCGATGCCGGGGAACGGCCCGTGGGAATGCTCGGCCAGCGAGATGAAGAGCACCCAGACGCCGAACAGGATCGCGGCGCGCTGGTAGAGGCCGAGATACAGATGCCCCATGCCGGGGATGATCCCGAGGGCGCCGGCGGCTCCCGGGTTCTTCGCGCCCGCCGGAAGCGGCGTCCACACCGCAGGAGCGGGCGCGTACGCGATGGGGGGCGGGGGCGGCGCGGGCGAAGGAGGCGTCGGGGGCTGTGGGTTCATGCTGGAGTCGTTCATCGTTTCCACCTGTCTTCAGGAACGTCGAAAGGGGTCGGGAGGTTCCGGATCTTTCGTCTCTTTCGTCGAAACCGCGAGGGACTCGACGGTCCCGGCGAAGACCTTTTCGTAAATCAGCTGCGAATAGGCGACGGCGCGGGCCCGGCCCGCGGCGAACGCGCGGTAGACGCGGTAGTCCAGACGCTTCGTGATCGGGGCCGCGGCGCGGCCGATGGCGCTGTCGCCGAAGCGATGGACCGCCGCGACGCGCGCCTCGGAAAGCGCGCGCTCTCCCGCCGACGTCAGGTCGCTTGCCGCACCGCGGGCCGCGGACATCGGGTCGATGCGCAGGAGCGCGACGATCACGAACGTCGCCGCATACGCGGCCGCGACCGCGAACCGCCAGTCGGTCGCAACGGGCTTCAGCCGATGGAAGACGCCGCGGCGCACGTTTACGGGAGCCATGGCCCTGGGTGCGCCCTCGGAGACGGCGGTCAGGCGCGCGAGAAGCGCCGCCGAGGGCTCGGGCTTTGCGAGGGCGCCGGGCGTGAGGAAGGAGAGAACCTCCGCCGCCTGCTGGCGCGCGCGCACCCCGATGGGCGTTTCGGAGAGACGGTCGAGGAATGCGGGTTCGGGCGTGGGGCGGGCGACGAAGGCGAACACTCCCGCATGCCCGGCGACGAGCGATGCGAGCAGCGCGCAGGCGGGGCATTCGGCCGCGTGGGCGTTCTGGGTTTCGAGAGCCCGGGCGGCGCGCCCCACGGCCCCTTCGGGAGCGCGGTCGAGCGCTTCGGCGAGGCGCTGTTCGAACGCGCGACAGGCGGCGCTCATCGTGCGCCCCCGGTGGCGGTGGTGGCGCGCGCGGCGAACGGCGAGTACAGCGACCGGCCGTCCCCCTCCGAGGCCCCGACGCGACTCCGCACGACGCGCGCGAGCTCGATGCGGGCACGGTTCAGGCGCGACTTCACGGTGCCGTCCGCGAGCTTCAGGAGGTCGCCGATCTCGCGATAATCGAGGCCGTCGAGGTCTCTGAGGATGACGACCTCGGCGAGCTCGTCCGGCAGTTCGCCGATCGCGTCGAGCAGCATCCGGACGCGTTCCCTACGCACGGCGTCGGCCTGCGGGTCGTCCGTCGAGGGCAGGAGCGTCGACACTGCGTCGTCCGAGAGGAACGAGAAGCCCTTCTCCCGCTTCCTCCGGCGATAGTGATCGATGCACAGGTTCCTGGAGAGCGCGGCGATCCAGGCGAGGAGCGAGGCCTCGGCGGGCTCGTAGCGGTCGAGGTTCTGCCAGACTTTCAGGAAGCAGTCCTGGGTCAGCTCCTCCGCCTCCGCGCGGTCGTACGTCATGTGCCAGGCGATTCCGTAGACCTTTTTCCCGTAGGCGGCCACGAGGTCCGCCCAGGCGCCTTCGTCCCCCCGCTGGCAGCGGGCGACGAGGGCGGCATCGGGGTGAGGCGCAGGCGGCATGGGTCCTCAAGACCTCATAACGAGAAAGCCCGCCGATTGGTTCGGCGGCCCTAAGTCTATAATCAGGCAAGAGTTCCGAAGGAGGACAGACTGTCGATGCGGGCCCGATCCGCGCGTTCAGGGCTTTTGGCGCTGATTCTCGCGGCCCCGGCCGCGGCTCAGAACCCGACGGCTCCCGCCCCGGCGACGGCGGCTCCAGCCGCGGCCGCCCCCGCCCCGGCGACGGCGGCAATGCCTGCACCGCCGGCACCCGTCTGGCGCCCGTTTCAGGACCTGGATTTCCTCGTCGGCTCCTGGTCGGGAGGCGCGGAGTCGGGGGCGCGTGTGGGCGGCCGGGTCGCGCGCTTCGCGCCGGAATTCTCCGGGAACTACCTGGTCCACCGGGGAAGCACGATCCTGACCGCCGACGACGGCAAGGAAGAGACGATCGAGGAAGTGGGTTATTTCGCCTACGACCGCGAGAAACGGCGTTACGTCGCATCGTATTTCTTCTCGACGGGCATCAGCGCCACGTTCGACGTCGAAGTCGCGCCGGAAAGCGCGCGTCTCACGTCCCGCGAACTGCTGAACGCCGAGGCCGGAACGAAGGCGCGGATGCTCTTCGCGCACAACGCCGACGGCACGCTCTCGCTCTCGATGGACCTCGCGCCGGCCGGAAAGGACTTCGTGCCCTTCCTCACGAGCAGCCTCCGAAAAAAGTAAGTCTGGTAACCTCTCTCCTCCGCGCCGAGGCCGACCCATCCGGTCCCGCGGTCCGAAAGCAGGTCCCATGTCCGGAATCCGCAACATTGCGATCATCGCGCACGTCGACCATGGCAAGACCACGCTCGTGGACTGCCTCCTGAAACAGTCCGGCACGTTTCGCGCGAACGAGGCCGTCTCGGGCACCGAGCGGATCATGGACAGCAACGACCTCGAGAAAGAGCGCGGAATCACGATCCTCGCGAAGAACACCTCGATCCGCTACCGCGGGACGAAGGTGAACATCGTCGACACGCCGGGACACAGCGACTTCGGGGGCGAAGTGGAGCGCGTGCTCAAGATGGTCGACGCGGTGCTCCTCGTCGTGGACGCCGCCGAAGGCACGATGCCGCAGACCCGGTTTGTTCTTCGCAAAGCCTTCGAGCTGGGCCTCAAGCCGATCGTCGTCGTGAACAAGATCGACCGGCCGGACGCGCGCCCCCATCAGGTCATCGACGAGGTGTTCGACCTCATGGTCGACCTCGGCGCCACCGACGAGCAGCTCGAC
>DASVJU010000006.1:0-6725 GCA_036385755.1 Thermoanaerobaculia bacterium
CGTGGAGCGGCTCGGAGCCCTCGGCGAGATCGACCGCGAGCGCGACGATCGGCGCCTTGGAAACCTGGGCGAGGACGGTCGGCCGGGGAACGGCGGGAGCGTAGTCGGGATGGAAGCGGCGCCGGATCACGGCGCTCCACGAGTCCTGCTTCAGCCGCTCCGAGCGTCCCGTCAGCTTCGTCTCCTCCGGGTGCGAGAGGTCGAACGCGAGCTGGGCCGCCGTGGGATAGCGCTGGGCGGGGTCCACCTCGAGGCAGCGAAGGACGATCTCCTGCAGCCAGGGCGGGAAATCGGCCCGGCGTTTGCGCGGCGGGACCGGATCGCGCCAGAGCCGCCGGTAGAGCCGGCGTTTGCCCTTCGGGTCGCCGAAGGGCCGCACGCCCGTCGAGAAGAAGTAGAGGAGCACGCCGAGCGCGAAGAGATCGCTCCGCGCGTCACGCCGATCGCCGAGAATCTGCTCGGGCGCCATGTAGGGCGCCGTCCCGTAGGGGAGCCGGAACTCCTCTCCCATGAGATCGGGAAGCTGGTCGTGGTGCGCAAGCCCGAAGTCGACGAGCGCGGCGTCGCCCGTGCTTTCGCGGATCACGATGTTCGAAGGCTTCACGTCGAGGTGGACGACGTGCTGCCGGTGCAGGTCGTCGAGGGCGGCCGCGACCTTCGCGCCGATCGCCGCGACCTCCGCGTAGGGGAGTGGCAGGTCGTCGAGGCGGCGGAGCAGCGTCTGGCCGGCGATGCGCTCCATGACGATGTAGGGGTGGACCGAAAAGTCGCTCAAGGCCACGAATTTCGGCACGTGGATGCCCGAGAGCCGCGGCAGGATCATCTGCTCCATCTCGAAGCCGACGATGGCCGCCGGGTCCTCGCCCTCGAGCAGGGTGGGGATCTTCATGAGGATCGGCATCTCGATGTCGGGCCGCGTCACCGCGCGTAGCGCCGCCATGCCGCCCGTGTGGATCAGCTCGCCGACGAGAAAGCCGTCGATCGTCGCGCCCTTCTGGATCGGGTTCTCGGCCATCTGGGTCAGAGCCCCCACGCGAGGCGGTCGGCGAGCATCGCGGGGAGGCCCGCGGCGCGGATCTTCCCGGCGGCAGCGTCGATGTCGTACGCCACCCGAAGGGTCGTGATCTCGGCCCGAGCGGTGTCGACGAGGGCATACGCGGCCGCGGGATTTCCGTCGCGCGGCTGGCCGACGGATCCCACGATCGCGAGCCAGCGGCGCCGCGGAAGGAGAGGCACCGGGATTCCCGCGACGGGCCGGAACGCCGTCGTCCTGGCGGCGCGCGCGGCGCCAGGAGCATCCGCCACGTTGTAGAGCGCGGGCTTGTGCACGTGCCCGGCCAGCGTGAGGCGCTCGGGCGTGGCACGGAGCGAGCGCGCGGCGTCCTCGGTGTCCGTGACGTAAGACCATTTGGATGGCGCGGAGACGTCCGCGTGCACGCAGAAAAAGCCGTTCTCCGCGTGGGTCAGCGGCAGCTCCGCGAGGAAGGCGCGATGCCCGCGACCGAGCTGGTTCCGCGTCCATTCCAGGGCGACCTCCGCGGGCGAGTTCATCGAACCGCTCGATTCGCCGACGGCCGCATCGTGGTTTCCCCGGAGCGCGATTCCGCCCTTCTCGACGTGGGCCATGAGCGCCTGAACGACCCATTCGGGATCGGCGCCGTAGTTCACGTAATCGCCCAGAAAGACGAGGCGGTCGGCCTCCTGCGCCCGGGCGTGCGCGAGACACGCTTCGAACGCCTCGCGGTTCGCGTGAAGGTCGGCCATGAATGCGATTCGCATCGTGTCGACTCCGATCGTATCCTCTCGGGCAAATCGCGCTGCGCCGCGGCTAGACTCCTGTCCTTCGCCGGAGGTGTCCGTGAGAGGGTCCCGACGCCGTCTCGTTTCGTCCCGATGCGCCGCCGCGCTTCTTCTTCTCGCGGGTGCCGCCGCCGCCCAGCCGTTCTCCGAATCGCTCTTCTCGGAGATGCGCTGGCGGATGATTGGCCCGTTTCGCGGAGGGCGCACGGTCGCCGCGAGCGGAATCCCCGGGAACACGAACGTCTATTACGCCGCCGCGAGCAACGGCGGCGTGTGGAAGACGACGGACGCGGGGCGCGTCTGGAGGCCGGTCTTCGACGAGCAGCCTACGGGCTCGATCGGCGCGCTCGCGGTGTCATGGTCGCGGCCGGAGCGCCTGTGGGTCGGCACCGGCGAAGGCCTCCAGCGCCCGGACCTCTCCGTCGGAAACGGAATGTACCGCTCCGACGACGGCGGGAAAACGTGGACGCACCTCGGCCTCGACGACGCGCAGCAGATCGCGGCGATCGCGACCCACCCGAAGGACGCCGACCGCGCGCTCGTCGCGGTGCTCGGCCACCCCTACGGCGCGAACGAGACGCGAGGCGTCTACCTCACGCGGGACGCCGGAAAGACGTGGGAGCGCGTCCTCTGGAAGGACGCGGACACGGGCGGCGCCTCGGTCGCGTACGACCCGAAGAACCCCGAGATCGCATACGCGGCGCTCTGGTCCGCAAGGCAGGGTCCGTGGGAGAACGGAGAGTGGGAAGGCCCGGGCACGGGCCTCTACAAGTCGGCGGACGGCGGGACGACGTGGAAGAAAATCGGAAAGGGGCTGCCCGGGTTCGAGGAGGGGGGAGGACGCATCGGCTTCGGGATCGCGCCGTCGGACCCCGCGCGCATCTACGCGACGGTCGACGGGCGCCGCGAGGAGAAAGCCGAAGGCGGCATCTTCGTCTCGAACGACGCAGGCGAGACCTTCACGAAAGTGAACGGCGAGAAGCGGCTCTGGGGCCGCGGCTCGGACTTCGCCGAGATCAGGGTCGCCCCGCGCTCGAGTGACGAGGTCTGGATCGCGAACACCTCCGTCTACCGCTCGGCGGACGGCGGCAAGACGTTCACGCCCGTGCGCGGCGCGCCGGGCGGCGACGACTTTCACACGATCTGGTTCCACCCCGAGAGCGTCGACGTCGTCCTGATGGCGGCGGACCAGGGCGCGATCGTCACCGTGAACGGCGGCGCGACTTGGAGCAGCTGGTACAACCAGCCGACCGCGCAGCTCTACCACGTCTCGACCGACAACCGCTTTCCGTACTGGGTCTACGGCGGGCAGCAGGAGAGCGGCTCCGTCGGAATTGCGAGCCGCGGGGACTACGGCGCGATCACCGAGCGCGACTGGCACCCCGTCGCGGCCGAGGAGTACGGGTACGTCGCGCCCGACCCGAAGGACGCCGATGTCGTGTTCGGGGGCAAGCTCACGCGCTTCCGCCACTCGACGGCCGACGTGCAGGACGTCTCGCCCGCGCCGCTGCGCGGCAAGGTCCGCTTCCTGAGGACGGCGCCCGTCGTCTTCTCGCCGGCCGACCCGCGCCTCCTCTTCTACGCGGGGAACGTCGTTTTCCGGACAGCCGACGGCGGCCGCCACTGGGACGTGATCAGCCCGGACCTCTCGCGCGAGAAGCCGGAAGTCCCCGCCTCGATCGGCGTCTTTTTCACGAAGGACCTCGAGACGATGAAGCGGCGCGGCGTCGTCTACACGCTTGCGCCGGGATACAAGGACGCGAACGTGATCTGGGCGGGGACCGACGACGGGCTCGTCCACCGGACGGCGGACGGCGGGAAGACGTGGACGAACGTCACGCCGCCGTCCCTCACGCCCTGGAGCAAGGTCTCGATGCTCGAGGCCTCGCCCCACGACGACCTCACGGCGTACGCTGCGATCAACCGGTTCCGCCTCGACGACCTCGCGCCGCACGTCCTCGCGACGCACGACGGCGGAAAGACCTGGACCCGGATCGTGAACGGCCTGCCGAACGACCCCGTGAACGCGGTCCGCGAGGATCCGGTTCGAAAAGGGCTTCTCTATGCCGCCACGGAGAGGATGGTCTGCGTCTCCTTCGACGACGGGGCGCACTGGCAGCCCCTGCGCCTCGACATGCCCGCGACCTCCGTACGCGATCTCGTCGTGAAGGGCGACGACCTCGTGATCGCGACGCACGGCCGCTCGTTCTGGATCCTCGACGACGTGACGCCGCTCCGCGAGCTGAGCGCGTCCGTCGCGTCCGCGCGTGCCCACCTCTTCGCGGCGCAGACCGCGGTCCGTGTGAGGAGGAGCCGTTGGACGGACACGCCCGTCCCTCCCGAGGAGCCCGCGGGCGAGAACCCGCCCGACGGCGCGATCCTCGACTACGTCCTCGCGGCGCCGCCCGCGGGGCCTGTCGTCCTCGAGATCAAGGACGCGGCCGGCGCGGTCGTGAGGCGGTACGCGAGCGACGACAAGCCCGAGCCGCTCGTGACGCCGCTCGTCGTGCGGGCCGACTGGGCGCGGCCGGCGCGCGTCCTCCCGGCGACGCCGGGGATGCACCGCTTCGTGTGGGACCTGCGGTACGCGGCGCCCGACGTCGAGACGTACGAGTACCCGATCTCCGCGGTCCCCGGCAGGACGCCGAAGGAGCCCGAGGGACCGCTCGTCCTGCCGGGCGTCTACACCGCCGCCTTGACGGTGGACGGAACGACGCAGACCCGGCCGCTGACGGTCGCGATCGACCCGCGCCTCAAGGCGACGGCGGCGGACCTCGCCGCGCAGGGCGCGGCCGCGCGCCGCCTTGCGGCCGACCTCGCGCGTCTCTTCGAGGCGCGGAAGAAGGGCGCCGCCGACCCCGCGAAGGCCGAGGCGCTCGAGGGAAAGCTCGTGCGCCTCTACTCCATCGTGCAGGAGTCCGACGACGCGCCGACGCCGCAGCTCCTCGCGGCGGCGGCCGAAGTCGAAAAGGACTTTAAGGACCTCGCCGTCAAGGCGAAGGACGGAAAGGAATAGTCGCGGAAGCGTGAGGCCTTGAGCCGCCGGGCGCGACCACCGCACGCGCGACTTCCTTCCCGTCACTCTCCTTGAAGAGGAGCACACGTGTCTCGTCCGGCGTCTCCTGGACCCGCGCCGCCAGAACGTCGCCCTCGAAAGCTTCCCCTCTGAAGTCGGCTTCGAAGCCGAGAGGCGGAGCGGCGGCGCGTGGGAGCGCCGTGAGGAGCGCGCGCAGGATCGTCACGTTGTTCGCGTGGGCGTTCAGGTCGAGGTCGTAACGCGTGACCGGAAACGGCGCGGCCCGGACGGCACCGTCCTCCGGCGCGAGAAGGGGCTCGAACGAGTCTTCGATGAGGCGGGGCGGCGACGTCTTCGCGGCCTCCGCGACCTCGGGCGACTGGCGGAGCGGCCGCTTCTTCGCCACGTCGAGAAGGATCCAGCCCGACGTCGCCCGTGCCAGCTCCTTTCCGTCCGCGCCAGCGACACGAAACTCGCGGAGCGCCCAGAGGCGGTGCACGCCGGCCGGCCAGGTCTCGACCGTGATGTCCTCGCGCCACGCGGGCAGCGCGAGGAGCCTCAGCGCGAGGCGCGACAGGATCCACGTCTGGCCGCGCGCGAGGAGCACGTCCGAGCCCCAGCCGAGAGCCGCCGCGTTGTTGCCGGCGGCTTCCTGGAAGAGGTCGAAGAGCGCGGGGAGGCGGAGGCGCGCGTCGGGACCCATCTCGCTCGCGCGGACCCGGAAGCTCTCGCGCCAGACGGTCATCCGGCGGCCGCGTGCCGTTTCGCGAGCGCGCACCGCTTTTCCCAGGTCTCGCGCGCGAGAGCCACGTCCTCGAGGAACCAGCCGAGCTCCGAGAGGAGCAGCGCCTGCGGGCCGTCGACGAGGGCCTTCGAGGGGTTTGGATGGAAGTCCACGAGGACCATGTTCGCGCCCGCGACGACGCCCTGCGCGGTGACGTGCATGAGGTCGAGGATGCCGTCCGGCGCGCGGTCGCGCGAGCCGACCGAGTGCGAGGGGTCGATGCACACCGGGAGGCGCGTGAGGCGCTTGACGACGGGGACGTGCGAGAAATCCACGAGATTGCGGTGCGGGTCGCCGAGGTTCGTCTTGACTCCCCGGAGGCCGAAGACGATCTGCGACTTGCCCTCGCTCGCGAGGTACTCGGCGGCGTTGAGGGATTCGTTCAGCGTGATGCCGAAGCCGCGCTTGACGAGGACGGGAAACTCCGGCTGCCGGCCCACGGCCTTCAGGAGCTCGAAGTTCTGGATGTTGCGCGTCCCGATCTGGAGCATGACGCCGGTGGGCTTTCCCGTCTTCTCGAGGCACTCCGCGATCTCGTCCACGTGGCTCTCGTGCGTCACCTCCATCGCGATGACGCGGATGCCGTACTTGCCCGCGAGCGTGAAGACGTCCGGCAGGCAGCTCTTGCCGTGCCCCTGGAACGCATAGGGGCTCGTCCGCGGCTTGTAAGCGCCCATTCGGGTCGTCGTGAGAGAGAAGCCCTGGAGGGCGCGGAACATGGATTCGACGTTGTCGTTCGTGTCGACCGCACAGAGACCCGCGAAGACGTGCAGGTTCTCCTGCGAGAACTCCACGCCGTTGTACGTGAAGCCGTTCGCGCGCCGGTCGTCCTTGTGGCGGCCGAGCATCCGGTATTCCTCCGAGACGCGCACGACCCTTTCGACTCCCGGCAGGACGCGGATGTCCTCGATCCCGAGACGATGCGTGTCGCCGATGAGGTAGACCTCGGTCACCGTCTTCTGCGCGCCCTTCACGCGATGCACCCGCACCTCGATCCCGGGCAGGCCGCGCAGCGTGTCCAAAAGGTCGCGCTCGGCGGCCGCGTTCGCGGCGAGAGCCGGGTCGAGAAGGACGATCATCCGTTCACTCCATTCGTTCCCTGGCCTCCCGGAAGGCGGTCGACGC
>DASVJU010000007.1:0-38020 GCA_036385755.1 Thermoanaerobaculia bacterium
AGTGCGAAGCGCCGATGCGGAAGAAAATGAGATCGGGCGCGTCGGGCGGCGTCTCCACGCGCGCGAACGCGACCTCCACGAGCGTGGAGTCGTGGCCCTCGGCGTTCTCCGCGAAGCTCGCAAAATCATGCCGGCCGACGAGCAGATCGGCGGCCGCCTGCATTGCGGGCGCGTCGAGGCGGTCCTTCACCCAATAGACGAAACGCTTGCCGAACGCCGTGCGCCGCCGCGAGATGCGGTAGCGGTAGATACGCTCTTTGGCGGAGTGGCGCGCATGGAACGAGGGCGGCGCCACGGCGATCCTCAGCACGTTGATGTCGGGGGGGAGCAGGTCGTTCAGGTCCTGGCGCACCTTGCCGAGCTCGGCGGCCCGGACGCTCGCGCCATGAAGGGACGCGACCTGCGCGAAGGCGTGGACACCCGCGTCGGTGCGGCCCGCGCCGTTGATCTTGACGTCCTTTCCGAGTACCTCGCGGCAGGCCCGCATGAGCTCACCCTGCACCGTACGGGCGTTGACCTGCGCCTGCCAGCCACGATAGTGGCCTCCGTCGTATTCGAGAGTGGCGCGGAGAACCGAAGGCGGCGGCATTCGGCTATTCTCTCCGAACGGCGTGACGATCGATACGGGCGAAGCGGGCCGGCCCTTCACGCGGGCG
The DNA here is from genome assembly GCA_036385755.1 of Thermoanaerobaculia bacterium. GTDB lineage: Bacteria > Acidobacteriota > Thermoanaerobaculia > UBA5066 > UBA5066 > Fen-183. Next base: position 657 of record DASVJU010000007.1, read on the forward strand.
CGGGACGCCGGCGCCGAAGCGCGCGCGGCCGAGGCGGTGCGTGCGCTCGTCTCTGCGTTGACGGACGCCGCCGGCGATGCCTGGGCAGGAGCGGCTCTCGGCGGCGCGCTCGGGCTCGGCGAGGGGACGACGGTGCTCTCTCGCGACGGCACGGGTCATCCCGGCGACCCCTTCGAGCTGCTCGCGGTCGTCGACGCGCCCGTCCGCGACGTTCCGGCCCTCGAACGGCGTCTCGCGCGGGCCGTCGCCGAGACCGCGAAGAGCCGCCGCGTGGAAGCTTCCGTCGCGGCCGTCGCGCGCCGGGGCCTGCGTCTCGTGCCTCCGACGTTCTGGAACATGGAGCTCGTCGCGGCGCGGCGCGTCCTCGCGGGGCCGGCCGCGCTCCTCCCGCCGTACGCGGAGGTGTTCCAGGGCGCGCCCGACCGCGCCGAGGGCGTGCGCCTCCTCGCGAGGACCGGCGCACGGCTTCTCCTCGCCGAGCGGCTCGTGGATCGCTCGGCGACGGGTGCTCGCGCGCGGGAGGCTCTCCGGACGGTCCGCGCCGCCGACCTCGCGCTCGGGGCCATCGTGCTCCTTTCGGCAGGCCGTTGGACGCCGGGGACCTTTGCGCGCGAGGAAGCCCTGCGCGCGCTCGCGTCGGCTGGTCCCGAGGGGCCGCGCCGCACGGGCTTTCACGCCCAGATGAGCTGGACACGCTTCCGCGACCTCGTGGAACGGCACCATGCGGCCGCGCTCGCGCTCGAGGTCCCGGAAGGCGCCGAGACCCCCGACGCGCGCCGGCAGGTGGCGCGGGCGGGAGACCGGTTCATGGAAGTTCTCCGGCTCTTCGAGGAGGAGCGGCTCGGTGTGCCGCTGCCGAACTGGACGGAGTACGCGATCGCGCTCGCGCGGCGGCGGAGCGGCGCGGCCGTGGCCGAGCTCTTCGGCGACGGGGAGGAGACGGTCGCCGATGTGGCGATGACGGCGCGGCTCGCACGGAAGTCGGCTCGCACCTGGCCGCTCGCCGAGCGCCTCGCGCCGGCCGTCGCGGCGCTCGTGGACTGGGATCCGGGCGACCTTCCGATCGTGCCCGTGCTCCTCGACCTTCCGGACATCGCGCCGCGCGAAGCCCTCAGGCAGCGCGCGATCGCGTGGAGCGCGAACGTCTGAGAGCAGACGTTCGAGGGCTACAGCCTCGAGCGGCCGCGCGTGAGGGCGAGGACGAAATCGAGGCGCGTGTGCGTGCCCCGCACGGCGACGCGTTTCAGGCGGAAGGGGTCCGAGAGATCCTTCGAGATGCCGCCCCGGATCACGGTGGCCGCGCGGAAGCCCGCGGCCCGCACCGCCTCGACGACGCGGTCGTCGACGTCCCCGTAGGGATAGCAGAAAGAGGTCACGGGAGCTCCGGCGGTCCTTTCGAGAGTTTCCCGGCTCCCCGCGACCTCGCGTTCGAGCTCCGCGTCGGGGAGAGAGGTGAGAGCGCGATGCGTGGCCCCATGCGAGCCGATTTCGATTCCGGCACGATGCAGTTCGCGGATCTCGTCGGCCGAGAGGAGCGGTTCGCCGGGCGTCTCGCCGTCCCAGTCGTTCACGCCGCCGATGCGGTCTGCCACGACGAAGACGGTGGCCGAGAAGCCGTGTGCACGAAGAGCGGGGGCCGCCCGTTCGGCGACGCCGCGATAGCCGTCGTCGAACGTGAGAACGACGCGCCGGGTCGCCGCCGCCGTCGAGTCCCCCTCCGGCGACTCGACGACATCGCGCAGCGCGACCCCCCGGTATCCGCGACGCTGGAGCGTGTCGAGCTGCCAGCGGAAATCCCGCTCGGTCACGCGCCACCGATTCAGGGGCGAGCGGGGCCGGTGCGGCCCGACCTGGTGATGCATGAGGATCGGCGTGCCGGGCCGTTTCGGGCGCCACCAGTTGAAGCGCAGAGAGAGGCCGAGAGCGGCCGCCCCGCCGGAGGCCGCCGCGAGGAGAGCCCCGTTCACCGGGACCCGAGGAGCGCGCGAACCCGGATCGCCGCGGTGTCCTCGATCCTCACGCCCTGGGGCTGCGTGCGCTCGCCGCGGGCGATCGCGCGCTCGAGCTCGCGGAGCTTGAGGTACTTCACGAGCGTATTCGTCGACGAGAGGGCCGCGAACGTGAGCCCGGCCGAGCCGTCGAGGAAGCCGAGGCGCAGGAACGCGCGGTCGAAGAATTCCCAGAGGACGCGCCCCGGCAGGAAGCCGCCGCCGCCCTTCCCGGCGGCCCACTTCGCCTCGGCGGCGAGCGTCGTGTACCGGTCGAGTTTCTCGAGATAGTGCGCGAGGTCGCGATAGGAGCGGTGGAGGACGGACTCCTGGAGGGACTCGAGCCGGCCGGTCGCGAGAATCTTCTCGTGGACGGGATCGTCCGTGAAGCGCGCGCGCACGCGATCGTAGAGACGCGCGGGCCGCACGACCGTATCGCGCCCGAACCGGAGCTCACGCCCGAGGAACTCGAGGCGGATCGGTACGCGGAAGGCCGCGGGGGGAGAGGGCTCGGAAACCGTCGCCGCGAGGGACGCGCGGATCTCGACGGCGAGTTTCGGCGAGACGATCTCGTCGGCGTCGATGGACAGGATCCACCGATGGCTCGCGAGAGAAGCCGCGGCGTTCTTCTGGCGGCCGAAGCCGTCGAAGGGCCTCACGAGGACGCGGGCTCCGGCCTCGCGCGCGATCTGTTCGGTCCGGTCGGTGGTGGCGGAGTCCACGACGACGATCCGTTCGTCCGCGAAGGCGACCGACGCGAGAGCGTCCGGAAGGCGATCCTCCTCGTCGCGGGCGATGAGCGTGACGCTGAGGAGGGGCTGTTCGGGGGCCGTCATCGCCCCGAAGTATGAACTGCGCTGGCGGCGCGCGGAGCCTCCGTATACTCCTCGGCCGTGACGTCCGGCCGCCGTTCCGACGATCCCGAAGCGTCCGGGCGCATCCTTTTCGCGATCGCGCTCGCGGCGGGCGCCCTGCTGCGGCTCGTGCTTCTCGGTCAGCCGGATCTTTTCGGCGCCGACGAGGGGCGCTGGGCCATCGGCGCGCGCAACATCCTCGCGGGCGGATCGGACCAGTTGCTGGGCCTCTCGGCGACACCGATGGGCCCGGCCTCCGGGACGCCGATTCTCTTTCCCTGGGTCCTGTCCGCGATGGTGCGCGTCTTCGGCCCCGAGGAATGGGCGGTGCGCCTGCCGTCGGCGATTCTCGGGCTCATCGGGGTCTTCGTCCTCGAGCGCGTCATCCGGCGCGGTTGGGGCCAGCCCGCGGGGCATCTCGCGGGCGCCTTCGCGGCCCTGTTTCCCCCGCTCGTCGCCGCGTCCCGGGCCGCCACGGTGGAGCCCACGCTCGTCACGCTCGGCCTCGCGGGCATCATTTTCGGCCTCCGGGCGTTCGAGGAGGACATCCCGTTCGAAGGCGCCGTCTCGGGCGTCTTCTTCGGTCTCGGCTTCCTCGCGAAGGGCTACGCCGTCGGGCTCTACCTGATCCCGCTTCTTCTCGCGCTCCTCGCGCGGCCGCGCCTCTTCGGTCTCGGCCGCACGAAGCGCGCTCTCACGTTCCTCACCGTCGCGTTCGCCGCCGTCGGGTTCTCCCACCTCTTCGCGGTTTTTCTCTTCCGGCGCGAGGCCTTCTCCTCTGCGCTCGCGACGTCGTTCGGAGCCTCCGAGGCTGCGGCGCTCGCGGCGGCCCTGCCGACGGCGTTCGGGGCGGACGTCTTCACGCTCGTGCGCTCGCTCTTCTTCTTCCTGCCGCTGGCGGCCCTCGGCGTCGTGTTCCTCGGGCGCGCCGTCGGCGAAGCGGAGATCGCGTCCGGGGCGACCGGAGGCGACCGCCGCCTCGCGCACGGCATCCTCTGGGGGACGTGCGTCGTGGAGCTCGGGATCCTCGTCGCGGTCGCCGGCAGGTACCGGCTCTCGTCCATTCCGATGATGCCCGCGCTGGCCGCCTTCACCGGGCTCGGAGGCACCTGGCTCATGCGCGCGGCGCGCGAGAGGACGTCTCCCTATCCGGGCCGCATCGTGAAGGGTCTCCTGACCGCCCTCCTCGCCTTCGGCGGGATCGAGGCGGCACGCCAGACCCGGCACGATCTCCTCACGCACCGCACGGGCGCGCGGGAGCTCGCCAACCAGCTCGCGCCCGTCCTCGCGCCGGCGCCGCCCGGGAGACCCGCCTTCAGGAGCGACGAGCCCGAAGGACTCGAATTCCGTCTCTTCCGTACGGGGCTGTCCTGGGACGGCGTGAGCGCAGCCTCGATGGTCGCGGACGAAGTGCGGGAAGGGCGCATCCAGTGCTGGGCCTATCGCGCGAACGCGGCGGTTCCGCCGGCCGAGGTACGGGCCTGGCTGACGGCCCACGCGCGCGAGATCACGGCCGACGTGAACGCGCGCGCGGAGCGCGCCACCGGTCTGAGGGCCTTCGTCCCATAATCCCTGTCCCATGACGACCGTCCTGTTCGCCGACCGTGACGGCGCGGCATTCGGCCCGATCGGAGCGCGCATCGTGCCCGCTCTCCTCCCGCTCGCGGGCGTGCCCGTGCTCGAGCACGCGCTCGAGGCGCTCGTTCGTGCCGGCCGCCGCTCGGCGCTTCTCGTCGTCGGCCCCCGCGCGCCCGAGATCGAGCGCCGGTTCGGCAAGGGCATTCGCTGGGGTATCGCGCTCGAGATCGTGCGGCGCGAGGACGGCGAAACGAGCGGCGACGTCCTGCGCCGTCTCGAGCCGCGGCTGGACGGCGAGACGATCGTCGTGCGCGGGGACGTGGGGGTTCATGCCGCCCTCGGCGAGTTCCTGAGGAAAGTGGACGACGCGCGCGGACCGATCGTCGCCGGGCTCCTGGGGGGACGCCCCGCCGGCCTCTGGCGTCTTCTGCCCGGCGCGCTCAAGAAGAAGAATTTCCCGCGCGAGCCCAGCGCGGCCGAGTGGACGGCGGACGCGGACCACGCCGCGCTCCCGCTCGCCGAGGGCCCGGTGCTTCTCACCGACGTCGCGTCGTACCACCGGGCCGACCGCGCCGCCGCCGGGGAGGGGCCGGCGCTCTCCGACCGCGCCACCGTGGATGGCGGCGCGGAGCTGAAGAGAGGGACGACGGTAGCCGAAGAGTCCGTCGTCCTCTCTGGGGCGCGCCTTTCCGGGGTGAGCGTCCTTCCCAGGACCGCGATTCCACCCGGCCTCGCGCTCGAGAATGCCGTGGTTTCGGGCAATCTCGTCGTCGACGCGTCGACCGGCGCGGCGAGCCTCCTCACGGACCGGCTGCCGGCCGTGGAGAGAAAAGCGTCCTCGTCGTCGAACCGGATCCTCGGCTTCGTCGCTCTCGCGCTTTCTCTCCCGCTGTGGCCCGTGGCCGCCATCTGGAGCGCGATCGCGAACGCGGGCCACGCCAGGCGCCCCGTCACGCTTTCGGGAAACGCGCCGGGGGGCGGGCGTCAGGCGTTCTCGACGTTCCAGTTCGAGACGGCGGTTCCGGTGCTGCGCGACCTGCCGCTGCTCTTCGCGGTGGTGTCGGGACGCCTCGCGCTCTCCGGCGTGACGCCGCTTCCGCCCGCCGAGGAAGCGGGGCTTCGCGAGCCGTGGGAAAAGGTCCGAAACGAGGCTCCGGTGGGAGTCGTTTCGCTCGCACGGCTCGCGGCGCCCGCATCGGCCCCGCCCGAAGTCGCCCGCCTCGTGGACTCGTTCTGGGCGCGGACGCGGACGCCGCTTCTCGGCCGCGCGTTGTCGACGCTTTTCTCGGCGCGCGCGTGGACCGCCTCGAGGGCCTGGAACCCGGACTTGCTTCGGGAAGAGGGGAAGTCGTGATCGTGCGTGCGCCCTTCGGAGGGGGGGAGCTCGCGAGGATCCAGCGCCCCTCCCCCGCGGAAATCGAAGCCGCCGTCCGGGGCGCCGTTCGCGTATTCGAAGAGACGCGGGCGCTTCCCACCTACGCGCGCGTCGCCATCCTCCGGAAGGTCGCGGTCGAGCTCGAGCGGCGGCGGGACGAGCTCGCGCGCACGATCGCCTCGGAGGCCGGTAAGCCTCTGAAGGCCGCGCGCACGGAGACCGAGCGCGCCGCCGCCACGTTTTCGGCGGCGGCCGCCGCGCTCGAGGACGGGACGGGCGAGATGCTGCCGCTCGACGTGAACGCCGCCTCGCTCGGCCGGTGGGGAGTCGTCAAGCGCGTCCCACTCGGGCCCGTGCTCGCCATTACGCCCTTCAATTTTCCGCTCAACCTGACGGCGCACAAGGTGGCGCCTGCGATCGCCGTGGGCGCCCCGATCGTCCAGAAGCCCGCCTCCCAGACGCCGCTCTCGGCGCTCGCGCTCCGGGAGATCGTGATTGCCGCCGGCTGGCCCGCAGACGCATACGCCGTCCTTCCGATCGCGGGGGCCGACGCCGAGGCGCTCGTCCTCGACCCGCGCTTTCCTGTCGTGTCCTTCACCGGCTCGGGCGCGGTGGGATGGCGGTTGAAAGCGCTCGTGCCGAAAAAACGCGTCGCTCTCGAGCTGGGCGGAAACGCGGCCGTCGTCGTCCACTCCGACGCGGACCTCGATGAGGCGGCCCGGCGCACCGCGTCGGGTGCGTTTTCCTACGCGGGTCAGTCGTGCATTTCCGTCCAGCGCGCGCTCGTGCACCGTCCGGTCCTCGAGGCGTTCCGCGCGAAGCTGCTTCTCAGGACGGCGGACCTCGTCGTCGGAGACCCGCTCGACGAGAAGACGGACGTCGGCCCGATGATCTCGCCCGAAGAGGCGGACCGCGCCGAGGCGTGGGTGAAGGAAGCCGTCCAGGGCGGCGCGACGGTGCTGTCGGGCGGGACACGCGAGGGGGAATGCCTTCTCCCCACGGTCCTCGAGAACACGACGCCGTCGATGAAGGTCGAGGCGCAGGAAGTCTTCGCGCCCGTCGTCACGCTCGCGCCGTACGACACGTGGGACGAGGCGCTCGCCCGGGTGAACGACTCGAAGTACGGCATGCAGGCGGGTGTCTTCACGCGGGATCTCGGACGCATTCAACGCGCCTGGGACGTCCTCGAAGTCGCTGCCGTTCTCATCAACGACGTCCCGACATGGCGCGCGGACCGCATGCCTTACGGCGGCGTGAAGGAGTCTGGCTCCGGGCGCGAGGGTCCGGCCTACGCGATGGAAGAATTCACGGAACCCCGGCTCCTCGTGATCAGATCCTGACGGCCCGAAAGGAATTCGATGCCCGACCGCTTCTCGATCACCGCGACCTGGGACCCCGCCGCGAAGGAAGGCCGCCTCGCGAACGGCGACGGCGGCTTCATGACGGCGCACGTCGGCGCTTCCGCTCTCGGGGGGAAGACCGGCGCGCCGAACCCGGAGGAGCTGCTCCTTGCGGGCGTCGCGACCTGCTTCGTCCAGACGTGGGCGATCTTCCTCGAGAAGCTGAAGGTCCCTCTCGCGGCCCCGCGCCTCGACGCGACGGCCGAGATGGACAAGGACCCCGCGGGCGGGTTTCGCGTCACGAAGATGAACGTCGCGCCGCACATACCCGCGGCTCTCTGGGAGTCGCGCCGGGCGGACGTCGAGAAGACGCTCGCCCTCGCCGAGAAATACTGCATCGTGTCCAAGGCCGTGAAAGGCTCGCTGGCGCTCACCGTCACGCCGAAGCCCGTCTGACGCGCCGCCAGCCGGCGGCCGCGGGCAAAGACCTAGAGGTTCTTCTCGAACCACTCGACGAGGCGCTGGTTGCGGTAGAGAAGCGCCTCCCGGCGGGGCCCGTGCTTCTGGCGCGGCAGGGGCACGAAGGAGAAGTCTTTTCGCGCCTTCATCAGCTCGTCGATGAAGTCGATCGAGTTCTGCATGTGGACGTTGTCGTCGGACGTGCCGTGCATGATCAGGAGTTTCGTCTCCATGTCCTTCGCGGCGAGAAGCGGCGATGACGTCCGGTATCCCTCGGCGTTGTCCTTCGGCGTCTTCATGTACCGCTCGGTGTAGATCGAGTCGTAGAGCTTCCAGTCGGCGACCGGCGCGCCCGCCAGCGCGCACTTGAACGTCGCGCCGGCGTGCGTCGCCGCATAAAGCGTCATGTAACCGCCGTAGGACCAGCCCGTGATCCCGATGCGCGCGCCGTCGACGTACGGCCGCTTCTTCAGCTCGGCGACGCCCTCGAGCTGGTCCTTCAGCTCCCGGGCGCCCATGTTCCTGAGGATCGGCGTCTCGAAGGCGTGCCCGCGGCCCCACGAGCCGCGGTTGTCCATCGTGAAGACGAGGAATCCCTTCGACGCGAGGAGGTGGTCGAGGCCGGAGGCCGCGCCCCAGCGATCCTGCACGAGCTGCGCGTGCGGGCCGCCGTACACGTACACGATCGCGGGATACCGCTTCGCCGGATCGAAATTCGGCGGCCTCACGAGCTGCGTGTAGAAGAGCGTGCCGTCGGCGCCCGTGAAGGAACCCATCTCGACGGACCCGAGAACGTAGCCGGCGAGCGGGCCGGGCGCATCGTCGACGACCGCGGCGAGCTCGCCGGAAGTTTTCCTGACGACTGTTTTCGGAGGAGAAGAGACGCTCGAATGCGTGCTGACGAAGAAGGCTCCGCCGGGGGACAGAGAAACGGTGTGGATGCCGCGTTCCTGGGTGAGGCGCTCAAAGAGCGTTCCGTCCAGCTTCGCGCGGTACACGTGGCGCTCGCGTGGGTCCTTTTCTGTCGCGGTGAAGAAGACGACCCCGGCCTTCTCGTCGAGCGACCAGGGCCCGTCGATCATCCAGTCGCCCTTCGTCACGGCATTCCGGAGCGTCGCGTCCGCCGCATAGAGGTAGAGGTGCTGGAAGCCGCTGCGCTCGGACCGAAAGAGGAACGAGCCGTCGGCCAGGAAGCGCGGCGGTTCGAGCGCGTTGATCCACGCGGCGTCCGTCTCGGTCAGGAGCTTTTTCGGCGTGCCGCCCGCGCGCGGCAGGAGCCAGGCGTCGAGCGTCGTCTGGGGGCGGTCGAGGACGAGAAAGCAAACCTTTCTTCCGTCCGCGGTCCAGGAGAGTTCGGGGGCGACGTAGACGTCGTCCGGGCTCGGCGCGAACGAAGCCGTTTCACGGCCCGCGAGATCCACGACGTGAACGGACGGAACGGCGTTTGCGTCGCCCGCCTTCGGATAGCGTTGCGGAAGGACCTTTCCGTTCACGGGCGTGAAGTCCACGACGGGGAACGCGGGCACGCGATTCTCGTCGAGGCGGAGGTAGGCGATCGCGGAAGAGTCCGGCGCCCATTCGTACGAGCGGCCTCCGTGCCGGCCCGCGAGCTCTTCCTCGTAGACCCAGTCGAGCTTCCCATTGAGAACGTGGTCGGCTCCCGTGGTCGTGAGGCGGGTCTCGCGGCCCGAGGCGGGCTCGACCGTCCAGAGGTCCGATTTCCTGACGAACGCCACGCGCGAACCGTCCGGAGAGAACGCCGGGAGTTCCTCCTCCTCGTCGTCGTTCGTGAGGCGGCGCGGCGCGGCGTCGGGTGTCAGGAGCCAGAGGTCGTGGTCGAAAGAGACGAGGAGAACGTCGCCCCTCGGGCTCCATTTCCCGCGGGCAGAGAGCATCCGATCCTTCCCGGCGCGATCCTTCACGGCCACGGGCTCGAACAGCTTCGCTTTCTTTCCGGTTGCCGCGTCGAGTTCCCAAAGCGTGGCGGGCGCCTCGGGATCGGGACCGTCGGAGTCGACCCACGTGACGTGCGTGGCGTCGCGCCACGCCCAGCCCGAGGGACCGCCCGGCCCGGGTTCGGAAATCTTCTCGAGCGTGAGCGCCTGAGCGGCGAGAACCGCCGCGAGGAGGATCACTTCGAGCTGCCCTCCACCGCCAGCGCCATGGGCTTCATCGTGAACGGATCGCGCAACGGAACATCCGTCAGTTTGCCGTTCGTGAGATCGGCGAACTTCACGGGGTGTTTCGGGTCGGGGTTCAGGAGGTCGGCTCTCTTGCCGACGACGAGAAGCGTCACGGCCTCGGGCTTGAGAAGCCGCCGCGCCGCTCGTTTCACGTCGGCCTTCGTCACCTTCTCGACGTTCGCCTGGTACTTCGCCCAATAGAATGGATCGGCGGCGTAGCGGCCGGTGTATTCCTCGTCCGCGAGAAGGCCCGCGACCTGCACGGGCGTCGAGAAGCGGCGGGGGAGAGTGTCGATGAAGGAACGCTTCGCCGTCTCCATTTCCTCGTCCGTGGCGTCTCCGTCCCGAAACTTCGTCATTTCCTCGATCACGATCTGCGACGCGTAGGCGGCGGTGCGCACTTTCGACTGGAACGCGGCGCCGAAGCGGCCGGCGTACCAGACGCCCGGCTGGAGCTGGGAGCCCGCCGAGTACGCGAGGCCTTCGTCCGAACGGACCCTGTTCGTGATGCGGCTCGTGAACCCGCCGCCACCGAGGATGTCGTTCATGACGGCGGCCGCGAAGAAGTCGGGGTCGGTGCGCAGGAGGCCCGGCAGCATGATCGAAACGCGGCCCTGGTTGACGTCCTTGTCGACGAGGAAGGTCCCGGGGGTCATCGCGGAAGGCGGCTTCGGCACCGGCGGCGCGCTTTCGCCGTTGAACGGCCAGTTCGCGAGGAGCCTGTCGAGCTTCGCGGCCATCTCGGTTTTCTTGAAGTCGCCCGCAGCCGCGATGAGCATGTTCTTCGGGTTGACCCATTTGCGGTGGAACGCGACGAGGTCTTCGCGCGTGATCCCCTCGACGGAGGCCTTGGTGTCGAAGCGGTTCAGATAGTAGCCGTCGCCGTAGAGGAGGAACGAGCGCTCGCGACGCTCGATGTCCGCGGAGCTGTCGTTCCGCTGCTTCATGTCGGCGAGAAGCTGGTCCTTGCGGAGATTGAGCTTGTCTTCCTGGAACCTCGGTTCGGTCAGGACTTCGCGCAGGATCGCGAGACCCTCGTCGAGATCCTTCGCGAGGAGGTTGAGCGAGACCGTCCCGCGGTCCTCGCCGTAGCCGCTGTTGAGCTGCGCGGCGAGGAACGCGAGGCGCTCTTCGAGGTCTTCGGCCTTGCGATTCTTCGTCCCTCCGCGCGCGAGGAGATATCCCGCCGTTTCCGCGAGGCCCTCCTTGCCGGGCGCGTCGAGGTAGGTCCCACCCCTGAGAATGATCTGGATGTTGACGAGCGGGAGCTCGTGGTTCTCCGCGAGGTACGCCACGACGCCGGACTTCAGGACCGCGCGATAGTCCTTCGCGCCCGGCGGCGTGTACGAGAACGGCTTGAAGGAGAGCTGATCGGGCTTCGCGGGGATGGCGTCGGCGCCCGCGGCGGGGCCCGGCGAGGCGAGGGGCGCGGAGAGAAGGGCGGCAAGCGACGCCCGCACGAGGATGTTCTTCATGGCACTTTCTTCTCCGTCGTCTTCGGGGTCTTCTCCAGCTCCGTCAGGCGCTCCCTGGCCTTCTGCAGGATGAGATCCGTGGCCGGCTTCATCTGCGGCGGCACCTGGCCCGTCTGACTCTCCATCTGCACGATCATCTGCCGGAGCTTGTCCGCGTCCATCGAACCGGCGAGCCTCGCGACTGTCTGCTTGACCATCGGGCGCATCTGCTCGGGCACGGCGAGGAGCGCCGGATCCTCAGCCGCGGCGGCGCCGGCCGACGCGGCCTTGCGCGTGTAGGTCGCGACGCCGCGGTTTTCCTTCGTGAGGTACGTCTGCGCGACGCGGCGCACGTCTTCGGCCGTCACGGCCTGGACCTTTTTCGGACCCTCGTTGAACTCTTTCCAGTCGCCGCGTCCCTCGTTGCCCATGAGCTGGTACAGGATGCCCATGTTCGACTGGAGCGAGCGGAACACCTGAGCGGCGGAGTTGTTCTTCACCTTCTGCAGCTCTTCCGCCGGCACGAGGTCCTTCCTGATCTTCTCGAGCTCGACGTAGATCGCTTTCTCGGCGTCCTCGGGCGTCTTGCCGTCCTTGACCTCCGCCTCGACGCCGAACTCGCCGGCGTACTTGCGCGAGAACGCGCCCGCCGTCACATTCGTCGCGACGGCGCCGTCCCCGACGACCATCGTCTTGTAGAGCCGGCCCGTGCGGCCGTTGAGGAGCTGCGCGAGGACGCCGAGCGGATACGAGTCCTTGTGCTGGAAGGGCACGGTGTGCCAGCTGACGGAGACCTGCGGGTTCGTGTCCGCCTCTCCGTTCATGCGCATTTCCGCTTCCCACCTGGGGGGCAGGATCGTCATCTCGGGCGGCGGGTTCTTGCCGCGGGGAATCCGTCCGAAATACCGCTCGGCCATCGCGACGGCTTCCTTCGGGTCGAAGTCGCCCACGAGAATCGCGGTGATGTTGTTCGGCGCGTAGAAAAGGGCGTAGTACGCGTCGGCATCGGCCTTCGTGATCGCGGGAATGTCCGAGGCGTATCCGACGACGGGCCAGGTGTATGGGTGGCCGTGCCAGAACATCTCCTCGAACGCCTCGTCGAGCCGGCCCGTGGGGGTCGATTCCGTCCTCAAGCGGCGCTCTTCGAAGACGACGTCGCGCTCGGCGTAGAACTCGCGGAAGACGGGAGCCTTCAGCCGGTCGGACTCCATCCACATCCAGAGCTCGAGCTTGTTCTTCGGAACCGTGACGAAGTACTGGGTGAGATCCGTGTTCGTCGAGGCGTTCATCCCCGAGGCGCCCTGTTTCGTGTAGATGCGGCCGAACTCGTTCTTCACGAGGAGGTCGCGCTGCTCTTTCACGAGCGCGTCGAATTCCTTCTCGAGCTCCTTGTACCTCGCGGTCTTGCTCTCGGGCTTCGTGACGTCGTCGATCTCGCCGCGCCGGAGCGCCGCGCGCATCTTCGACTCCTCGTCGCGCATGAGGCCGCGGACCTGCTCCTGCCCGGCGATCAGCTTCTGATCCCGCGCGGCGTCCTTCGAGCCGATCGCCTCCGTGCCCTTGAACATCATGTGCTCGAAGAGATGGCTGATTCCCGTGATGCCGGGCCGTTCGTTGGCGCTCCCGACCTTGGCGACCCAGCCGGCGGAGACCACCGGCTCGTCAGGGCGGGGCACGAGCACGAGCTTCATGCCGTTCGAGAGCACGTGCTCCTCGACCCTCAGCTCCTGGGAGCGGGCGGGGGCAGGGGCGAGAGCCGCGAGAGCCGCGAGAACCGCGAGCGGCGCGAGGACCGCGGCCCGCGTGAGGGAGATGCGCTTCATAGACACCTCTGTCGAGAATTCCAACGGACCATTTTACGCGGAAACGAGCCCGCCGGTTTCGATCGTTTCCTCCCGGGCCGGGAATGAGAGAATCGGGGACAGGTGGTCCCCTTCCGCCCCGGAGAAGAGCTCTCCCTGCCCGCACTCGCGCGGACGCAGGGGTTCGACTCGGACGTGTTCACGGTCGTGGATGTCATCCGCGGGGGGATGGGTGTATGCGCCCGGGTGCGGCAGACGCCGTCCGGCCCCAGCTTCGCGGTCAAGGCGCTCCCGCGCGGCAGCGGCAACAAGGAGGACTTCGAGCGCTTCCTGAAGGAGCTCCAGGTCTGGCTGACTCTTTCCGTCTGCGACGGGATCGTCGAGGCGCTCTGCGTGTTCCCTCTCGACAAGCTCCCCGTGATCTGTTCGCGGTGGATGGCGGGCGGAAGCCTCCGGTCGCAGATGACGTCGCGCGACCCCGAGCTGTTCTACCGGACGCTCGTGCGCATCGCGGGCGCTCTGGACTGGGCGTCCGTCGAGCACCACATCGTGCATCGCGACCTCAAGCCCGAAAACATTCTCCTCGACGAGATGGGACGCGCCGCGGTCAGCGACTGGGGCATTTCGTCGCCGCTCGCCGAAAGCGAGATGGAGTCGACGCCGGGCGGCGGACATCTCATCTTCGGCACGGCGGCGTACGCCTCGCCCGAGCAGCTCCTCGGTGGCGTCCCGCTCGACCTGAGGTCCGACATCTACAGCCTCGGATGCCTCATGTACGAGTGGGAGACCGGCCGAAAGCCGTTCTCGGGGACGTGGCACGAGATCCGGGAGGCGAAGATCCGTGGCGAACCGCCGAAGATCGCGAGCGGCCTGTTCCGCAGGACCTCGTTCGGAGCCGAGGACGTGATCACGCGCTGTCTGCAGCGCGAGCGTCACGACCGCTTTTTGGACTGGAAGGGATTCGTCAACGTCCTCACGATGGCCGCGGCCCGCCGCGGCATCACGGTGGCGCCTTTCGTCCCGAAGATGCGCTATCAGGCGTCGGCGCGCGGGGCCGGCGTCCTGCGCGCGCGTGTCGTGGGCGGCGCGGTCGTCACGGGCCGCGGAGGCGAAGAGCGCGCGTCGGTGGACGTGCGCGGGGCCACACGGGACGTCGAGGAGGCGTATCGCCTTGCGGAGGCGGGCGACTGGAGAGCCTCGGTCGACCTCCTGTCACGCGTCGTCCTGCCGTCCGTCGTGCGCGAGCTCCCGGATGATCCTCTCCAGCAGCGGGCGGTTCTCACGTTCGCGCGGGGCCTCCTCAAGCTCGGGCGCGCGGCGGAGGCCGTGACCGCGCTCGACGCGCTTTCGGGGGCGACGGAGCGGCCCATCGAGCTCTTCACCGCGCTCGCGGAGGCACACCTGAGCCTCGATCATGCGTCCCTCGCCGAGCGGGCCGCCCGCGCGGGCCTCTCGGTCCACCCGGGCTCGACGGTGCTCCTCGAACGGCTTCTCGACGCCCAGAAGGCTCAGGGGCTCCACTCGGATGCGGTGGCGACGGCGCGGCAGAGACTCGCGATCTCCCGCGACGCACCCGCTCTCGTTGCGGCCGGCGAGCAGCTCGTCGAACAGGCCTCCCGCGTGTCCGAGGCGCGGCTGCCTGAGCGGTTCACGTCGCTTCACGAAGCGGAGGCGCTCCTGACGGAGGCCCGCGAAAAGGCGCCGCAGGATTTCGCATGGCGGTTTCCGTTCGCGCGCGCGCTGGCGGCGCTCGAGCGCTGGCCCGACGCGCGCGTCGTTCTGGAGGGCTCCCTGAATGCCCGCGACGCGCGCCGCGCGCAGGCGGCTGCCGAGCTTCTCGCGCGGGTTCTTCTGAGGCTTCGCGAGTACGCAGCCTGTCTCGCGCAGTGCAACCGGTCGCTCGCCGTGTTCCCGGGCAGCGTCTCGCTTGCCCGCAACCGCGCGCTGGCCTTCGCCGAGGGATTCGTGCTCGGGGTCGAGACGGACGGGCGGCGCGTGGCCGACGACGCGGCGATGAGTTTTTTCGAGAAAGTCATCGCCGACGCCGCCCGCCGGGAGCCGGTGGACTTCGTGACCCTCGCGCGCTACCGCGAATGGACGGGCCGGGCGGCCGAAGGAGCCACGCTGCTCGCGGAGGGGCGAAAAGCGTTTCCGGAATCGTGGGAGATCGCGGTGGAGGAGGCGCGGCATCTCGAACGGCGCGGCGCCTTCGAGGGAGCGCTCTTCGCGGCGCAGGACGCCGCGCGCCTGGCGCCCTTCCGCCCGGAGGGCTGGCGCGCGCTCGCGGCGATCCGGAGCGTCCTCGGGACGAAGGAAGAGGCGGCCGAGGCGCGCCGGAAGGCGGCGGCCGCGGATCGCCGGCTGCGAAGCCTCCGAAACGGGACGCCCGTCAAATGAAGCGGCGGATGTGCTCCTTCCAGAACGGCCAGTCGTGGCCGAAGACGCCCGGCCAGAACTCGGCCTGAACCCGCTGGCCCTGGCGCTCGAGAAGCGCCGCGAACTCGCGGTTCTGCGTCACGAGCGAGTCGTTCTCACCGGTCGCGACGACCCATTCCACCTGGCGGAGCTTTTCCTTCCAGGCCTCGTCCATGTTCGCGATCGAGGCCATGGGCGTGTGGTAGTAGCACGTGTCGTCCCAATAGCCGTCGAGGAACTGATACACGTCGTACAGGCCGGAAAAGCAGATGGCCTTCGTGACGACGCCCGGGTACCGCGCGGCCACGTTCGCCGCGTGGTACGCGCCGAACGAGGCGCCGACGGTCACGATGTCGCCGCCCGTCCGCGAGGTGACGTAAGGGAGCATTTCGTCGCGCAGATAGTGATCGTACTGATCGTGCCGACGGGCGCGGTCCTTCGGCGAGAGTCTCTTGTTGTACCAGCTTTCGGCGTCCACGGAGTCGACGCAGATGAGCTGGAGCCAGCCCGCGTCGACCTTGTCCGCGAGCGCTCCCGTGAGGCCGAAATCCTCGTTCTGGTAGAAGCGCCCCATGGACGTCGGAAAGATGAGGACGGGGCGGCCGCGATCCCCGAACCAGAGGTACTCCATCGGACGCGAGAGTGCGCCGCTCATCCAGGATCCGTACTCTCTCTTCATGGGCGCGGAGTCTAGCCCGGGCTCGAAATTGCGCGCCTTCTCGGGAGTCCGCTAGGATGCCGCGGCGCGGCGCGGCGCGCCGCGAGGGGGAGTGCGATGACGCAGGTGGCGAACAAACGGATCGGGATCCTCTTCGGCATGGAGGACACGTTTCCCTGGGCCCTGATGAACGAGATCAACGAGGTCGCGAAGAAGAACGGCGACGCGATCGAAAGCGGAGCGGTGAAGATCTCGCACCTCACGCAGGAGCAGTCCTTCGAGGATGCCGTGATCCTGGACCGGATCAGCCACGAAGTCCCCTTTTACCGCACGTTCCTGAAGTGCGCCGTCGCCCGCGGCGTCGAGGTCGTGAACAACCCGATCTGGTGGTCGGCCGACGACAAGTTCTTCGACAACGTCGTCGCCCTCGCGGCCGGCATCGCCGTGCCGAAGACGGTCCTCCTCCCGCACAAGGAACGTCCGCCGAACACGACCGAGAAGTCCTTCCGCAACCTGGACATGGTCGAGTGGGACCGCGTCTTTTCCTATCTCGGCTTTCCGATCTTCCTGAAGCCCGCGAACGGCGGCGGGTGGAAGGACGTGTACAAGTGCGATACGCCGGACGAGTTCTTCGTCGCGTACGACAAGACGCGCGACCTCGAGATGATGGCGCAGGAAGCCATCGAGTTCACCGACTACTACCGCTGCTACGTCGTGGGCCGCAAGCGCGTCAGGATCATGGGATACGCCCCGAAGGAGCCGCACCACCTGAGGTACGAGGCGGCGCGCGGCAAGAGCGTCCCGGCGGCGATGGTCGAGAAGTTGACGGCGGGTGCCCTCGCGCTCTGCGAGGCTCTCGGATACGACCTGAACACCGTGGAGTTCGCGGTGCGCGACGGAATTCCCTACGCGATCGACTTCATGAACTGCGCGCCGGATGCCGACGTGGCCTCCGTCGGAGAGGAGAATTTCCGGTGGATCGTGCGCGCGATGGCCGAGTTCCTCATCGATCGCGCCAAGCACCCGCGTGCCTTCGAGAGCACAGGCTCTTGGCCGCACCTGTTCGGTCTCACGAAATGAGCGGGGGCTTCGCTCCCAAAGAGGAACGCCACGTCAGGCGCTGAGCCGCTCTTCACGGCCGAAGAGGTCGCACGCGCGACGGGGGCGGCCGCGCCCGCCGGCGCTCCGGCGGCGTTCCCTTCCGTCTCGACCGACACGCGCGCGATCCCCGCGGGCGCCCTCTTCGTCGCGCTGAAGGGAGAGCGCTTCGACGCGCACGATTTTCTCCCCGAAGCGAAGGCGAAGGGCGCGGGAGCGGCTCTGGTGCGAAGAGCCACGCCGTCCGTCCCGGGCCTCCCGCTCTTCGAGGTCGGCGATACGCTCCGCGGGCTCGGCGCTCTCGCGGGCTTTCATCGCGGCCGGTTCCGGATCCCCGTCGGCGCCGTCGCCGGCTCGAACGGCAAGACGACGACGAAAGAGATGCTCGCGGCGATCTTCAGGACGCGCGGGCACGCGCTCGCGACGGAAGGAAACCTCAACAACGAGGTCGGCGTCCCGCTCACACTCCTCCGGCTGGCGGCGGAACACCGCGCCGCCGTCCTCGAGCTCGGGATGTCCGAGCCGGGCGAGCTCCAGCGGCTCACGGAGATGGCGAAGCCGGACGCAGGGGTCGTGACGCTCGTCGCCGCCGAGCACCTCGAGTCTCTGAAGGACCTGGACGGCGTCGCCGAGGCTGAGGGCGAGCTCTACCGGGGCCTCCTCCCCGGCTCCGTCGCGGTCGTGAATGCGGACGACGCGCGCTGCGTCGCGCAGGCGGAGCGCGTCGCGAGCGGCGTTCGGAAGGTTTTCTTTGGTAAGAGTGCTTTGGCGGACGTTCGGCTCCTTGAGTCGACTTCCCTCGGAATAGAGGGTCAGAAGATTCTCTTAGAAGGGGAAGAGTGGAACGCCCGTCCTGGTCGTGGCGTCAGGGGCGTCAACCTACAGCGAAGCAGAGTCGAGGTCACGCTGGGGTTTGTCGGAGAGCACAACGCGATGAACGCGGCGGCGGCGGCCGCGACGGCTCTCGCTCTCTCTTACACATTCGAAGAAATCGCTCGTGGTCTCTCTTCGGCCCGTCCGTATTTGCACCGCTCGCGCATCGTGCCCGGCGCGGGCGGGATCACGATCCTCGACGACTGCTACAACGCCTCGCCCGCCTCGATGGAGGCCGCGCTCGCGACGCTCGCGGGGCTCAGGGCCGGCGGCTCAGGTCGCGCGGTCGCGGTGCTCGGCGACATGCTGGAGCTGGGCTCCTTCGAAGAGGAGGCCCACCGGACTCTGGGCCGCCGTGCCCGCGAATCGGGCGTCGCGCTGGCAGCTTTCTATGGCCCCCGTTCCTCTCTTGCCTTCAAAGAATTCTCTTCTTCTTCCGCGCATTTCACCGAGATCGAGCCGCTCCTCGCGTGGCTGCGCCCGCGGCTCGCGCCGGGAGACGTCCTCCTCGTGAAGGGAAGCCGCGGGATGAAGCTCGAGCGCGTCGTCGACGCGCTCGCTGCGGACGCGAAAGCCTGAGCCAGGCCGCTACTTCGCGGTGGCCGCTTTCGCAGGGGCTTCGTCGAGGACTTTGAGGACGGCCTTCTCCATCGTGGGGCTTCTGAGGCCAGCCTTCTTTCCTTCGGCGAGGGCGTCCTCCTTCGACCGGCCCCGCGTCCGCTCGACGACGGCAATGACACCGCCGACGCGGTTGCTGCTCGAGCAGAAGAGGAGGACGGGGGCGGCGTTCTGGTCGGAGAGAACCGCCGCGACCTTCTGCGCGTCGCCGAGAGAGAACGTCTCCGGGGACACCGGAACGGAAACGAACGTGAGGCCCTGCGCCTCGACGGCCGCGCGGGCGGACGGCACACCCTCGGCCGGCTGCCTCAGGTCGATCGCGGTGCGGAAACCGGCGTCCTTCAGCGCCGCGAGCGCCTCTTTCGAGGGCTTGCCGGATACGGCGAGGCTGGGCGACAGCCGCTGATAGTTCACGGCGTCGAGCTTCTCGGGGATGCCGGCGCCCGCCGCGAGGCCGGCGCCGAGCGTGAGGAAAAGGGCGGGGAAGAGCGGGCGCTTCATGTCTTCTCCGATCCGAATCTAGTGCGTCAGGGCGGCGCGCGCTCCGAGGACGAGGCGGCGGGCCTCGTCGGGCGCGGCAGCGAGCGCCGTGAGGTGGCCCATCTTGCGGCCGGGCCGGGGGGCTTTCTTTCCGTACAGGTGGAGCGCGACGCCGCGTACGGCGCAGGCGTTCTCCCAATGCGGGGCGCCGCCGGCCCACAGGTCGCCGAGGAGATTCGCCATCGCCGCGGGGCGCAGGAGCTCCGTCGAGCCGAGCGGCATCCCGCAGACGGCACGGAGCTGCTGCTCGAACTGGCTCGTGACGCAGGCGTCGATCGTCAGGTGCCCCGAGTTGTGCGGGCGCGGGGCGATCTCGTTCACGAGGAGGCGGCCGTCCCCGGCATGGAAGAGCTCGATGCAGAGGACTCCGACGTAATCCAGCGCGTCGAGGATTGTTCGCGCTATTTCGTGAGCAAGACTTTCTTCTGAATGGGAAAGAGGGGCCGGGGCCGTCGTCGTGTCGAGGATGTGATTCTCATGACGGTTTTCGAAGACCGGAAAGAAGGCCACGTCACCGTCGAGGCCGCGGGCCGCGATGACGGAGACCTCGCGCTGGAATTCGACGAACGCCTCGAGGACGCACGGCACGCGACCGAGGGCGGCCCAGGCCGCCTCCGCCTCAGGGAGATTCTTAGAATGAACCCTCGCTTGGCCCTTGCCGTCGTACCCGAAGGCAGCCGTCTTGAGGACCGCGGGGGCGCCGACGGAGGAGAGGGCCGCCGCGAGGTCGTCACTCGTGTGCACCGCCGCCCACGGCCCGAGGGGGACATTCACCTTTCTAAGAAAATCTTTCTCTCTCCCCCTATTCTGCGAAATCCAAAGAGCTTCGGCGGAGGGGCGAACGGGCACGAGCCCCTCGAGTGCGTCGAGAGACGCACGCGGGACGTTCTCGAACTCGAACGTCAGAATGTCGATGCCGCGGGCGAAGTCTCGCAGCCGGTCGAGGTCGTCGTACGCGGCGGACACTTCGACATCGGCGACGTGGCCCGTCGGGGAGTCCTCTTCGGGCGAGTATGTGTGGACGCGATAGCCCATGCGGCGCGCGGCCAGGGCGAACATGCGCCCGAGCTGCCCGCTGCCGAGGACGCCGACGACGGAACCGGGCGGAACGATCACGGCAGGATCGCGGCGAGAACCGTCTTCGTCTGCTTCGCCCGGAACGCGTGGAGCCGCTTCCTCAGGTCGGGGCGCGAGATCGAGAGAATCCCGATCGCGAGGAGCGCCGCGTTGATGGCGCCGGCCTTGCCGATGGCGAGCGTGCCGACGGGCACGCCCGCGGGCATCTGCGCGATCGAGAGGAGCGAGTCGAGGCCCTCGAGCGCGCGGCTCTCGACGGGCACGCCCAGGACGGGAACCGCCGTCTGTGCGGCGATCATCCCCGGAAGATGCGCCGCGCCGCCGGCGCCCGCGATGATGACCTCGAGCCCGCGCGCCTCGGCAGCGGCCGCGTACGACGCGAGGAGCTTCGGTGTCCGGTGGGCGGAAACGACGCGCTTTTCGAGCGGCACGCCGAAGGCCTCGAGCGTCTGGGCGGCGTACTGCATCGTCTCCCAGTCGGACGTCGAACCCATGACGACGCCGACGAGAGGAAGCCCCGGGCGCGCGGCCTTCTTCATGGGCGAGATCCTACCGTGAGGGCTCAGGCGGGCTCAGGCGCTCCATGAGCGGGCCGTCTCGGCGGCGAACTCGTCGAAGCGCCGCGGCGGGTGGCCGAGCAGCGCCGTGACCCGCTCGAGATCGGCCGGCGTCGCCTTGAGGCCCTTTTCCTGAAAGAAGGCGTACATGAGCCTGAAGTCGAACACCATGAAAGCCGGAAGGAACGCGAGAGACTGCTTCTCCCACGCGTCGAGGTCGTTCCCCGCATACGCGATCTTGCGGCCGAGGACGCCGCCCCACGTCGCGGCCGTGCCGGTTGCGGTCAGGAGGTCCGGACCGACGAGGTTGACCGTCTCGTTCTCGGCCGCCCCGGTCGTGAGCGCGATCGCCGCCGCCTCCGCGATGTCCCGAACGTCCACGCGCGAAAGGCCGGCGTCGCCGAAGGGCTGCGGGTACACGTCGGCACCGAGCATGACGTCCTTGTACCAGACGTCGTTCTGGAAGAAGTTGTTCGGCCGGAGGATCGTGAACGGGATCCCCGAGGCCTTGATCGCCGTCTCGATCGGGAGCTTCGCGCCGAAGTGCGGGAGATGCGGCGCCTCGTCCACGCGGTGGACGGAGAGGAACACGATTTTTTTCACGCCGCCGAGGCGGCAGCCGTTGACGGCCATGAGGCCTTCGTGGCACTCGCCCGCGCTGAGTGCGGTGAGCAGGAACACGGCGTCGTGGCCCGGAAAGGCCGTGCGAATCGTCCCGGGATCGAGAAGATCCCCGACGACGGCCCGCGCTCCGGCT
Source organism: Thermoanaerobaculia bacterium (assembly GCA_036385755.1). Taxonomy (GTDB): domain Bacteria; phylum Acidobacteriota; class Thermoanaerobaculia; order UBA5066; family UBA5066; genus Fen-183. The sequence continues at coordinate 22,283 of DASVJU010000007.1, forward strand.
TGCAGGGGCTTTTTCGGATCGCGCGTGAGCACCGAAACCTCCGCGCCGCGCGCGAGAAGCTCCCTCACGACCTGGGATCCGACCGTGCCCGTGCCGCCGAGAACGAGAGCTTTCATCTTCCGTCTCCTACTTCCCCATGTGCCGGATGATCGCGTCACCGAAACCGCTGCATTTTACCTCCGTCGCGCCTTCCATCTGGCGCGCGAAGTCGTAGGTGACGGTCCTGGCGGCGATCGCCCCGTCCATCCCCTTGAGGACCAGGTCGGCGGCTTCGTTCCAGCCCATGTACCGCAGCATCATTTCGCCCGAGAGGACGACCGAGCCGGGATTGACCTTGTCGAGATCGGTGTACTTCGGCGCCGTGCCGTGCGTCGCCTCGAAGATCGCATGGCCGGTCACGTAGTTGATGTTCCCGCCTGGCGCGATCCCGATGCCGCCCACCTGCGCGGCGAGGGCATCCGAAAGATAATCGCCGTTGAGATTCATCGTCGCGATGACGTCGAACTCGTCCGGACGCGTGAGCACCTGCTGGAGCGTGATGTCGGTGATCGCGTCCTTGACGAGGATCTTCCCGCCCGCGAGCTCGGCCTTTTGCTCGGCGTTCGCCGCCGCCTCGCCCTTGTCCTTCTTCGTTCTTTCCCACTGGTCCCATGTGTACGTCTGGGCTTTGAACTCGCTTTCGGCGAGGGCGTAACCGTAGTTCCGGAAGGCGCCTTCCGTGAACTTCATGATGTTGCCCTTGTGGACGAACGTGACGCTCTTGCTCTTGTGTTGGATCGCGTATTGGATCGCGGAGCGAATGAGACGCTCGCTGCCTCCCTTCGAGATGGGCTTCACGCCGAAGCTGGTCGTCTCGGGAAAACGGAGCTTCTTGTACTGCGCCGGGAAGTTCTCCTTCAGGAACGCGGCGACCTTCCTGCCGTCGTCGGTTCCGGCAGCGAACTCGATTCCCGCGTAGATGTCCTCGGTGTTCTCCCGGAAGATGACCATGTTCACCTTCTCGGGGTGCTTGACGGGAGAGGGTACGCCCTGGAACCAACGCACGGGGCGGAGGCACACATAGAGGTCGAGAATCTGGCGCAGCGCGACGTTCAGCGAGCGAATTCCGCCGCCGATCGGCGTCGTGAGCGGGCCCTTGATGCCGACGAGGTACTCGCGGAACGCGTCGATCGTCTCGTCGGGGAGCCACGTCTGGAGTTTGTCGAACGCCTTCTGCCCGGCGTAAACCTCCATCCATTCGATCTTTCTCTTCCCGGAATAGGCCCTCTCGACGGCGGCGTCGAGGACGCGCACGGACGCGCGCCAGATGTCCGGGCCCGTCCCGTCACCCTCGATGAAGGGGACGATGGGCCGGTCGGGGACCTGGAGCTTCCCGCCCGAGATCGTGATCTTCGCTCCCGAAGCGGGCACCGTGGGCTTGGCGCTGGACATGGCTGACCTCCTTCGTGGGCGCGAATCATAGGCGAACAAATGCCGCGCGATCGCCTCCTGATGCATCTGCACCAGATAACCGGGGCCTCCTAGGAGCCATGTTCTGAATGGACCGAAGAAAGGACATTTACATGGCGAAAAGCAAGACCGGAGTCCTCGACAAGAAGGCGGACCTCGCGGGTCCGGGCATCGGAAACTACGAGGAGCTGGAGAAAGTTCTCCCGACCGACTACAGGCCGCTGCTCGATCCGAAGGAGACGCAGCGGGCGATCACCGCCGTCAAGCGTTACATCGAGGACGGCCTCTGCCGCGAGCTGAACCTCATGCGGGTGGAAGTCCCGCTCATCGTCGACGCCGAGAGCGGCGTGAACGACTACCTCGACCGCGACGGTTCGCGGGGCCCCGTCACGTTCCACATCGCGAACGACCACGGCGTGCACCCCATCGACGGGCAGGTCGTCCAGGCGGCCACGAAATGGAAGAGGGTCGCGCTTGCGCAGTTCGGGATGAAACCCGGCGAAGGGCTCGTGACCGACATGCGCGCGGTGCGCAAGGACTACTTCCTCGATCACGATCACAGTGCCTACGTCGACCAGTGGGACTGGGAGAAGGTCATCACCGCCGGCGAGCGCAATCTCGATTTCCTCACGAAGACCGTCGAGGGCATCTGGAAAGTCCTGAAGGGCGCCGAGGACTTCGCGCTCGACCACTTCCCGGATCTGAAGAAAAAGCAGCTTCCTCGTCTGCCCGAGAAGCTCACGTTCCTGCACGCAGAGGAAATCCTCGACCGCTTTCCCGATCTCCCGCGCAAGGCACGCGAGAACGCCATCCTCCAGGAGCACCCGGCGGTCTTCATCTACGGCATCGGCTGGACGCTGAAGGACGGCTATCCGCACGAGATGCGCGCGGCGGACTACGACGACTGGGTCACGCCGACGCACACGAAGGACGGCCGGATGATGCATGGCCTGAACGGCGACATCCTCGTCTGGAATCCGGTCACGAAGAGGCGCCACGAGCTCTCGTCCATGGGCGTCCGGGTGAACGCCGAGACGCTGAAGAAGCAGCTCGAGCTCACGCACCAGGAGCACTTCCTGAAGTTCCCCTATCACCAGGGCATCGTGAACGGCACGCTGCCTCTGTCGATCGGAGGGGGGATCGGGCAATCGCGGGTGCTGATGCTCCTGCTCCGGAAGGCGCACCTCGGCGAAGTCAGCGTCACCGTGTGGCCGAAGGTCCTGAAGGAGATGTGCGCGAAGCGGAACATCCACGTCATCGAGTAGCGCCGCGCCCTCTCCCGCCGAGACGACCGAGAAACGCGAGGGCGACGAGCCCGAGTAAAGAAAGCGCCGCGCCGAGGAGCAGGGAGCGGGGGCGGTACCGCACGCTCACGACCGAGGATCCGGCTGGAACCGGAATGGCCATGAAGGGGCCGTTGACGCGGTAGACCGGCGCAGACCGGCCACCGACGTCCGCGGCCCAGCCGGGGTCGAAGGCCTCGGCGAGGACGAGCCAGCCGCCGCCCTCGCTTTCGACGCTCGTCTCGACCGCGCCGGAGCTGCGCGAGAGAAGCGCGACGCGCCCGGGCCTGCCGTCTCCAGTCGGCGGGCTCGCCGCGTCCACGAAGAGCTCCCGGCTCGCCCTCTCGCTACGGTCCTCGAGGAGCCGGTCGAACATCTCGAGGCCCGGGTCGGCGAGGGCGCGGCCCGCGAACCGCACGCGCGGGAGCACGTCCGCCAGCTCGTAGGCGCGCCCGTCGGGCTGGTCGTAGACGAGCGAGAACCGGAAGCCCGTCCGTCGCTCGAACTCCGGCGTATCGAGCCGCGGATTCTGCGGGTCGTCCAGCCAGTACCTGAGAGCCGCGAGCTCGGCAACCCGGGGGTTCGCGAGCCTTCCCGGATCGACGGGGCTGAAGAAATTCCGGGCATCGAAGCCGCCGAGCTTCCGGAGGAAGACCGCCTGCTCGAGAGAGTCGATCGCGTCGTAGGACATGACGCTCGGGATGTCGTAAGGGAGGTTCAGGTTCGGCGGCATGAGGCGGCCGAGCGGCACGACCCTCGGGTGGCCGCCGTCCCGACGCAGGAAGTCCGTGAGCCGGGTCGGGAAGAACGACAGGCCGGGGGCCACGGCGCCGTGGTAACCGAACGCGACGTGCCAGAGATCGAACGTCAGGAGCGTGAGGACCGCCGCCGTCCGGAGAGCCCCGGCGCGAAACGAGAAGAGCGCGATGAGGAGCGGACCGAAGAGGAAGAGGAGAGCGAGTCGCGTCTCCGGGACCGCGGTCGCGCCGAGGAGTCGATCCGGCACGGCGCGCCCGAGAATCAGGACACCGGCGCCGGCGGCAGCGGCGAGAAGTGCGGGCACGGCGAAGAGGCGCCAGACGTGACGCCGTCTCCGCGCTCTCACGAGGGCGAGGAGGCGATCCCAGCCGAAGGCCCCCAGCGTCGCGACGGCGAGCGCAGCGATGTGGAGTGACCGGTGCGTCGCCGTCCGGTCGAGCGGCGGGACGGCTCCGAGGAACGAAATGGGCGGAAGGCCGTAGGCCAGGGCTACCGGGAGTACGCCGAAGGCGAGGATCGCCCCGGTCCGGCGCAGGCGCACCGTGACGATCGCGATCCCCGCCAGGCACAGCATCGACGTGCCGGCGAAGGCCGCCGAGTCGAGAAACCCGGCGTAATCGGGCCACTTCGTGCCGTCCATCGGCCGGCCGAAAAAGAGCGGGACGATCCACGTCACGAGCCAAGACTTCGCCAGAATGTGCGACTCGTGGCCCTGCTCGAGGAGGACCCGGCTGCGGGCGAAGTACTCGAGGAAGGGCACGAGCTGGATCGCGGCGGCGAGAGTGCCGAGGACGCCTCCGAGGGCGAGGAAGGCGCCTGACCGCGCGGCTTTCTTCAAGGGAGACCTCGCCAACGAGAACGCCCAGACGAGAAGGGCGGCGAGAAGGTCGAGGAACGCCGACTCCGGATGACCGCCGAGATGCATCGCGAAAAGCGTGAGGGCCAGGCCGCAAGCGGGGCCGGGGCCGGGCGCCCGCGCCAGCTTGACGGCCCACAGGAGGAGGAGGGGCAGGAGCATGTTGACGTTCGCGTGCGGCCACGCGAGCCACGTCACGAAAGGAAGCGAGTACGCGTACGCGAGACCTCCGAGCGTCGAAGCGGCGCGCGAGCGGCCGAGGGAGCGCAGCCAGAGAAAGGCGGCCGCTCCCGCGACGAGAAGGCGGCCCGCGAGGACGAGCGTCCATGCCCAGGGCCCGAACAGGGCGAGGAACGTCAGCGGAAACCAGGATGCGGTCTGGGGATTTGCCGCGAAGGGCAGGCCGAGGCCCGAATCCGCGTTCCACAGCGGCCAGTGGCCGGAGCGGAGCTCCTCACCCCACCTCACGAACCACGGATAGAACTGCAGGATGACGTCGGGCAGCTCCGCGTTGTGGTCGAGGTGCGTGTGGAAGTAGGCCCCCCAGGGATAGAACGCATGAAGGAGCTCGGCCGGCACGACGATTCCGCGAATCAGGATCGCGGGCGAGAAAAAGAGAGTGACGCCCGCGGAGTGAAGGAGAAGAAAGAAGGCGAGCGGATGCCCCCGGGCCCAGTCCTTCATGTGCGCCGCTCCCCGGGACCGTATGCCTGGATGCGGCTCTCCGGCGAATACGGGAAGACGTCGACGATCTCGCCGGCACGCTCCCGGCGCTGGGCGTCGAGCCAGAACCGAACACCGAGAAGGTCCGCGTGGCGCTCGAGAAAGGCCTCGCGGGCCGGGCCCCGCAGCCCCATGAACGTGAAGAGCTCCTCGGGAAAGACGCCTCCGGGCCCGACCCAGAACGAAGGCTCCGCGCTCGAGCTCTCTTCGTCCGCTCCGGGCGGGAGCTCCCGGAAGTTCACGTCGGTCAGGAAACAGATCTCGTCGTAGTCGTAGAAGACGACACGGCCGTGGCGTGTCAGCCCGAAGTTCTTGGGAAGGAGGTCGCCGGGGAAGATGTTCGCCTTTGCGAGGTCGCGAATGGCCTCCCCGAAGTCGACCGCGGCGGCGCGGGCCGTTTCGGTCGCGGCGTCGCGAAGAACGATGTCGAGCGGCGTGAGCCTCCTCTCGGTGAAGAGGTGATGGAGAACGACCTCCGAGCCGCGCCTCTCGACGGTTTTTGCCGCTCCGGCGAGAAGCCGTTCGAGGAGGTGCGGGTCGAAGCGCGAGACCGGGAACGAGAGATGCTCGAACTCCTGGACATCCGCGAGGCGTCCCGCGCGCGTGTGGTGAAAGACCAGGCGGTACTTTTCGAGCACGTCCTGCCGCTCCGTCGTCTTCGGCGGGGCAAAGGAGTCACGGATGACCTTGAAGACGACGTCGTATGAGGGGAGCGTGAAGACGATCATGACCATGCCGGCCGCGCCGGGCGCCTCGACGAAGCGGTCGTCCGACGAGGCGAGCTGGCGGAGGAGGTCGCGGTAGAGCTCGGTCTTGCCGTGCTTGTTGAACCCGAGCGCCGTGTAGAGCTCCCCGACGGGCTTTTTCGGCATGAGGGCCTTCAGGAAAGCGACGAGCGCGGCCGGGTGCTCGGCGTCTACGTGGAAGTACGAGCGCGTGAAGCTGAAGACGATCGAGGCCTCGTCCTCGTCGCAGAGAACGGCGTCGACGAGGACGCGGCCCTTGAGGTTCAGGAGTGCGAAGACGACGGGGCGCTGCCGGTCGCCCTTGCGGACGCGGCCCACGAGGTAAGCGCCCTTGCTCCGGTAAAAGACGGGCCGGAGAAGGTCGAGCGCGTCGAAGGCGGGCGCGCCCCAGACCTGCGTCAGGACCGCATCGAGCCTGCGGGTCGCGAGCGCGGCGTCGCGCCCGACGTCCTCCCACCCGGCCGCGAACGGGACCGCGTTCAGCGCGCTGCGGATCGCGGCTTCCCGGCCGGGCCGGCCGTCCCAGGAGGCGAGGAAGCGCCCCGCGGGCTCGACCGGGAGCGACGCGGGCTGCGGCGTCACGAACTCGGCGCGGTCGTCGACACCGACGGTGTGGAAGATCCGGCGCGAGGCCGAGTTGAAAAACGTCTCGAGGAGCTCGGCGTCGCGCCGCCCGGCGACGAGCGCCGAAAAGCGCGCCTTCATGCCCGCCCAGACGCGCGTGTCCTCGACGCCGGGGCCCAGGATCCGGGCGAGGTCCAGGACGGCGGGGTCGACCGTCGCCCGGTAGAGCTCGAGGCGCTCGAGCGCATCCGCGCGCCCGCCACGCCAATCGCGCGCCGAGAAGCGCACGGGGGCCCGCCGCGTGATCGCCGCAAACGCCCTCGCATACGCGTCCCACGCGGCGAGAAGGCGCTCGGCACCGGCGCGGGCGGCGTCGTCGGGGTTCACGGGCGCGGGGCCCCGCTCAGGCGGCCATCCTCAGCGCGGCGGCGTCGATCTTACGGATCCCGCCGTCGGGATGCCCGCTCTTCTGCCCGCACGAGCCGTCGGCCGGGTGCGTGAAATGGATGACGTCTTTCCCGGTCGGGATCGCGACGTACTCGCCGCGGATCTCGGCGGCGTCGCCGGGCGAAAGAGAGATGCGCTCGCCGCCGCACGACATGTCGTGGACGATGTGAACGCGGCCGCTCTGGAGAATCGGGAGGCTCGGGTCCGCGCTCGGGTCGCCCGGAACCCGCGTGAACGACACGATCGTCACGTCGAACTCGAGAAAGCGGCGCTGGTTCTTGTGGACAACCTCGGCGGGGGCCGTCTCGACGCGGCACACCGCGGCGATCTGCGTATGCGGGCTCTTCCGGGAGGGTCTCCTCGCAGCGTGGGCCGGCGCAGCGGCGAGAAGGAGGAGGAGCGCGAGGCCGAGAGCGGCGGTTCGACGGGTTGTCTTCATGAAACGGAATCCTAGCGCGGACATGTGCTGGTACTCTCCGCGACGATGCTCCGAGCCGGAATCGTCGGCCTCCCGAACGTCGGCAAGTCGACGCTGTTCAACGCCCTCACGAAGACCCGCAAGGCGGAGGCGGCGAACTACCCGTTCTGCACGATCGAGCCGAACGTCGGCATTGTCGTCGTGCCGGACGCGCGGCTCGTGCCGCTCGCGAAGATCGTAAAGACGTCCGTCATCATCCCCGCGACCTTCGAGTTCGTGGACATCGCCGGCCTCGTGAAGGGCGCGAGCAAGGGCGAAGGCCTCGGGAACAAGTTCCTGTCCCACATCCGCGAGGTGGACGCGATCGTCCAGGTCGTGCGCTGCTTCGAGGACAAGGACATCGTCCACGTCTCCGACACGCTCGACCCGATCGCTGACATCGAGACGATCACGATGGAGCTCGTCCTCGCGGACCTCGAATCCGTGACGAAACAGAGGGAGGGGCTCGAGAGGCTCGCGCGCGGCGGCAACAAGGAAGCGATTGCGAAGATGGCGGTCGCCGCGAAGCTGATTCCGCATCTCGATTCCGGCAAGCCGGCGCTCACGCTCGACCTCAATTCGGCCGAACGCGACGCGGCGCGCCCCCTCTTTCTCATGACGATGAAACCGACGCTCTTCGCCTGCAACGTGGCCGAAGGCGACCTCAGGAACGCCGACGACCTCCCGCTCGTGAAGAAGGTGCGCGCCTGGGCGGAGACCCACCATGGCTCCGAAGCCGTCGCGATCTCGGCGCAGATCGAGTCCGAGCTTTCGGAGCTGCCGGAAGCCGACGCGAAGGAATACCTCGCGTCCCTCGGCGTCGAGGAGTCCGGAGTCGGGAAGCTCATCCACGCCGCGTACCACCTCCTCGGCCTCCGGACGTTCCTGACGGCGGGAGAAAAAGAGGTCCGCGCCTGGACGATTCGCGCCGGGGACACGGCGTCCCAGGCAGCTGGCGTCATCCACACCGACTTCGAAAGAGGCTTCATCAAAGCGGAAACGGTTGCCTACGAGGACCTCCTGAAGGCCGGCTCGATGGCGGCCGCGCGCGAGGTGGGCGCGGTGCGTCAGGAGGGCAGGGAGTACGTCGTGAAAGACGGCGACGTCCTGCTCTTCAAGTTCAACGTGTAGGCCTCCGCGCGGAACTTTCGCGCGCGCCGCGCGTAACGTCTCGTCCATGTCCCTCCCTTCCGAAGGCCCGCGATCCCCCGGCGTCCTCGCGACGGTCCGCGAGGCGCTGCGCGGCTCTCACGGAGAATTCACGGAGGGTCCCATTGGCCGGGCCGTGATCCTCCTGGCCATCCCGATGGTCCTCGAGATGGCGCTCGAGTCGGTCTTCGCGGTCGTGGACGTGTTCTGGGTGTCCCGCCTCGGCGCCTCGGCCGTCGCGACGGTGGGTCTGACGGAATCGATCCTCGCCCTGATCTATGCGCTCGCGATCGGCCTCGCGATGGCGGCGACGGCGATGGTCGCGCGCCGGGTCGGCGAGCGCGACCGCGAGCGCGCGGCCCGAACCGCGGTCCAGGCAATCATGCTTGGCGTTTTCATCGCGGTCCCGCTCGGTCTCGCGGGCGCGCTCCTCGCCCCGCGGCTCCTCGGATGGATGGGCGCGGCACCGGACGTCGTCGCCTCCGGCTCGAGGTTCACCGCGGTGATGCTCGGCGGCAATATCGTCATCGTCCTCCTCTTTCTCATCAACGCGATCTTCCGCGGAGCGGGCGACGCCGCCGTCGCGATGCGCGTCCTCTGGCTCGCGAACGCGATCAATCTCGTCCTGGACCCGTGCCTCATCTTCGGGTGGGGCCCTTTTCCGGCGCTCGGCGTCACGGGCGCGGCGGTGGCGACGACGACGGGGCGCGGCATCGCGGTTGTGGTCCAGGTCCTGACGCTGGCTCGCGGAACGGGGCGGCTCGCGATCCGGCGCGAACAACTGCACCTCGACCCGAAGACGATGCTCGCGCTCCTGAGGCTGTCTGGGAGCGCGATGGTCCAGTCGCTCATCGGAACGGCGAGCTGGATCGGCCTCGTGAGGATCCTCTCGAGCTTCGGCAGCGCCGCGCTCGCGGGGTACACGATCGCGATCCGGATCGTCATCTTCGCGCTCCTGCCGTCGTGGGGCATGTCGAATGCCGCCGCGACGCTCGTCGGCCAGAACCTCGGCGCGAAAAAACCCGATCGGGCCGCGCGCTCGGTGTTTCTGGCGGGCCTCTACAACATGACGTTTCTCGGCGTCGTCGGTCTCGGTTTTTTTCTCTTCCCGGGCGCGGTGGTCGGCCTCTTCACGGCGGACGCGGCGGTCGCGCCGGTGGCGACGGAGGGTGTGCGCATCATCGCGTCGGGCTTCCTCTTCTATGCCTGGGGCATGGTCCTCGTGCAGTCCTTCAACGGCGCGGGCGACACCTGGACGCCCACGATCATCAACTTCTTCGTGTTCTGGCTCTGGGAGATTCCGATCGCCTGGATCCTGGCCGTGCGCCTCGGCCTCGGGCCGCGCGGCGTCTTTCTCGCCATCACGATCGCGTTCTCGACGCTGGCCGTCGTCGGGGGGCTGCTCTTCCGCCGCGGAAAGTGGAAGAAAAAGAAGGTCTAAACTCCGCGCGCCATGCATCCGGAATTTCGGGCGGCGTTCAATGCCGCGTTCACGGACGAGCTCGCGTCGTCTTATGCGGAGGATCTCGTCCGGCGCGCCGGCTGCGAGCCGGGATTCCGCCTCGCCGAGACGCCGGTCTTCCTGACGGATGAGCTCACGGCCGCCCTCGAGGCCGGTGCGCGCGCGATCGTGGCGCAGCTCGCACGGCCGGAAGCGCTCGTTCTCATGAAGCGGGCGATTCCCGAACGCTGGGCGACGCCCGGGATGGACCCCCTTCCGTCGCTCGCGCAGGTGGACTTCGCGATCGTGAAAGGGAAAGACGGCCGTCTTGCGCCACGGCTCATCGAGCTGCAGGGGTTTCCGTCGCTTTCGGCGTTCGAGGTGATGCAGTCGGACGCGTGGAGCGACGCGCTCTCCCGCGTGAACGGCTTCCCGAAGGGTCCGTGGAGCCCGTACTTCTCCGGTCTGTCGCGGGCCGGCCTCCTCGATCTTCTCCGCCGCACGATCGTCGGCGACGCGGATCCCGAAGAGGTCGTTCTTCTGGACCTCCTGCCGGAAGAGCAGAAGACGGCGATCGACTTCCACGCGACCCGGCGTCTCCTCGGGGTCGACGCCCTCGACCCGCGGGTGCTCGTGAAAGAGGGCAAGCGGCTCTTCCGCGTGAAAGACGGGCGCCGGATCCCGGTTCGCCGGATTTACAACCGGATCGTCTTCGACGAGCTCATCAGGAAGGAGACGGCGCTGCCGTTCGATTTTCGCGAGGAGCTCGACGTCCGCTGGGTGCCGCACCCGAACTGGTACTGGACGTGGTCCAAGTACTCTCTCCCGCTCCTGTCTCACGAGACGGTCCCGAAGGCGCGGTACCTCTCCGAGGTCGAGGGCGTTCCGAAGGACCTCACCGAGCGCTACGTGCTGAAGCCGCTGTTCTCGTTCGCGGGAGGCGGCGTGAACGTCGATCCGACGCCGGAGGATCTCGCGCGCATCCCGAAGAGCGAGCGCGGTTCCTGGTGCCTGCAGGAGAAGATCGCCTACGACCCGTGCCTCGTCGCGGCGGACGGCGGCGGCGTGAAAGTCGAGATCCGGATGATGTTTTTCCGCCCCGACAGCGACGAGGTGCCGACGCTCGGACTCAACCTGTGCCGGCTGTCGCGCGGAAAGATGCTCGGCGTGGACTTCAACAAGGATTTCACGTGGGTGGGTTCGTCGGTCGCCCTGAAGCCGGCGTGACGGTCGCGGGCGGCCCCGACGCCGCGGCCGTTGCCGCCGACGCGTCCGGCGCCCGCATGCGCCGGACCATCGTCACTCTCCTCCTCGCGGGCATCGCGGTGCAGCTGGCGGGCCTCCTCGTGGCCGCATTCGGGACCGGCCTGCGTGGACCGCAGTCCGAGGACATGGTGCCCTTCACCTATCTCCTCGCGACGATCGCGACCGTCCTGGCGGCCGTCATCGCGATGGCGGGCTCGGTCCTCATCCTTTCGCTGACGCTCGGCACGTCCGTGCAGCGTTCTCATCTGGGCTCGATGATCCTGGGCGACGACGACTTCCGCATCGCCGTGTCGGGCGCGATCGCGACGATTCTCGCCGCGTGCCTCGCACTTCTCGCCGCGCACCTGCCGGCCGTGTCGCACAACCCGACGGCAATCTTCCTGCTTTCTTCGGGCGGCGTCGTGGAGTTCGGGGTGGACGCGGTCGCCCTCGCGCGCCTGTTCCGGCGCATCCCGCGCCTCCTCACGCAGGAAATGCTCCTCGAGACGTCGCTGGCACGCGTGGATGCCGTGTATCTCGTCGCGCAGGAGGAGAGGCTCCTCGGCTCTTCGACGAGCGAGCGCGCGCGACTCGACGTCCTGAACGACCTCATCTTTTCGTTCCGCGTGTATCCGGTCGAGGCCGACGACCCGCTCGTGACGGTGCACGACGTTCTCGAAAGCGTGCTCGCCCAGAGCCCGGCGTCCGTCGCGGCGACGTCGCTCGCGCTCGTGTCGCGCCGCTTCGCCGACCTCGCCGAGCCGTCCCACGACCAGATCTACCAGCTTCTCGTGACGCCCTGGCTCGCCGAGTTGCGCGTCGCCATCGTGCGCCGCGGCTCACCGTCAATGGCGCTCGCGTTCTTCGACCTCTGGGCGGACGTCCTCGTGGCCTCGCGCGAGAAAGGCCTCACGAAGTTCTACGCGCATGCTGCGCGCCCGTTCGTGACCGCGATGCGGGACGTCGCGCGGGCGGGAGCCTTCGAGGGCGCGGGGGGGCGGCTCCTCCGGCCGTTCGTTCGGGCCATGTCCGCCGGCGGCGGCGACCCGGCGTCCGTCGGGCCATGGGCCGGCGCGCTGATCGTCTGGATGAAGGAGGACGCGGAGAAGGGGGACGGCACCTGGACGAGGCTCCTGTGGAACCCGGTCGAGAACGTCTTCGAGCTCTACCTCGACGACCTCTCGAAGGAGATCCCTTTGCTCGACGTCCTCGTCCACGGCCTCACCGGGGTCCTCCGCGCGGCGGCGCGCTCAGGCATCGAGACCGGGGACGGGAGACCGTTCGCGCTGAAGCTCGCGCTGCGCGCGCGGCGCGCTCAACTGGAGCTGGAGTCTCTCCTTCTCTCCGTGCCGGAGGCCGAGGCCGCGCGCGCGCGCCGCCGGATCGCCCTCCTCCAGGACCCGATCGACGCCGCGGTTGCGCTCGCGGCGACTCACCCCGACCTGGCCGAGGCCCCCGCCCTGCTGCGCGCCGCGAGCCTGCCGGACGACGAACGCGACGGCGAGGCCTGAGGCGCGCGGATCGGGCGCGAGGCGTCGCGCTTCACGAAGCGTGTGAACGCGAAAGCCGGGAAGAGTCAGACGACGGCCAGCCCCGCGCCCCAGTGGAGGCCCGCGCCGAGCGCGGTGAAGACGACGACGGAGCCTTGTTTCACCTTGCCCGCGAGCTTCGCCTCGTGGAACGCGATGGGAAGCGTCGCGGCCGTCGTGTTTCCGTACTTCTGGATGTTGTTGAAGACCTTCTCGTCCGGGAGGCCGAGCACCTTCTGCGCCGCTTCGTTGATGCGCAGGTTGGCCTGATGCATCAAGAGAAGGTCGAGGTCGGCGAGCGTTCTGCCGTTGCCCGAGAGGACTTCATGAACGGCCGCCGGCATGAGCTGCGCCGCGAGCCGGAAGACCTGGCGCCCCTCCACGATCGGAATCGTGCCGAGGTTGTCGAACATCTCGGGCGTGAAGTAGGGGCGCGACTTGCAGCCGCCGCCGGGCACGTAGAGCTTGTCGAAGTGCTCCCCGTCGGTGTACATCGCGAAGCCCGCGAAGCCGCGCCCGTCGCCCGTGACGTTTGCTTCGAGAACCATGGCGCCCGCGCCGTCGCCGAAGAGCACGGCGCGGTCGCGCATGCCGGTCGCCCGTTCGAACCAGAACGGGTCGCAGGGCCCGGGCGATTTTCCGAGCATCACGTCCCACACGCTCTCGGGCCAGGGCATGAGACCGCTGTGCACCTCGGAGCCCACGAGGAGAATGCGGTCGTACATACCCGAGCGGATGAAGGCGTCCGCCGTCTGAAGGCCCGAGAGGAATCCGGTGCACTGCATCCGGATGTCGAGCGCGTGCGTGTTCTTCATCCCGAGACGCTGCGCGAGAAGGCCGCCGTTTCCGGGGAAGTAGTGGTCGGGTGTCATCGTCGAGAAGATGACGAAGTCGATGTCTTCGGCCGAGAGTCCGGCGTCCTCGAGCGCCGCATGGGCGGCATGGGCGCCCAACTCGGCCGAGCCGATCCCCGGTTCGACGAAGCGCCGCTCCTTGATGCCGGTGCGCGGCACGATCCAGTCGTCGTTCGTGTCCATGATGCGGCCCATCATTTCGTTCGTGACGACCTGGGGGGGCACGTACATGCCCGAGCCCCGGATCACGGTCGTGCGCTCTTTCTTCGCCGGGGGCGTCAGATTTTTCACGCGGCCGAGTGTAGCGGATACGTCGCAGTAACGCGGGTCAGGGCCGTGGCCGCGGCGGGATCGGGCAGTCGAGATGGCCCTCGCAGAGCGCGCGCATCGCCTCGTTCGCCGAGTTGAACGCGGAGATGATCGAGCCGCCCGACTTTCCCGCGGTCAGGTCTCCGACGAGAAAAAGCCCGGGGATCGAGGTTTCGTAACCCTCTCGGAGGACGGGCACGGCGCCGTCGAAGTCGATGCCGATCGTCTTGAGGAAGTTCTCGGGTGTCGTGCCGCCGAGCGCGAGGACCACGTGGTCGAAGCTCTCCGGACCGGGCTTTCCGTCCGCGTCTTCCGCGAAGTGGGCGCGGGGGCGGCCCCCGTCGCTCTCGACGCGGATCACGTTCGTGCCGCGCAGGACGAGAACCCGGCCCTGCTCCTCGAGTGCTTCGAGGGATGCGCGGTTGATGTCGTTCATGCGTTCGAAGGAAGAGCCGCGATAGGAGAGGACGACGCGGCAGCCCTCCTGGACGAGGTACTGGGCGTACTCGGAGGCCGAGTCGCCGCCGCCCACGACGAGGACGTCGAGATTCCGGAGCGTCACGGAGGTGATGTCGAACGTGATGCGCGCCCTGAGCCCGGAGGGAATCGGCCAGCCGGGCTTGCGGGGGCGGCCGAGGATGCCGATCGCGACCGCGCAGGTCTTCGAGCGGTACGTCGCAGCGGGAGTCTCGACGAGGAAGAAGCCGCCGCGGGGCCGAATCGCCCCCACGGGCTCGCCGTAACGCACGGCGAGGCCGTTCGCTTCGATCGCGTGGTCGAGATACGTCAGCGTCTCTCCCTTGCCCGCATCCGTGAGGCAGAGGACTCCCGTGCAGACCGCCGCCAGGCCCTTGTAGTTCGCCGTGACGACCTTCGACTCGGGGTAGAACTTCCGGATCGAGAAGGAGTGCGCCTCTCCCCGCTCGAGGATGAGGAGGCGCGAAGGCGGGAGTCCCGCCGCGACGGCTTCCGCCCCGAGCGCGATGCCCGCCGGCCCAGCGCCGACGATGACGAGGTCGAGAAGGCCGATGTCTCCGCTCATGAGCCTCGCGGCGCGAGCCGGACCACGGTGGCGCCCCATCCGCCGCGTTCGGGCGTGGCGTCCTCGAACGACGTGACGAGGGAGGTCCGCTCGAGCGTCCGTCTCACGATCGCGCGCTGGACGCCGATCCCCCTCCCGTGAATCAGGCGAACTTCGCGGAAGCCCTTCGCGGCCGCCGCGGCGACGTATTCCGACACGACGGAGGCCGTCTCATCAGGACGGAAAGGGTGAAGGTCGAGGGCATCCTCGATGGGGATCGCGACGGGGCCGTCCTCTTCTTCCGCCTGCACGACAGGAGTGTAAGGAATTAGAATGCCTTCGTCTTCAGGGAGGAGAACTCATGATGCGCCCTGTCCGCAGTCTTCTTTTCGCCCTTTTCGCCGTCCTTCTCGCGAGCGCGCCCGCCGCGCAGGCCGCGGGAAGCGCGAAACCCCGAGTCGCCGTTCTGGAGTTCGTCGACAAGTCCAGCCACTACTACAGCTGGTATCACGTAGGGCGCGCCGCCCAGGACATGATGGTCACCGCGCTCGTCAAGGGCGACGCGTTCCGCGTGGTCGACCGCGAACGGCTCCAGGCCCTGATGCAGGAGAAGAACCTCTCGCTCTCGGGCGACGTCGACCCCAAGACCGCCGTGCGGGTCGGCAAGATGCTGGGCGTCGAATACCTCATCGTGGGCGCCATCACGGAGTTCGGCGTGACGAATTCGGGAGCGAGCGTCCCCGGGTACGGCGGGCTGCCCTCGTTCAGCATGAAGACGCAGCGCATGGACGCGGCGATCGACGCGCGGGCGATCAACACTTCCACCGGCGAGATCGTGTGGGCCGACACGGCGAAAGATTCGTCCTCGGACAAGAGCGTCTACGTCGCGGGTGCGGGCGGCGGAAG
>DASVJU010000008.1:0-12849 GCA_036385755.1 Thermoanaerobaculia bacterium
GACCGCGAAGACGACCGCCGAGAGGAGGAGGAGGTACGACACGACGAGCCGGCTCCCGACGCGCCAGAGGAGGCCGCGCAGGAGATGCCGGGTCGCGCTGACGGCGAACACGGGAACGCCGAACACGAGAACGCAGATGCCGAGGGGGCGGATCGCCGGCACGGTGCAGAGGAGCGCTCCCAGAAGAAGGGCGAGGCCCGAGACGTTGAAAGTCCGCGTCGTCTTCATGGGGCAGGGGAGGGGCGTATGGGCCGCGCCGCGAGCGGAGCCGCCGACTCGCCCGCCGCGTACGTCGTCTGCGACGGGAACGCGAGGCACGTTCCGGCTTTCTCGACGACGTCGAGCAGCAGGAGCAGAAGCTCCTCCTGCACGGCGAGGAACGTCGTGTAGTCGGGGACGAGGAGGTACGCGGAGACCTCCACGTCGAGACTGGAAGAGGCAAGGCGCACGAAGCGCACGCGCATCGTGCCCTTCTCGACGCGGGGGTCCGACGCGAGGCGCGCGCGCAGGTTCTCGAGGACTGCGCGCATCTGTTCCGCCGTCGTCTCGTACACGAGGCCGAGCGTGGGATGGAACCAGAATTTGTCGCGCCGGCTCCGGTTCTCGATCTGAGCCGTGATCAAAGAGCCGTTCGGAATCGTGACGACGGACCGGTCGAAGGCGCGGAGGCGCGTCGCGTAGAGCGTCACGTCCTCGATCTCGCCGACCGCCGTTCCGATGCGGACGGTGTCGCCGACGCGGAGGATCCTGTCGCTCAGCACGACGAAGCCGCCGAACAGGTTCTCGAGACTCTTCTGTGCGGCGAACGCGAGCGCGACGCCGCCGATGCCGAGTCCGGCGAGCGTCGCGGTCAGATTGACGCCCAGGCTCGCGAGCCCGGCGAGCAGGGCCAGGAAGACGACGGTGCCCTGGAGGACGCGGCGGCCGATCGTGAGCGAAGAGGCCGCGGCCTCTCCGGAGGCGAGGAGGCGCATCGTGGCGCGCGACGTCAGGAAGCGGAGGACGCGGATGAGGAGCCAGGCGAGGGCGGCGATGACGACGAGGCGTGAGAAGCGGCCGTAGTTGTAACGGCCGAGCAGGGGAAGGCCGATCTTCGTGACGGCGAAAGCGTGAAGCGGGACGGCCGCGAGGAGCGCGAGAGGGCCGCGGAACGAATCGAGACCGCCCGCGAGGCCCTCCGCGAAGGAACGCCGCGCGAACGCGCGTCGTGCGCCGCCGAGAAGAACGGCGGCGAGGAGGCGCGCGAGGAGCCACGCGACGGGAATCAGCGCCCAGAACGCGAGGACCTGCCAGAGGCGCAGCGCGCCCGCGACCTGGCGCTGGAGGATCACCGGCATCAAGCGGTCCAGCCCGGGCGTCGTCAGTTCGCGGAAGGTGGCCGGAATCTCGCGGAGCGTCTGCGACGAGACGAGCCAGACCGCGGGTCCGTCGACCGGTTGCGTGCGGACGACAAGCACGTCGAACGAATCGTCCCCGCGCTCGATGGCCCCGACCCGCTCGAGCTCGGGGGAGAGCCCGTCGTTCAGGTCGCCGAGCGGCGAGCGGCTGACCTTTTCGAGGTCGCCGGCGAAGCGCTCGTCGAGGACGGCCTTCAGCTGCTTCGCGATCTCCTCGGGAGTGGACTTCGCGTTCTTCGGCCACTGGAGATACTCGGCCGCGAGGACCCAGTTCTGGCGGGAGGCGGCCCGCATGTAGCCGAAGAAGGCTCCGTAGGGCGTCTCGCGCCGGTAGGGGTCGCCCGGAGCCTCCGCGGCCGGCGCCGGAATCGTCGGTGAGATTCCCGGCATCTGTCCCGCGACCGGCCCGGCGGCGGCGATGGCGGCGCCGAAGGCAGAGGCGGCGAGGAGCCGGCGGACGGGGAAATGCATGGCCTCGGCCAGCCTACCGCAACGGGCGTCGAGCCCCCGCCATCCAGGGCGGCCGGGCCTTCACGATCTTCTTCGAGACGGGACACCCGGGCGCGTGCGCTCCCGGGAGCCAGCCCGTCGACACGAGGAACTCGTTCACGATCTCTCCGCCGGTAAAACGGAAAGTTGCCCGGAAGAGTTTCACCCACGCGTCTTTCGGAAGGGGATGCTGCGCGTCGATCCACGAGGCGAACGAGCGGTGGGTCTTCCGGAGCGCGAGGAGAACTCCGGCGTTGTGGACGACCGCGTCGACCTTGAGGCGGTTCCGGATGATCCCGGCGTCCGCGAGGAGGCGCCGCTTCTCTTTCGCGCCGTAGCGGGCGACGATTTCCGGATCGAAGCCCTCGAACGCCGCGCGGAAGTTCGCGCGCTTCCGCAGGATCGTGGCCCACGAGAGGCCGGCCTGGTTGATCTCGAGCGCGAGGCGCTCGAGGAGCTCCGCGTCGCCCCGGAGCGGAAAGCCGTATTCGCGGTCGTGATAGGGCCCGTGCAGGGGATCGCCGGGCGCGACGTCGCAGTAGGACACGAGGCGGGCATTCTCGCCTGCCTCGCGGCTTCCGCAAAGATGTTCGACGGGGACGGTGGAGTCCCTAGATCGCGACGGGCTCGGTCAGCTTGTAGCTCTGGAGGACGCGCGCGTAGTTCGCGCGCTCGTAGGCCGCCGGGTCCGGGCACGAGAGCAGGCTCATGCTGCCCTTCATCTGGGCCAGCGATTCGTACTCGTGCTCTTCCATCCACGTCTCGACCTCGGTTCGGACCTCGGCGAGCGCCCTCGGACCGCGCAGGAGGAGGGCCGAGACCATCTGGACGGCGTCGGCGCCGGCCATGATCGCCTTGATCGCGTCGCGGGCGTCGTGCACGCCGCCGGTCACGGCGAGAGAGGCCTGGACGCGCCCGGAAAGCATCGCGAGCCACCGGAGGCGGAGCAGGAGCTCGTCACGCGTGGAGAGGCGTAGCGCGGGCGTCACCTCGAGGTTGTCGGGGTCGATGTCGGGCTGATAGAAGCGGTTGAAGAGGACGAGCCCGTCCACGTGCATCGCATCGAGCTCGGAGGCGAAAGAGCCGAGCGACGAGAAGAACGGCGACAGTTTCACGGCGACGGGGATCTTCACGGCGCCCTTCACGGTCCTCACGATCTCGAGGAGGCGCCGTTCGAGCGAGAAGCCCGGCTCGCCGTCGTGCGCTCCGACGTCGTAGATGTTGAGCTCGAGCGCGTCGGCGCCGGCCTCGGCGATGCGTGCCGCGAAAGAGAGCCATCCGCCCGGCGTCGCGCCGTTCAGCGACGCGATGACGGGGATGTGCACGGTGTCCTTGAGCAGGCGCACGCGTTCGAGATACCGCTCGGGGCCGAGCTTGAAGGTCTCCGGCTCCGGGAAGTACGTGAGAGCCTCCGGGTACGAGCCGGACACGATCTCCATCTGGCGGATCGTGCCGACCTCCTCCCGGGTGATCTGCTCCTCGAAGAGCGAGCTCATCACGATCGCCGAGGCGCCGGCGTCCTCGAGGCGGCGCACGAGATCCAGGTCGTCGACCATCGGCGACGCGCCCGGCATGAATGGGTGGGGAAGGGTGAGGCCGAGATAGCGGGTGGTGAGGTCCATCGTCGTCTCCTCAGGCCTTGCCCGCAGCCGTCGGCACGGGCGGGGTTGGCGGCATGGCGGGGGCCGGGGGAACGCCCGCGCGGCCCAGGGTGAGCTTCGCGAGGTTCTCGTATACCTGGAACCGGTTCTTCACTTCGCGCTCGGCCTTCACGAGCAGGCCCCGGAAGCGGTCGGGGTCCTGCTGCTCGACCATGCGGAACCGCGCCTCGTTGCGCATGAACTGCGCGATCGAGCCCTTGATCGTCGCCGTGTCCATGAGGAGCGGCGTCTCACCCGTCGCGATGCGGCGCGGGTCGAACCGGTACAGCGGCCAGTAGCCGGATTCCGTCGCGAGCTTCTGCTGGTCGAGGCCGAACGAGAGGTCGTAGCCGTGCGCGATACACGGGCTGTAGGCGATGACGATCGACGTCCCGGGGTAGCTCTCGGCCTCGAGGAGGGCCTTCACGGTCTGCGCGTCCTTCGCGCCGAAGGCGACGTGCGCGACGTAGACGTTGCCGTACGTCATCGCGAGCATGCCGAGATCCTTCTTCGGCGTCGCCTTGCCCTGGGCCGCGAACTTCGCGGCCGCGCCCATGGGTGTCGCCTTGGACGCCTGACCGCCCGTGTTCGAGTAGACCTCGGTGTCGAGGACGAGGATGTTGACCTTGCGCCCCGAAGCGAGGACGTGGTCGAGGCCGCCGTAGCCGATGTCGTAGGCCCAGCCGTCGCCTCCCACGATCCACACGCTCTTTTTCACGAGCGCATCGGCCATGAGGAGGAGGCGCCGCGATTCCGGAGTGTTCACGCCCTTGAGGGCGTCACGGAGCGCGAGGACCCGTTCGCGCTGCGCCGCGATGTCCGCCTCCGTGCCCTGCGGGGCGTCGAGGAGCGCGTCGGAGAGAGTCCCGCCGATCCGGGCGGAGAGCGCCTTCACGAGCGTGCGCGCCTGACCGCTCAGCGAGTCGAGGGCGAGACGGAATCCGAAGCCGAACTCGGCGTTGTCCTCGAAGAGCGAGTTCGCCCACGCGGGACCCCGTCCGTCGGCGTTCGTGGTGTACGGCGTCGTCGGGAGGTTGCCGCCGTAGATGGACGAGCAGCCCGTCGCGTTCGCGATGAGCGTGCGGTCGCCGAAGAGCTGCGTGAGGAGCTTCACGTACGGCGTCTCGCCGCAGCCGGCGCACGCGCCCGAGAACTCGAAGAGCGGCTTGAGGAACTGCGCCCCCTTCACGTCCATGCGGACGGTCGTGCGGTCCGCGTCCGGAAGGTCGAGGAAGAACGCGAAGTTCGCCCGTTCGGCGTCCCGAAGCGGCCTTTGCGGCGCCATCTCGAGAGACTTGTGCTTCGGATTCGCCTTGTCCTTCGCGGGACACACGGCCACGCAGAGCGTGCAGCCCGTGCAGTCCTCGGGGGCGATCTGGATCGTGTAGGCCTTGCCGGCGTATTCGGTGCCCTTGAACGGCATGGACTTGTACGTCGCGGGGCTGTCCGCGAGCTTTGCCGGGTCGAACACCTTGGCGCGAATGGCGGCGTGGGGGCACACCATCGCGCACTTGTTGCACTGGATGCAGATCTTCTCGTCCCACACCGGGATCTCGAGGGCGATGTTCCGCTTCTCCCACTGAGCCGTGGCGAGGGGCCACGTGCCGTCGGGCGGGAACGCGCTGACCGGCAGGAGATCGCCCTTGCCCTCGAGCATGACGCCCGACACGCGCTTCACGAAGTCCGGCGCGGCATCCGAGACGATGGGCGGGCGGCGCCGCGTCGCGGTGAGCTTCGTGGGCACGACCATCTTCGCGAGGTTCGCGAGGGTCCCGTCCACGGCCGCGAAGTTGCGGCGCACGGTCTCCTCGCCCTTCTTGCCGTACGTCTTCTCGATCGCCTTCTTGATCTGGGTGATCGCCTCTTCGCGGGGCAGGACGCCCGAGATCGCGAAGAAGCAGGTCTGCATGATCGTGTTGATCCGGCCGCCCATCCCGAGGGCCTTCGCGACCTTGTAGGCGTCGATGACCCAGACCGCGAGCTTCTTCTCGAGGATCTGCTCCTGCATCTCGAGAGGGAGGTTGTCCCACGCCTCGTCCGGCCCGTACGGAGTGTTCATGAGGAACACCGCGCCCGGCACGGCCGCGTCGAGCATTTCGTAGCGGTCCAGGAACTGCTCCTGGTGGCACGCGATGAAGTTCGCGCGGGTGACGAGGTACGTCGAATGGATGGGCTTCGGCCCGAAGCGGAGGTGGGAGATCGTGACGGCGCCCGACTTCTTCGAGTCGTACACGAAGTAGCCCTGCGCGAAGTTGTCGGTCTCCTCGCCGATGATCTTGATCGAGTTCTTGTTCGCGCCCACGGTGCCGTCGGCGCCGAGGCCGTAGAAGAGGGCGCGCACCGTGCTGGCCGGCTCGATGTCGAACGTGGCGTCCCAAGGGAGAGACGTGTGCGTCACGTCGTCAACGATGCCGATCGTGAAGTGGTTCTTCGGCTTCGGCTTCGCGAGCTCGTCGAACACCGCCTTCACCATGCCGGGCGTGAACTCCTTGGACGAGAGCCCGTAACGTCCGCCCACGACGAGAGGCTCGGCCGCGAAGGGAAGCGCGCCCTCGCGCCGCGCCTCGACGAGCGCGGTCACGACGTCGAGATAGAGAGGATCGCCGATGGCGCCGGGCTCTTTCGTGCGGTCGAGGACGGCGATCGATTTCACGGTCTTCGGAAGCGCGGCGACGAACCCGGGAATGTCGAAGGGCCGGTAGAGGCGAACCTTCAGGACGCCGACTTTCTCGCCTTTCTGGACGAACCAGTCGACGGTCTCGTGCGTCGTCTCGGCTCCCGAGCCCATCTGGACGATGACGCGCGTCGCCTCCGGGTGGCCCACGTAGTCGAAGAGGTGGTACGCGCGCCCCGTGAGCTTCGCGAAGCGGTCCATCTCCTTCTGGACGTGGTCCGCGCACGCCAGGTGATAGACGTTACCGGCCTCGCGCGCCTGGAAGAAGGCGTCGGGGTTCTGGGCGCTGCCGCGGAGCACCGGGTGGTCCGGTGTGAGACCACGGAGCCGATGTGCGGCAATGGCGTCCTCGTCGAGCATCGCGAGGAGGTCCTCGTTCGCGAGCTCTTCGATCTTTCCGACCTCATGCGACGTGCGGAAGCCGTCGAAGAAGTGGAGGAAAGGGATCCGGGACTTGAGGCTCGCGGCCTGCGCGATGATCGCGAAGTCGTGCGCCTCCTGGACCGAGTTCGAGGACAGCAACGCGAACCCGGTCTGCCGGCAGGCCATGACGTCGGAGTGGTCGCCGAAGATCGAGAGGGCGTGGGTCGCGATCGTCCGCGCGGCCACGTGCATCACGAACGGCGTCAGCTCGCCCGCGATCTTGTACATGTTCGGGATCATGAGGAGGAGGCCCTGCGACGCCGTGAATGTCGTGGAGAGGGCGCCCGCCTGGATCGCCCCGTGCACGGCGCCCGCGGCGCCGCCCTCGGACTGCATCTCGACGATTTCGGGGACGTTGCCCCAGACGTTCTTCTGGCCCTTCGAGGACCACTCGTCGGCCCACTCGCCCATGTTGGACGAGGGCGTGATGGGGTAGATCGCGATGACGTCGTTCGTGCGATGCGCAACTGAGGCAACGGCCTCGTTGCCATCGAGAGTGAGCAGGCGGCGGGACATGAGGGGCCTCCCTTTCCGTGGGAGAACATCATCAAATCGAAGTGGAATCCTCTAAATGATGCCGATGTATCACATAGTCGAGACAGGGTTTACGCCACGGCGCGACGCAGAACGGCATACTTCCTCCGCCCGAGAGGGAGTTGGTACCGCGTACGGGATTTGAACCCGTGATCTCCGCCTTGAGAGGGCGGCGTCCTAACCGCTAGACGAACGCGGCACGTCTCCCCGGCGGGGCTTTTCGGCCTGCGGGGACGCGGAATTTAACATGCCGGCCCGAACAGTCACAACCCGGAGAGGATGGGAGGAGAATCCCCCCCATGGAATTCGGCATCCTCGGCCTCGAGCTCTCCGGCAAGACGACTCTGTTCTCTCTCCTGACCGGCCACGCGACCGATACGACGCAGCACAAGCGCGAGGCGCACGTCGGCGTCGCACACGTGCCGGACGCCCGGCTCGACACGCTCACGGCGATGTTCAAGCCGAAGAAACACACGCCGGCGACGGTGAAGTTCGTGGACGTTCCGGGCGTCACGAAGGGCGCCTCGCAGAGTCTCAACCTCCCGGAGCTGCGGCAGATGGACGGCCTCGCGGTCGTCGTGCGCGGCTTCGCCTCCGACGCGGTGCCGCACCCCGAGGGTTCGGTCGACCCGATGCGCGACCTCGAGCTCCTCGAGACCGAGATGCTCCTCGCGGACCTCTCGGTCGTCACGAACCGTCTCGAGCGCATCGAGAAGGACATCGCGAAGAAGAAGACGCCCGAGCTCCAGACCGAAAAGGACCTCGTCGTGCGCTTCAAGGCCGCCCTCGAGAAGGGCGAGACGCTGCGCGGGCTCGACGTCCACGTCGAGGAGGAGAAGTACGTGAAGGGCTTCGGCCTCCTGACGCGAAAGCCGATGCTCGTGATCCTCAACGCGGGCGAGAGCGAGGCGGGCGACCTCGCCGGGGCCCTCGAACGCGCGAGGTTCGACAGGTGGAAGGGCAAACCGCACGTCGCCTTCAGCGCCGTCTCGGCCCCGATCGAGCAGGAGATCGCCGCGATGTCTCCCGAGGACCAGATGGAGTTTCTCAAGGGCCTCGGCCTTCCGGACCGCGCGCTGGACCGGCTCTTGCGCGCGGCCTACGACCTCCTCGGCCTCATGTCGTTCCTCACGGCGGGCGAGGACGAGTGCCGCGCGTGGTCCATTCCGAAGGGGACGCACGCCGCGAAGGCGGCCGCCGCGATCCACACCGACTTCGAGAAGCACTTCATCAGGGCCGAGGTCGTGCCATACCAGACGCTCGTCGAAGCGGGCTCCTTCGCGCACTGCAAGACCCATGGCACGCTGCGCCTCGAGGGCCGCGACTACGTCGTTCAGGACGGAGACGTCGTCAACTTCCGCGTCGGCGCCTAGGCACTCGCCCGTCCGCGCGCCTGATCAAGATGACTCATGCCCTCCCGGCGGCCGGCAACCCACTTTGGATGGGGAGGAGTTTGAAACCATGGAAACGTATGCGCTCCGATTCGAATCCAGGGGAAAACAAATTTCCGAGGTGCCCTACCGCGGCACGCGGTTGCTTCGGCATCCCATGTACACGAAGGGAAGCGCCTTCAACCCGCAGGAACGGAAGGACTTCGGGTTGGAAGGGCTCCTGCCCAACGCGGTCAGCAGCATGGAGCAGCAGGAACATCGGGTGTACGCAAATATCTCGCGGAAGCAGGATCCGCTCGAGAAGTACATCGGCCTCGCGGCACTGCAGGACCGGAACGAGCACCTCTTTTACCGGGTCCTGGTCGATCACGTCGAGGAGTTCCTGCCCATCGTCTATACCCCCACGGTCGGCCGGGCGTGCCAGGAGTTCAGCCATATCTTCCGGCGGGCCCGCGGGCTGTGGATCACCCCCGCGCACCGCGGACGGATCTTCGAGATCCTCGGCAACGCTCCGTTCGACGACGTCCGCCTCATCGTCGTGACGGACAACGAGCGCATCCTCGGGCTCGGCGACCAGGGCGCGGGAGGCATGGGGATTCCGATCGGCAAGCTGTCGCTCTACACGGCCGCCGCGGGCATCCACCCGTCGCACACGCTGCCCATCAGTCTCGACGTCGGCACCGACAACGAATCGCTCCTCAAGGACGCGCTCTACCTCGGCTGGCGGCTTCCGCGCCTGCGCGGCCCCGAGTACGACTCGCTGGTCGAGGAATTCGTCCAGGCCGTGAAGAAGCGCTTCCCGAAGGCGCTCCTGCAGTGGGAGGACTTCAAGAAGGTCAACGCCTTCAACCTGCTGGATCGCTATCGGAAGGTCCTCCCCTGTTTCAACGACGACATCCAGGGAACCGCTGCCATGGCCGTGGCCGGAATTCTGGCCGGCTGCCGGTCGACGGGAATTCCTCTCAAGGACCAGCGCGTCGTCATCCTGGGAGCAGGCGCCGCCGGCGTCGGCATCGCCCGGCTGCTGCGCGACACGTTCCGGCGCGCGGGCCTTCAGGGCGAGAACCTGACTCGTGCCATCGCGAACCTCGACAGCAAGGGTCTGGTCGTGGACGACGAGGAGATCAAGGACGTCCACAAGCGGGAGTTCGCATGGCCGGCGGCTTTCGCCGCGAAGATGGGCCTCAAGAAGGGCTCGCCACGGGACCTTCTGGCCGTCGTCCGCGCGGTGAAACCCACGGTCCTGATCGGCACGTCCGGCGAGCCGGATACGTTCACGGAAGCGGTCGTGCGCGAGATGGCGAAGCACGTCGAACGGCCCGTCATCTTCCCGATGTCGAACCCGACGAACAAGACAGAAGGGAAGCCCGTGGATCTCGTGGCCTGGACGAACGGACGCGCGCTCATCGCCACCGGAAGCCCGTTCGACCCGGTGCCTCACCTGGGCCGCACGATCACGATCAGCCAGGCAAACAACTCCTTCATCTTCCCCGGCGTCGGCCTCGGGGTCCTCGTGTCCGAGGCGAAGGAGGTCACCGACGGAATGTTCGCCGCGGCCGCCCAGCGGCTCGCCGACGAGGTGAAAGAGTCGGATCTCGCTCTCGGAAGCCTCTTCCCGTTCACTCGTGAAATCCGGCGGATCAGCGCGCGGATCGCCGAGGCAGTGGTTGCCGAGGCGCGGAACGCGGGCGTCGGGCGGCAGATCCCCGACGCGGAGATCCCGAAGGCCGTCGCCGCCATGATCTGGGACCCGGCCTATCTCCCGATGGTCCCCGTCCCGACGCGCGCGGAGATGCCGGCGCTCTCGCCGGTCCTCGCCTAGGGTCTTCTTCGGAACCACTTCGCGGGCGCCCGTGTTCGAAAGGCACGGGCGCTTCCTGCTTCGGCCCGCCTCAGTCCGCCTGAAATGCCCAGCGGAAGATCTCGGGCAGCGTGGGCTTCTTGCCGTACATGAGGATGCCCACGCGGTAGACGCGGCCCGCGAACCATGCGACGGCCCAGATCGTGAGGAGGAGGATGGCGACGGAGAGACCGATCTGCCAGAGCGGCGGCGTCTGCACGCTGATGCGCATGAACATCATGAGCGGCGCCGTGAACGGGAAGAAGGACAGCACCGTCGCGAGCGTGCCGTTCGGCTGGTTGAACGCGAAGAACCACGTCGTGGACGTGAGGATGAGCATCATGCCGGGGATCATCACGAACTGCTGCGCCTCCTGCTCCGTGTTGAACGGGGCCGAGAGGGCCGCATAGAGCGACGCGTAGAGGAAGTAGCCGAGCAGGAAGAAAAGGACGAAGGCCCCGATCGTCCCCGCCGGAATGTGCGGAAGGCCCTCCGACATCCCCATGACCGCGGCCGCGCCGGGCAGCGTCATCGCAATGGCGAGGCACGCCCACACGCCGTACTGGGTGAGGCCCACGAGGCCGATGCCGAGGATCTTCCCGAGCATGAGCGTCGTCGGCTTCACGGACGAGACGATGACCTCGACGATCCGGTTGTTCTTCTCCTCGAGGACGCCGCGCATGATGTACGCGCCGTACATGAAGATCGAGATGTAGATGAGGAAGAAGAACGTGGCCGAGACGGCGATGTTGAAGCCCACGTTCTTGCCGCTCTCGCCGCTCTCGATCTCCTTCGCCTCGTGGGCCTCGAGGTCGACGAGTACCTTCGCGGCCTCGCGGTAGACGGCCGGGTCGACGCCGCGGTCCTTGAGGCGCTCTTTCGTCACGGCGCGGGTCAGGTAGCTCTGGATCTGCTCGCGCATGACGACCTCGGCCTTCACGCTCTGTGCGCGCCACTCGGCGGCGCCCGTCTCGAGCGTCTTCGGCGTGAGGACGATGTAGGCCTTGATCCTCTCCTTCTGGACGTCGGCGTTGAGCGTCTTGCGCACGGCCGCGAGCGTCTCGGGCGTCGCGTCCACCTTGAAGAGGTCGAGCTGCGTCGTGATCTTCGTGTTGCGGCTCTCGGACATCTTCTCGGCGACGGTTTTCTCGTCGATCTTCGCCGTCGTCTTCTCGGCCTTCTCGTCCTTCCTCGCCTTGTCGGGTTCCTCGTCCGTCGGGCGCGCCTTGTACTCGGCGACGAGCGGCTCGTAGAGGCGGCCCGAGAGGTCGACGACGCCGATGCGGCCCTTGGCGACGAGCGTACGCGAGAGCGCGACCTGGATGAAGATGAGGCCGAGGCCGAGCGAGGGGATCAGGAACGTCGCGATCCAGAAGGCCTTCGTGCGCACCTGCTGGAGGTACTCGCGCTTGATGATGGCGAGCAGCTTGGCGTTCATGATTATTTGAGCTCCTCGGCGGAGGGGGCCTCGAGGCCCGATTCCTGAACCGCCTTGATGAAGATTTTTTCCAGCTCGGGCTCGGGCTCGACGGGCGGGGGCAGCGGCACGCGGTCGCGGTAGGCGTGCTTGATCTCCTTCACGGTGCCGTCGAGGATCTTCCTGCCCCGATAGAGGAGCGCGATGCTCTCGCACATCCTCTCGGCCTGCTCGAGGACGTGGGTCGAGAAAATGACCGTCTTGCCCTGGCGCTTGAACTCCGCGAGGAAGTCCTTCACGAGGATGACGTTGATCGGATCGAGGCCGGAGAACGGCTCGTCGAGGATGAGGACGTCGGGGTCGTGTACGAGCGTGCCGAGGAACTGCACCTTCTGCTGCATGCCCTTGCTCAGCTCCTCGGTCTTCTTCTGGAGCCACGGGCGGAGATCCATCGAGTCGATCCATGGAGAGAGTCGCTTCATTGCGGTGGCCTTGTCGACGTCCTTGATCGCCGCGAAAAAGAGGAGCTGATCGATGACCTTCATCTTCCGGTAGAGCCCGCGTTCTTCCGGCAGGTAGCCGATGCGGTGCTGCAGCTTGTCGTCCATCTTCTCGCCGAGGACGCGGATCTCGCCTTCGTCGGGCTTCGTGATGTTCATGATCATCCGGATGGACGTCGTCTTGCCGGCGCCATTCGGGCCGAGGAGCCCGAACGTCGTGCCGTGCGGGACCTCGAGGTCGAGATGGTCGACCGCGGCGAACTTGCCGAAGCGCTTCACGACACCCTTGAGAGAGATCGCGGCCGTCATGCGGCGTTTCCTCCTCGAACGTTGGCGGGGGAATATACGGGCGGGTAGGGATGAAGTTTAGGCGACGCGGAGTGAGGCCCGCTAACACGCCTCGAACGCAGGGACTTGCACCGGGGCGCGGGTTCCGTTATGGTCCGCCTCCCCGCGTTCTCGCGTGCGCCCATAGCTCAACTGGACCAGAGCGTTTGACTACGGATCAAAAGGTTGGGGGTTCGAGTCCTCCTGGGCGCACCAA
>DASVJU010000009.1:0-27984 GCA_036385755.1 Thermoanaerobaculia bacterium
GACGGGCCGTTTCCCGTGCCGCTCTCGACGATCGACTGGCTCGTTTCGCGTGAGAGCCCGGCGGCGAGGTTCGTGGCCCTTCGCGATCTGCTCGGCCGGCCCGCGAAGGACCCCGACCTCAGGAAGGCGAAGCAGGGGTTCTCGCGCGAACCGTTCGTGCGCGACATGCTGGCGCTGCTGCGCGCGCGGCTCGAGCCGGGGACGGGCGCGGGAGTCGCGGGGCTCGAGCGCCGCTACGACGGGGGGGCGTGGCTCGCGCTCTTTCTCACGGAGACAGGCGCCGACGGCACGCTGCCGCTTCTCCACCACGCGGGCGACGTCCTCCTCGCGCGGTGGGAGAAAGTCCTCGTCGCGATCGACCGGCGCGAAGAGACGGACCTCGACGCGCCGCTGTTTCGCGTCGCCCTCAGGGTCCTCGCGCGCGTCGGATGGGAACGCGACGCCCGTGTCCTCCAGGGTGCCGACGTCCTCGCGGGCCGCGCGCTCGCGGGGCGCGGCCGCACCGAGAAGGACCTCCTGCTCTTCGCGTCGCTCCCCGTAGGCGCCCGGTCAGAGCGCGTGACCCGGGCGATTTCCTTCCTCTCGAGCCGGCTCCTCGAGGCCGAACTGCCTGCGGCGCTCGCCGCCGGTGCGCCCGAAGAGCTCCTCCTGCCGGGATTCCCGTGCGGCGACGAGACGGATCTCGCCGAAATGCTGTTTGCGCTCGCCTCCGTCCTGCCGGCCGAGTCCCGGAGCGAGCCGGTTCTCAAACGGTCTCTCGCGCGGCTCGCCGCCCGGGCCGACCATCGCGCACGCTGGAAGCTCGAAAGGCCCCGTCCCGAACGCCTTCCGGTCGCACTCGAGCGCACGGGCGAGCTGTCGCGCTGGGTCACGCTCCGCGCGCTTTCGGTCTTCCAGCACTTCCTCGGGCTCGAAGTTCCCGTCGCGTCGCCGCCGAGGAGGCGAACGTGAGACGCCCGGCGCTCCTCCTGCCGCCGCTTCTTCTGGGCGGGGTTCTCCTCCTTCCGGGCTGCTCGGTCGACCCGCTCGGCACGCCTCCGCGCGTGAAGACGCAGGGCTATCGCGCGCGCGTCACGCTCCGCATCGACGGCGCCCCGAAGGCGTCGTTCGACATCGCCGTGCGCGGCAACCTGCGCCGCAAGGGGCCGAAAGACGGCCCGGCCCTCGTCCTCGACCTGGCGGCGCGGCGCGCGTTCCGGCTGGACCCGGCCGCGAAGACGGTGCAGGACGTTCCGTTCCAGGAGGCGGTGGGAGAGCTGCCCGGCGGGATTCCTCTCGCCGCGGGATTCGACGAGAAAGCCGAGGCCGCGCGGCGGAACGTCAGCGTCTATCACCGCGAGGGCGACGAAGTGTTCGCGGGCCACGTGTGCGCTCTCTGGCGCTTCGACGACGATCCGGCCGTGCCCGGATCGCCGACGACGACCTACTGGGTGGCCGCGGATCTCGACGGGCTCGTCATGCGCTTCGACCGCGAGACCGCGGACGCGGACGGAAAAGAGCGGAGATCGACCGTCGGCCTCACGAGCGTGCAGATCGGAGCGGATCCCCGGCTCTTCGCCGTGCCCGAAGGATGGGCCCGCCTGAGCCCCTGAACTCGGTCTTTGGCGGCCCCGTTCTTGCTGCTATTCTCCGCGGCTCTGCGGCACCGTCGCGCCGCGCGGACAGTATCTTCAAGGAGTGCGCGTGAAACTCACCACCAGCCATCTGCCAAAAACCTTCGTCGTGGGCCTCACCCTCGCCCTTCTCCAGCCGGCCTTAGCGCAGACGCCGACCCCGAAGGACCCGAAGTCTCCCGTGGCGGGATTCGCCGACGGGCGCGGTCCGTCCGGTCCGGTGACGCTCAAGATCGTTTCTCCGACCCCGGATGAGGTCTTCCCGGTTCCGGAGGCTCCGGCGGGGCAGCCGCCGGCGAAGGGCACTCCCGTGACGCTCAAGGTGGAGCTCGCGAACTTCGAGACCTTCGAGGACCCAGCGACGAACACGGGGCAGAGACTGGAGATCCTCGTCGACAACATCTCCTCGACGTTCCCGTGGCGCGACGCGACGAAACCCTACACGTTCAAGAGCCTTCCGAAGGGCACGCACATGGTCCGCATCTTCCCGGTGCGCCCCTGGGGCGAGGCCATCAAGGAGCCCTCCGCGCTCGCGTCCGTGACGTTTCACGTCGGCGAGAAGGACGGCAGGAACACACCCGAGGCCGGTGCGGCGATGCTCACGGTGGTCACGCCCCGGGGAAAGGTGAAGAGCGACGCCGGCAAGGTCCTCCTCGACGTCCTCGTCTCGGGTTGCCCGGTCGCGGAGTCGTCCGTTCCGGATTCCTGCCGCCTGCGCTACAAGGTCGACACGCGCCCCGAGGTCACGCTGACGAAAGTCGGGCCCGTCTGGCTCGAAGGACTCACCCTCGGGCGGCACGCGTACGTCGTCGGCCTCACACGCGACCAGAAGGTGGTGCCCGGTGCCTTCGCGCTCTACCAGGGGTCGTTCGAGGTGGAGAGCCTCGTGAATCCCGCGGCGCCGGCTTCCGCCCCGCCCGCGAAGGCGACCGGCCAGTAAACTTCCCGGTATGACCCTCGTTTACGGAGGCGTCGGGACGCGTCCCTGTGCCGTCGACCCCCCGCTGATCCTCGCCCCGATGGCCGGGATCACCGACATGACGTACCGCCTGCTCCTCCGTGGGATTGGAGGGGTGGGCCTCGTGACGATGGAGTTCATCTCGTCCGAGGGCCTCA
Organism: Thermoanaerobaculia bacterium; assembly: GCA_036385755.1. Lineage (GTDB taxonomy): Bacteria > Acidobacteriota > Thermoanaerobaculia > UBA5066 > UBA5066 > Fen-183. The sequence goes on from DASVJU010000009.1 coordinate 2,730, forward strand.
CGCGCGGAAACCGCAAGACCGAGCGGCTGCTGCGCTTCGATCCCGGCGAGCGCCCGCTGTCGGTCCAGATTTACGGGGCGGACGCCGAGCGCATGGAGATCGCCGCGGAGCGCGTCGAGGAGATGGGCGTCGACGTGTGCGACATCAACATGGGGTGTCCCGCGAACAAGATCCTCAAGGGCTGCGCCGGCGCGGGCCTCATGCGCGACCTTCACAAAGCCAGGGGGATCATCGCGGCCTGCAAGAAGGCGCTGAAGACGACGCCGCTCACGGTGAAATTCCGGCTCGGGGTGAACGACGAAACCGTGAACTATCTCGAGCTCGGCCGGGTCTGCGAGGGCGAGGGTGTCGCCGCGGTCGCGCTGCACGCGCGGACGGCGAAGCAGATGTACACGGGCCGGGCCGAGTGGAGCCGCATCGCGCGCCTCACGGAGGCCGTGACGATCCCCGTCGTCGGGAACGGCGACGTGACCACGCCTGAAGACGTCCTCGCGATGTTCGCCGAAACCGGATGTGACGCCGTCATGGCGGGCAGGGCGACGATGAAGAATCCGTGGATCTTCCGGCAGGCGGCGGAGCTTCTCGCCGGCCGTCCCTATCGGGAGGCGACACTGAGGGAACGCAAGGGCGTCATCCTCGACCACTTCCGCCTCATCCAGCGTGACGACGCCGACGCGCCGCGCGCCCTGCTGTCGAAGCTCCGCACGTTCACGGGCTGGTACACGCACGGCCTGCCGAACGGCGGCGAGCTCCGCCGGCGGATCGCGAGCCTCGAGAGCCCGCAGGCGTTCCTGGATGCCGTCGAGGAGTTCTTCGCGGCTCACACCGCCCGCGTGGCCGCGTGAGGGCGCCTCAGTACACCTTCGGAACGGCGTCTTTCGCGAGAGGGCTGACGTAGGGCTTTCCGCCCGTCGACTTGGCGAACTCGGCCTTCGCCGCCGCGACCGTCGCGGGATCCTTCAGGAGATCCGCCATCGACGCCGCGAGGACTTTCGCGGCGACGAGCATCCCCTTCACACCGATCGGGTTCGCGGCGCAGGACGCCACGTCCCAGTGGTGCCAGGGGGCGCCAGTGGGGCCCGTCTGGACGGCCAGCTCGGCGAGCGGCAGCGCCCCGCTCGTCTCTCCCACGTCGGACGAGGCCCCGGACCCATGGCCGGGCGCCCACGGAAGCACGGCGTCCGCGAGGCCGGCCTCGGGAATGCCGACCTCCTTCTGGATGCTGCGCGCGAGCGAGGAATCGGCCGCGTCCCACGCGGGCGCGCCGACCCGAACGAGATTCGCCTGAAGGACTTTCGAGAGCGCGCCGTTGAAAAGCGGCTCGCGCGTCGAGGCGAGAAGGCCGACCTTCGACGTCGTCTCCGTCGCGAGGCCCGCGCCCTCGGCCGCCTTGCGGATGCGAGACAGCATTTCGTTCACGCGCTCGATGGACTCGTCCCTGACGAACCATTGGACGCGCGCGTAGTCCGGGATGATGTTCGCGGCGAGGCCGCCGTCCTTTACGACGCGATGCAGGCGGGCGGTGGGAAGGACGTGCTCGCGCATGAGCGCGAGGGCGTGATCGAAGATCTCGACGGCGTCGAGTGCGCTCCGCCCGAGCCACGGGTTCATCGCGGCGTGCGCCGTCTTCCCGAAGAATTCGACGTCGAGAGCCGTGATCGCGAGATAGGGCTTCGTGCACACGTAGGTCGCGTCCGCGGGATGCCAGGCGAGAACGACGTCGGTGCCCGAAAAGACGCCGTCTCTCAGCATGAAGGGTTTGCCGAGGAGCTGTTCTTCGGCGGGTGTTCCGAAGACGCGGATCGTGCCGGGGAGCTTCCCGGCGATCCGCGCGTGGTTCGCGGCGGCCGCGGCGGCCACGGCGGCCGTCCCGAGGAGGTTGTGGCCGCAGCCGTGCCCGGGCGCGCCGGCCAGAGCCGGGTTCTTCTTCGCCTCGCCCGCTTTCTGCGAGAGGCCTGGGAGCGCGTCGTACTCGGCGAGAATCGCGACGACGGGGGAGCCCGACCCCGCGCTGGCGACGAACGCCGTCGGCATTCCGGCGACGCCCCGCGTCACGGCGAAGCCTTCCTTCTCGAGAATCTCCTCGAGGAGCGCGGCCGACCTCGTTTCCTTGAGCGCCGTCTCCGCGTACTCCCAGATCTTCCGGGAGACGTCCTCCCACCGGCCGGCATTCGCGTCGACGAACGCGTCGGTGCCGGCGGGAGGGGCGGCGGGGGCTGCCGGGGCTGACGGGGCCGTCGCGAGGGCGACGGCGAGGCCGAGGACGAGCGCGGCGGGACTGCGGAAAGAAACTTGCATCGGGAGCCTCCGAACGGGGGAAGTGTCGCTTGAGAAAGACAGCATACGATGGCGGAATGCGAAAGAGACTCGTCGCGAGCCTGATCCTGGCCCTTTTCGGAGCCTCCTCCGGGGCTGCCTTCGGGCAACCGGCGCCTCCGGCGGGCGCCCAGAAGAGCCGGATCGACGCGCCCGGGATCTCGATCCCGATCGACGTGCGCGAGCAGTACCTCGGCCGCACGGGCGAAAAGACCGCGGTCAAGTTCGTGCTTTCGGTCAGCCGGGGAGACCTCCGCGGGGCGGGAAACGCGCAGCCGCGCGTCTACTCGTTCTTCCTCGCGTGCGACGTCACGGGTGTGAAGGGCGAGGCGGTCGAGACCTTCCGCGTCCCTGTCGACATCGACCTCTCGGCCTCCGACGTGACGAACGTCGGCAAGCCCGTCGCCATCACGTTCCTCCACGCCTTGCCGCCCGGAACGTTCAACCTTCAGTTCCGGCTGGAGGGCGTCGCGGGCCGGGTCCTCGGCACCCGCGCGATCTCGCTCACGGTTCCCGCGATGTCGTCCGAGTTCCGCGCGGAGGACGCCGGCGGCGATTCCGCGGGGCTGCCGAGCGCGGCGGCCGTGGTGCTCGAGGCCGAGAACCGGCCCGCGGTCCCGCCGAATGCCACCGGTCTCGTGAAGATCCTGGCGCCGACTCAGGAAGTGCCGGTCGGCCTCCTGAGGATCGAGTGCGAGGTGAAGGAGCCCGTCCGGCGGGTCGAGTTCTACCTCGAGGAAAAAAAGATCCTCGTCAAGAACCGCCCGCCCTACACCGTCGAGCTCGACCTCGGGAAGATCCCGAAGAAGCAGACGCTCAAGGTCCTCGGCTTCGACGCGCAGGGCAACTTCGTGGACGCCGACGCGTGGGCCATCAACGAGAAGGACTCCCGTCTCGCCGTGCGCATCCTGGAACTGCCGAAGCAGAAGTCACAAGGCGACACGGCCGGCACGGTGGAGCTGAAGGTCGCGCTTCAGTCCATCGCGGGCGGGGAAGCGAAGAAGCTCCAGCTCTGGCTGGACGACACGATGATCAAGGAGTGGACCGAGCCGCCGTTCACGGTCGCCGTGCCCGTCGCGAAGATCCAGATGGCCACGCTCATGCGGGCGACGGCGACGGACGCGGAAGGAAAGGAGTTCACGGACCTCAAGCTCCTCAAGGGCGAGTCGCGCTTCATGTCGAAGGTCGAGGTGAACCTCGTCGAGCTTCCGGTCTCGGTCTTCGACGCCGCAGGGCACCTCGTCAAGGACCTCCCGCGCGAGGAGTTCACGGTGACCGAGGATGCCGTGAAGCAGGATCTCACGAGCTTCGAGTTCGCCGAGTCGCTTCCGCTGTCGCTCGGCATCGTCATCGACGGCTCGGGCTCGATGCGAGAAGCGATGCCGCTCGTGCACCAGGCGGCCTCGGAGTTCGCGCAGAAGCTCGTCTCGAAGGAAAAGGACCAGGGCTTCGTGATCGAGTTCCGCGAGCGTCCCACGCTCCTCGCGTCGCTCACGCACAAGTCCATGGATCTCGAGCGCGCGATCGCCGAGACGCGCGCGTCTGGCGGCACGGCGCTCTACGACGCCGTCGTGATGGCCCTTTATCAATTCCGCTCGCTGCCTGGGCGGAAGGCGATCGTGGTGCTCACGGACGGCGACGACAACCACTCGTGGACCGACTACGCCACGCTGCGCCGCTACGCGCGCGCGGCCGGCGTGCCGATCTACTTCATCGGCCTGAACATCTCGTTCCTCGACATGGGGATCAAATCGAAGATGAGCGAGCTCGCCGTCGACACGGGGGCCGAGGCGTTCTTCATCGGCAAGGCGTCCGCGCTGGCCGAGGTTTACCGGAAGATCGAGACGGAACTGCGCTCGCAGTACTTCCTGCGGTACCTCACGAACTCGTCGAAGGGCGAGAACCAGTTCCGCGCGATCGAGGTGAAGCTCAAGAACCCGAAGCTGCACGCGAAGACGATCCGCGGCTACTTCCCCTGACGCCCCGGTGGGTTAGGATTCGGCGCATGACGACGCCGCGCAACTGGGCCCTCGTTCTCGGCGCCTCGTCCGGCTTCGGCGAGGGCGTGTCCCTCGCGCTCGCCCGGGCGGGCCGCAACGTCTTCGGCGTCCACCTCGATCGCCGGACGACGCAGCCCAACGTCGAGCGCATCACGAAGGAAATCGAGGCGGCGGGCAGCCGTGCCGTGTTCTTCAACATGAACGCCGCCGACGACGAAAAGCGGGCGGAGGCTCTCGCCGAGATGGCGCGGGTGCTCGATGCCGAGGGCCGGCGCACCGCGATCGACGTGGTTCTGCACTCTCTCGCCTTCGGGACGCTGAAACCGTTCCTGGCTCCCGAGGCGGGCGAGCGGATCTCGAAAGCCCAGATGGACATGACGCTCGACGTCATGGCGCACTCGCTCGTTTACTGGGTGCAGGATCTCGTCGGGGGCGGATTCGTGCCTGAGGGCGGGCACGTCTTCGCGATGACGTCGGCCGGCGGCCACCGCATCTGGAAGTCCTACGGCGCGGTGTCTGCCGCCAAGGCGGCGCTCGAGAGCCACTGCCGCCAGCTCGCGGTCGAGCTCGTCACGCGGAAGATCGCCGTGAACGCGATTCGCGCGGGTGTCACCGACACGCCCGCCCTGCGCAAAATCCCCGACAACGCCGCGATGATCGAGCGCTGCCTCGCGATCCACCCGGCGGGCCGCCTCACGACGCCCGACGACGTCGCGCGCGTGATCGTCGCGCTTTCACGGCCCGACACCGTCTGGCTGAGCGGAAACGTCCTCGGCGTCGACGGAACCGAAGACGTCATCGGCTGAACGCCATGAATGCCATGAAGCCGAACGTCGCGCCCGGGGGTCTTCACGCCGCAGTTTTCCTGGCCGTGATCTCCGTCGTCCTTCAGGGCGCCTCGTGCGAGGTCGTGAAGCCGTCGGTCAAGCCGGTCACCGACGTCCCGTCGGCCGGAAAGTTCCCGCATGCTCTCTTCGGCCGCCTCCTCGAGAAAGCGGTCACGGATGGCCTCGTGGACTACGCAGCGGTCTCGGTCGACGAGGCGCTTCTCGAGGAATACCTCGCGGAGGTCGCGCGCGTGTCTCCGGACTCGCATCCCCACCTCTTCCCGACCGAACCGGACCGGCTCGCCTACTGGATCAACGCGCACAACGCCTGCGCCCTGCGCGGCGTCCTCAGGTTCAACCGGCCCGCCAACCTCAAGGAGATCGCGCACCGGTTCGACTCGGAGACCACGTACCTCGTGGGCGGAAGGAAGCTTTCGCTGAACGCCATGACGTCGATCGCTTACAGGCGCTTCACGGACGCGCGCGTTCATTTCGCGCTCGTGAAGGCGCGACGGGGCGGTCCCCCGCTTCAGAAAGAACCCTGGGAGCCGGCCGATCTCGACGCGCGCCTCGAGGCGGCCGCCCACGTCTTCCTCGCCGATCCGAGGAACGTGGACTGGAAGCCGCCCGCGGTCAAGGCGGGCCTTTCGCGAATCCTCGTCGACTTCCGCGAGGAGTTCGAGCGCGAGGTCCCCGCGACGGTCTCGGGGGACAGGCGTCTCGTCACGTCGCTGAACCGTTTCCGCGCTCCGCGGGAGAAGATCAACGCGACCGAGGTCTATCCGATCCCGCTGGACGAGCGGCTCAACGACGCGGCGAACCGTTAGCCATGCGCGGGCCCCATCGCGTCGCCCCGGCTCTCGTCGCGGCGTTCGCGCTCTCCTGCGGGCCCGGGACACGTGAGGAGAAGCCGGTGCCCGCCGCGCCGTCTCCCGGTCTCGCGCGTCTCAGCAACCTGCCGCTCGCGGCCGGCCTCGTTCTCGCGCTCGACCCGAACCTGCCCGGCGTCGACATTGGAGACGTGCCCGAGTCGACGCGCCGCGAGGTCGAGGTCCTCGAGTTCGGCAGGGCCGGGCTGAGGCTGCGCTGGTCGGGACGCGTGCGCATCGAAAAGCGCGAGTCCGCCCGCCGGCGCGAGGACTGGGTGCGGGCGCAGGCGAACGCCCCGCGGGCCGCCACGCCGATTCCCGTTCCGCCCGCCGCATACGAATCGAAGGAGGTGGGCGGCACGCTTTTTTTTCCGGACTTCGCGACGGCCACCGAGCTCCTGCTGCCCGGCCTCTGGCCGGAGGGCACCGCGACGATCGGTGGATCGTCGGCCCTCTGGATCTCGCCGAACGCCTTCGCCGAGCTGAAGGCCGCGGGACACGCGGCGGTGCCGTTCTCTCTCTCTTCGCGTGCGCTCAGGGACCCCGCCGCGTCGCTCCTGAAGCGCGCTCTCCAACTCTCGGGCGAGGACACTTCCGGCCGGTCGCACCTCTGGACGCGGGACGCGGAATCCGACTTTCCGCTGCGGGTGGACGGGGACGAGGCGCGCGTGAGGGCCGTCGGCGCGCGTAACTGGTTTGGCGTTTACACCGTCCTCGCGGCGGGCGGTCCGCCGCTCGTCCTCTCGGTCCTGCCGTCGCCCGCTCCGTCTCCGGGCCTCGATCTGTTCGCGCCCGCGCGCGTCCTCCGGACCCTGCTCGGCTACCGGGTCTCGGAAGTCGTCCACATGCCGCGGGGCGCCTCGTGACGACGAAAGGAGTCACGGACGGAAGCGGCACGGACGGGGGCCTTGCCGTCGTCACGGGCGCGTCCTCGGGCATCGGCGCAGCGGTCGCGCGGCTCCTCGCGGAATCGGGGCACGATCTCTTCCTCGTGGCGCGCCGGGGCGACGCCCTCGCCCGGCTCGCCGAGGAGCTCGCAAAGGCAAACGGGATCGAGGCGTCGTCTCTCGCCGCCGATCTCGGGACGCCGGAGGGGCGCGAGGCCCTGTTCGCCGCCACGGAAGGCGCGGGAAAGTCCGTCTCGATCCTCGTGAACAACGCGGGCTTCGGACTGAACGGCCCCGAAGCCGAGCTGCCTCTCGAACGCGTGCTCGAAATGCTTCAACTCAACGTCGTCGCGACGGCCGAGCTCACTCACCGCTTCCTCGTCGCCATGCGCGCGCGGCACGCGGGCGGCATTCTGAACGTCGCCTCGACGGCGGCGTTCCTGCCCGTGCCCTACTTCGCGGCCTATGCGGCGAGCAAGGCATTCGTCCTTTCGTTCTCGCACGCGCTCCACGAGGAGGCGAAGAAAGACGGCGTCACCGTGACGTGCCTTTGCCCGGGCTACACGAAGACGAATTTCCACGGAGTCGCGGGCATGCGCGGCGCCGAGGTGACGCCCTTTCCCGAGATGACGCCCGATGCCGTCGCGAAGATCGGCCTCGAGGCTCTCGAAAGAAAGAGAGCCTACGTCGTGACGCACTTTCTCGATCGCGCGTGGATCGCGTCGGGCCGCCTCGTGCCACGCTCCGTGCCGGTGAAACTGAGCGCCGCGGTCTTCTCGAAGACGCGGCTTCCCGGAAAGTCCTGAAGAAAGAAGGAGAACGCCATGAAGACCCTCGCAGCCTTTTCCGCCGCAATCCTCATTCTCGTTGGATTCTCGGCATCAGCGGACGACAGCGATGCCGTCGCCAAGGCCCAGGTTGCCGCCAAGAGCTGGCTCGCGCTCACGGATGGCGCCAAGTACGGCCAGAGCTGGGACGAAGCCGCGTCCTTCTTCAAGGGCGCCATCGCAAAGGCCGACTGGGAGAAGGCCGTCAAGGGCGTTCGCTCGCCTCTCGGCGCGCTGAAGGCGCGGAAGGTGAAGTCGGCCGCCTTCACGCGCAGTCTTCCGGGCGCCCCCGATGGCGAGTACGTCGTCATTCAGTTCGAATCACAGTTCGAGAACAAGGCCGCTGCGATCGAAACCGTCACGCCCATGCATGACAAAGACGGCACCTGGAGGGTCTCCGGCTACTACATCAAATAGGCGAAGCGCCTCGATCGAGCCTGGAGGCTCAGTGCTTCGGGGCGGCGTCGCCCCAGATCTCCCTCAGTCGCGCGTCGCGCCCGCAGCCGGACCGGTAGAACTTGTAGCGGATCGGGTTCTTCTTGTAATAGCTCTGATGGTATTCCTCGGCCTTCCAGAACGTTCCGGCTTTCACGATCTCCGTGACGATCGGACTCTTCAGGACTCCCGACGCCGCGAGCGCCTTTTTCGAGGCCTCGGCCGCGGCCCGCTGCGCGTCGCTCGCGAAGAAGATCGCGGTCCGGTACTGCGAGCCGTTGTCGCAGAACTGCCCGCTTGGATTCGTGGGGTCGACGTTGTGCCAGAAGACGTCGAGTAGTTTCTCGTAGGTCACTTTCCCGGGGTCGTAGACGACCTCGATCGACTCGAGGTGCCCGGTGCCGCCCGCACCAACCTCGTGATAGGTGGGGTTCGCCTTTTCGCCGCCCGTGTAGCCCACGGTCGTCGAGACGACGCCCGGCAGGTTGTCGTACGGACCCTGCATGCACCAGAAGCAGCCGCCCGCGAAGGCGGCCTTCTCGAGGCCGGCGGGAGCCGGCTTCGTGGCGACGATCGCCTCGTCCGCCCGCGCGAGGGCGGCGAAGAGGACGAGGGCGAAGAGCGGGACGAGAAAACGAATGCTGCGGCGCATGAGGCCTCCGGTGTCTGTTGCTACGGGGCGGGACCCGCCCGTGGATGACGCGAGCGGGCCGTTTTGTTCCTCTCTGTTCCTCACGCCGAGTAGGAGCGCCCGAAGAGCCGGCTGAGCGCGTCGGCCACAGAGCGGAAGGCGAGCTCCAGCCCCGCGGCCTCGTCCGCCGTGAACCAGCCGACCTCCAGGGTCTCGTCGCCCGCGTGGGGCTCGCGGCTGCCGACCGCGAGCGCCCCCCGGTAGATCACGATGACGACGGGTCTTCCCGGATACGAGAAGGCGCCGAGGAGCTCTCCGAGGTCCGCCGTGGCACCGCATTCTTCGAGAGTCTCGCGCAGCGCGGCCTCCTCGAGGGTTTCGCCGCGGTCCACGTGCCCGCCGGGGAACGTCCAGCGGCCGTATCCGGGCTCGATCGCGCGCTTCACGAGGAGAACACGGTCGCCCTTCACGATGAGAATGCCCGCGGCGATCTTCGGGTCGATCCAGTGGACGGCGCCGCAGCGCACGCAGACCGGGACCTTCTTCGAAGAGACGCCGACGGCCTGCTCTTCGAGGCGGGCGGCGCACTGCGTGCAGAAAATCGGGGCCTCGTACACGGCGTCAGGCTATCGCGATTCCGTCGCAACGATGCCCAAAGGTGGTTTTCGCGACCCAAAAGGCCGCGAATTCGGGCCTGATTCCGTGCGCCTTGACGCGGGGGCGCGGCGTGAAGAGAATTCGCCGTCCTTGTCCGGGTTCCCTGAGCCCGGGTCCCACCGGGAGGCCCCTCCAATGACTGTCCGAAAGTGGACCGACGACGACGCCAAGTGGCTGAAGGCGAACTTCGGCCGGATGGACATGCAAACGCTCTCGAAAGAGCTCGGCCTGCCGCTCGAGGACCTCGAGAAGAAGATCCGGCAGCTGAAGCTCGGAGGTCCCGAGCCCGACAAGGCGCGCAAGGCCCCCGTGTCCCTGAAGGAGGCCGTGCGCGAAGCCTCGGCGGCACGCAAGGAATACGAGAAGGCCATCGAGCTCTTTCACAAACGGCACTTCGACGAAGCCGCGCGGCGCTTCGAGGACCTCATCGAGAAGCATCCGGACGAGAAGGAATTCCTCGACCGCGCGCGGATGTACCTCGGGGCGTGCCGCAGCGGAAAGAAGACGAAGGGCATCCCCGTGGCCGAGCCGGAGGAGCTGTACCACGCCGCCGTCTTCGAAAAGAACCGCGGCAACGTCGACAAGGCGCTCGACCTGCTCCGCAGGAACGCGGGTCGTCGCGACGGCGACGGCCGCGTGCACTACCTCACGGCCTGCTGCCTCGCGCTTCAGGGGGAGGTCGATCAGGCGCTCCAGAGCCTGAAGAAGGCCATCGCCGCCGACGACCAGAACCGCATTCAGGCGCGACTCGAAACCGACCTCGCCGCCCTCCGGGGAACGCAGGGTTTCACGGAGCTCGTCTCGGGAGGCGCGTGACCGTCGTCGTCCTCCTCGCCGCCGGCCGCGGCGTGAGGATGAGGTCCGAGCGGCCGAAAGTCCTGCACGAGGCCGCCGGCCGTCCGCTGCTCGACCGCGTCCTCGACACCGCGAAGGCCCTGGCGGGCCAGGCGGAGGGCGTCATTGTCGTCACATCGAAGGAGGATTCTTCGAAGGATGGCGACACGGTCGCCGCGTACTTGAAGGCGAACCACCCGAGAGTGAGCATCGCCGTGCAGGATCCGCCTCGCGGGACGGGCGACGCCGTGCGCGCGGCCGCGCGCGCTGGCGCGTTCGGGAAGGCGAAGACGGTCGTCGTCCTCTCCGGCGACGTCCCGCTCCTGTCAGCCGAGTCGGTGAAGAGCCTTCTCGACGTGCTGAAGGCGGACAAGAGAGCGGCGGTCGCGGTTCTGACGGCTACCCTCGAGGACCCGTCGGGCTACGGGCGCATCGTGCGGGACAAGAAGAAGTCTTTTGTTCGGATAAGAGAAGAGAAAGATTCTTCGAATGGTGAGAGAAAGATCTGCGAAATCAACACCGGCACCTATGCGTTCGACCGTGTGTTTCTCGAGAAGGCGCTTCCCCTCTTGACCTCTAAGAACTCCCAATCCGAGTTCTACCTGACCGACGTGCTCTCACTCGCTCTGAAGGCCAGGCGCAAGGTGGTCACGGTCTCCGGCGATCCTGCTTCCGCCTTCGGAGTGAATTCCCGCGCCGACCTCGCCGCCGTGGATTCCCTCCTCCGCGGGCGCAACTCCCAGGCCGCCATGGCGGCGGGCGCGACGCTCCTGCGCCCGGAGACGATCACGCTCGACGACGGCGTCACGCTGGGAACCGACGTGGTCGTCGAGCCGTTCGTGACGCTGCTCGGCAAGACGGCGGTCGGTGCGGGCAGCCGGATCGGCCAGGGAGCCGTGATCCGTGACGCGACGCTCGGACGCGGCGTCACGATCAAGCCCTATTGCGTGATCGAGTCAGCGATCGTCGGCGACGGCGCGATCGTGGGTCCCTTCGCTCGCCTTCGCGAGGGCACGGACCTCGGAGCGGGCGTCCACGTCGGCAATTTCGTCGAGACGAAGAAGGCGAAGCTCCACGCGGGCGTCAAGGCGAACCACCTCACCTACCTCGGCGATACCGAGATCGGTGAGCGCACGAACGTGGGCGCCGGCGTCATCACGTGCAACTACGACGGCTTTCAGAAGCACAAGACGACGATCGGCCGGGACGTCTTCGTCGGCTCGGACGTGCAGCTCGTCGCCCCGGTCACGGTCGGCGACGGGGCCATCATCGCGGCGGGCACGACCGTGACCGACGAAGTTCCGAAGGACGCGCTCGCGCTCTCTCGCGTGCCGCAGAAGAACCTGCCTGAAGGCGGGTCGAAGTACCGCGCGCGGAAGAGCGCCTTGAAGAAGGCCTGACATGTGCGGAATCGTCGGGTACGTCGGGTCCCGCGAGGCGACGCCTGTCCTTCTCGACGGACTGAAGCGTCTCGAGTACCGGGGCTACGACTCGGCGGGGATCGCGGTCGTGGGAGACGACGCGGTCGTGCGCGTCGCGCGTAGCGAGGGCAAGCTCGGCAATCTCACCGAGAAGATCGCGAAGGACCCGCCGCAGGGAAGGTTCGGCATCGGGCACACGCGGTGGGCCACGCACGGCCGGCCCTCCGAGGAGAACGCCCACCCGCACCGCGACGCGTCCGGCCGCGTCGTCGTCATTCACAACGGCATCATCGAGAACTTCCTGCCGGCGAAGCAGAGGCTTCAGGCGCAGGGAGTCCGGTTCCTTTCCGAGACCGACACCGAGGTCGTCGCGCAGGTTCTCGGCGCGGCGCAGAAAGCCGAACCGGGCACACCCTTCGCCGAGATCGTGCGCCGGACCGTTTCGTCTTTCGAAGGGATGTTCGCGCTCGTCCTGTTCTCGGCGGACGAGCCCGGCGTCCTGTACGCGCTCAAGTGGGGCCCGCCGCTCGTGCTCGGCCTCGGCGACGGGGAGAACTTCGTCGCGTCGGACGCGACGGCGCTCCTCGCGTACGCGCGCAACCTGATCTTCCTCGAGGACGGCGACCTGGCGCGCCTGACGGCGTCGGGCGTGACCGTGACGGGCTTCGACGGAGCGCCCCGCGAGCGGCCGCCTCGCCTCGTGGCGTGGGACGCGGTCTCGGCCGAGAAGGGCGGGTACCCGCACTTCATGGCGAAGGAGATCGCCGAGCAGCCCACGGTCGTCATCGAGACGATCGGCAACAAGCTCTCCCTCGAGACGGGACTTTTCAACGAGGAGGAGATGGGTGTGCCGCGCGCGCTCCTGCGCGGCATCGACCGCGTGCAGATCGTGGCCTGCGGCACGAGCTGGCACGCGGGCCTCGTCGGGAAATTCCTCGTCGAAGACATCGCCCGGCTGCGCGTGGGCGTGGACTACGCCTCCGAATTCCGGTACCGCTCGCCGCTCGTTGACCAGAGAACGCTCGTTCTCGGCATCTCGCAGTCCGGCGAGACGGCCGACACCGTGGCCGCGCTGAAAGAGGCCCGCCGCCTCGGAGCGCGGACGACGGGTCTCGTGAACGTGCCGAACTCGGCGATCGCGCGGATGGTGGACGGCGTCATCGCGACACACGCGGGGCCCGAGATCGGCGTCGCCTCGACGAAGGCCTTCACGACGCAGCTCGTGGCGCTGGCGCTTTTCGCACACTACGTCAAGGCCGCGCGCACGCCGCGGGAAGAGCCGGTCGACGCCGCGTTCCTCGCGGGCCTCGCACGTCTCCCGTCCGCGCTGCGCGAGGCGCTCGCTCTCGAGCCCGAGATCGAGAAGCTCGCACGGCGGGTGGAAAAGGCGCGGGACATGCTCTTCCTCGGGCGCGGCGCCCATTACCCGATCGCCCTCGAGGGCGCGCTCAAGCTCAAGGAGATCTCCTATCTCCACGCGGAGGGGTATCCGGGCGGCGAGATGAAGCACGGCCCTATCGCCCTCCTCGACGACAAGCTGCCCGTGATCGGCCTCGCGCCCGACGACGCGCTCTACGAGAAGATCGCCTCGAACCTCCGTGAAGCCAAGGCGCGCGACGCGGTCGTCATCGCCCTCGTGAGCCCCGGAGATACGGACGTGTCGTCGTTCGCGGACGCCGTCCTGACCCTGCCGAAGATCCATCCGGCGCTCCAGCCGATCGTGTCCGTCGTCCCGCTCCAGCTCCTCGCGTACCACGTGGCGCGCCGGCGCGGCTGCGACGTGGACCAGCCGAGGAACCTCGCGAAGTCGGTCACGGTCGAATGACCGAGGAACGCTGGCCCGCCCTTCCGTCCGGCGCCTTCAAGGACACGTACGCCACGCTCCACATGTGGACGCAGATCGTCGGGAAAGTGGCGCTGGCGCTCGCGCCGCCCCTGAATCATTCCTGGGGCATCGCGCTTCACGTGACGCCGCGCGGCCTCTCGACGTGCCCTCTCCTGCATGGCGGCCGATCGTTCACGATGGAGTTCGACTTCATCGACCACCGGCTCGTGATCCCGACGTCGGACGGCGAGGAGCGGTCGCTGCCTCTCGAGCCCCGCACCGTCGCGGACTTCTACGCCGCGGTCATGGCATTGCTTCGCGAGATGGGGCTCGGCGTCCGGATCTGGCCGGTCCCGGTCGAGATTCCGTCGCCGATCCGGTTCGACGAGGACGCCGTGCATCGGACGTACGACCCGGTTCAGGCGAAGAGGTTCTGGAGCATCCTGAGGCAGGTCGAGGAGGTCTTCACGCGCGGCCGATGCTCGTTCGTCGGCAAGTGCAGCCCGGCGCACTTTTTCTGGGGCAGCTTCGACCTCGCGGTCACCCGCTTCTCCGGGCGGCCGGCGCCGCCGCGCGAGGGGCCCGCGTTCATGCGCGACGCGTATTCGCACGAGGTGATCAGCCACGGGTTCTGGCCCGGCAGCGGACCCATCGTCGAGGCCGCCTTCTACGCGTACGCCGTCCCGGAACCGGCCGGCTTCAAGGAGGCGAGGGCGCTGCCGGACGCCGCCTACTACCATCGCGAGCTCGGCGAGTTCATCCTGCCTTACGAGGCCGTAAGGACGGCCGATTCGCCGGAGGCCGCGATCCGGGCGTTCGTGGACTCGACGTACGAGCACGGAGCGCGTCTCGCGAAGTGGGACCGCGCCGCGCTCGAGCGCGCGCCGGTCCGCTGACCCGGCGGTCAGGCCCAACCCTTCGCGCGGCCGACCGCCTTTTCCCAACCGGCGCGGAGCGCCGCGGCCTCGTCCCGCGACATCGAGGGCTCGAAGCGGCGGGCGATCCTCCAGTTCGCGCGGATCTCGTCTGCGTTCCTCCAGAAGCCGACGGCGAGGCCGGCGAGGTACGCGGCGCCGAGGGCGGTCGTCTCGAGGACTTCGGGCCTCACGACGCCGACGCCGAGAAGATCGGCCTGGAACTGCATGAGGAGCTCGTTCGCGGTCGCGCCGCCATCGACGCGCAGCTCGGTCAGGGTGACGCCGGCGTCTTTCTCCATCGCGGAAAGAACGTCCGCGCTCTGGAACGCGATCGACTCGAGGACCGCGCGCGCGAGATGGCCGCCCGTCGAGCCGCGGGTGAGTCCGAGGACCGCGCCCCGCGCGTAGGCGTCCCAGTGCGGCGCGCCGAGCCCCGCGAACGCGGGCACCATGTACACGCCGCCGTTGCTCGTTTCAGTGGCCGCGAGTGCCTCGATGTCGCCGGCCGTCCGGATGAGCTTCAGGCCGTCCCTCAGCCACTGCACGGCGGCACCGCCGACGAAGACGCTGCCCTCGAGGGCGTACGTGCGCACGCCATCGAGTTCCCAGGCGATCGTCGTGAGCAGACGATTCTTCGAGGGAACCGCATTCCTCCCCGTGTTGAGAAGAAGAAAGCAGCCCGTTCCGTACGTGTTCTTCGCGAGGCCGGGCCGGTCGCAAGCCTGCCCGAAGAGGGCCGCCTGCTGATCTCCGGCGATGCCGGCGATCGGTACGGACGCGCCGCCGAGCGCCGCCATCGCGCTCACGCCGGATGACGGCACGACGCGGGGCAGGACCTCCCTCGGAATGTCGAGGAGCGCAAGGAGCTCGTCGTCCCATTTCCCGCCGTGGATGTCGTAGAGCAGCGTTCGGCTCGCGTTCGAGGCGTCCGTCACGTGCGTGGCCCCGTTCGTGAGCTTCCAGACGAGCCACGTGTCGATCGTGCCGAACGCCAGCTCTCCGCGCCGCGCCCGGAGCCGCGCTCCCGGCACGTGATCGAGCAGCCACCTCAGCTTCGTGCCGGAAAAATACGCGTCGAGGACGAGGCCGGTCTTCGCGGCGATCATCGCCTCGTGGCCGGCCGCGCGGAGAGCGTCGCAGTCGGGCGCGGTCCTGCGGTCCTGCCAGACGATCGCATTCGCGAGCGGACGCCCCGTCGCGCGCTCCCAGAGGAGCGTCGTCTCGCGCTGGTTCGTGATGCCGATGGCCGCGACATCGCGGCCCGTGATGCCGGCCTTCGCGAGCGCTTCGTGCATCACGCCCGACTGCGTCGCCCAGATCTCGGTCGGATCGTGCTCGACGCACCCAGGCTCGGGATAGATCTGGCGAAATTCGCGCTGCGCCATGCCGCGCACAGCGCCCGCATGGTCGAAGACGAGCGCGCGCGAACTGGTCGTGCCCTGGTCGAGGGCGAGGACGAAGGACATGGGCGGAGCGGATCATGCGCCAGCGCCTCTGCGTTACCATCGCCCCTCTTGGTCGCCCGTCCGGAAGATCTTCTCGTAGGCCTCAACCCCGAACAGGCCGCCGCCGTGTCACACGGCGAGGGGCCGCTCCTCGTCCTCGCGGGCGCGGGGTCGGGGAAGACGCGCGTCCTCACGCGCCGCCTCGCGTGGGTCGTGGCGCAGGGTGTGCCGCAGGAAGGCGTCGTCGCGGTCACGTTCACGAACAAGGCCGCGGGCGAGATGAAGGAGCGCGTCGGCGCCCTCCTCGGCACCGAGCGGCCGCGCTCGTTCGTCGGGACGTTTCACGCCTGGGGCGTGCGCCTTCTCCGGCGGTTTCCGGACGAAGCGGGGGTGCCGAAAGGCTTCGTCGTGTTCGACGCGGACGACCAGCTCGCCGTCGTGAAGCGCGCGATGAAGGAAGTCGCCCTCCCCGAGAAGTCCGCCACGCCGCGTCAGATCCAGTCGCGGATCTCGCAGGCCAAGAACGAGGGGATCCAGCCCGACGACTACCCGCGCCGCTTCGGCGACTTTCTGGGGTCGCGCCTCGCGGACATCGCGCACGCGTACGAGAAGACGCTCCGGGCATCCAAGGGTCTCGACTTCGACGATCTCCTCATCCTGTCGACGCGCCTCGTCGCCGCGCGGGACGACGTGCGCTCTCTGCTCCAGAAGAGCATCCGGCATCTCCTCGTGGACGAGTACCAGGACACGAACCGTGTCCAGGCGAAGCTCGTCAAGCTCATCGCGGGGGAGGCCGGAAACCTCTTCGTCGTGGGCGACGAGGACCAGTCCATCTACCGCTGGCGCGGCGCCGACGTGGGGAACATCCTCGAGTTCACGCGCGACTTCCCGACGGCGAAGACGGTCCGCCTCGAAAGGAACTACCGATCGACGGCGCCGATCCTGAAGGCCGCGGGCGCGGTCGTGGCCGAGAACCGCCGCCGCCTCGGCAAGACGCTGAAGGCCACGAAGACCGGGGGAGAGAAGGTGCGTCTCGCCGTCTTCGACGAGGAGCGCGACGAGGCGAAAGAAATCGTCTCGCGGATCGCGGCCGCCCGTCGGGCGCGGCCGGGCTCGGAGGTGGCGGTTCTGTACCGGACGAACGCGCAGTCGCGCGCCTTCGAGGACGAGCTCCTGCGCTCGAACATGCCGTACATCCTCGTGGGCGGGACGAAGTTCTACGAGCGCGCCGAGATCAAGGACGCGCTCGCGTACCTCCGCCTCGCGGCGAACGCGGCCGACGACGTCTCGTTCCGAAGGGTCGTGAACGTGCCGGCGCGCGGCATCGGCGCGGCCACGATGGAGGCCGTCGAGGCTTCTGCCGCCCAGCGCGGGATGTCGCTTCTTCCGGCTCTCGACACCCTGCCCGCCGATCTCACCGAGCGCGCGAAAAAGGCGCTGACCGAGTTCCGCGTGCTCGTCGGGAAGCTGCGCGACTTCGGCAAAATCGAGGGAACCGGCGCCGGGGCGGCCGTGGCGCTCATGCTCGAGGAAACCGGTCTCGCGAAGCTCTACGAAAACTCCCTCGACCCGCAGGACGAGGCGCGGCGAGAGAACCTCGACGAGCTGCTCGCGGCCGCGCGCGAGCACGAACGCGCGGCCTCGTTCGGAGGCGAGGGGGACGACCCGTCGGCCGCGGGCTTCCTCGACGCCGTGACGCTCCGGGCCGACGCGGACGACGCGGACGAGAAGAAGGGCATTCTTCTCATCACGCTCCACGCGGCGAAGGGCCTCGAGTTCGACGACGTGTTCCTCGCGGGGTTCGAGGACGGCTCGCTGCCGCACGCGTCGTCGAAGGACGACGACGACCAGTTCGAGGAGGAGCGTCGCCTCGCGTACGTCGGGATGACCCGCGCGAAGGAGCGCCTGACACTGTCGTACGTCCTCAGGCGGATGGTGCGGGGCGAGTGGATGAGCCGCGAGCCGTCGCCGTTCCTCGATGCGATCCCGGAAGCTGTGCTCGAACGCGAGGATCGGACTTCTGGTTTTGGAAGAGGAAGACAGGGGGATTTCTTAGAAGGTGGAGAGAGCGGGTCGCGTGGCGAGAGGGGCTTCGGCGGCGGACGCGGCTTTGGCCCCGGACGCGGTTTTGGAACGGGAAGGTCGCTGTTCCCCGACTACGAAAACGAATCCCAGGAGTCCTCCGCTTCCCCCTCTTACCCTTCCAGGAAATCTCCCTCTTCTCAATTCCCGGCGCGAAACATCACACCCGTCAGGCCCGTCATGAAGCGGACACCGCCGCCGCCCACGGCGTCCGGCTACCGCCGGGGCTCGAAAGTGCGCCACCCGGAATACGGGACCGGCGTCGTCCTCACGATCGAGGGCTCGGGCGACGCGGAGAAGCTGGTCGTCTACTTCGATCACGCGGGCCGCAAGAAGTTCGTCGCCCGTTTCGCGAATCTCAGCCCGGGCTGAGATTCGGCGCGGCGAGCGTCGCGATCGCGCGCCGGAGCGGGCGGTGCGCGTCGAAGAGGCGGACGAAGTCCGATTCGTGGCGGCCGCCTTTCGCGCGGATGACGGCTGCGAGGGCTCGCTTCTGCGGCGACGTCCACCGCGCGACCTCGGGCAGGATCGTCACGAGAGGCGCCCAGCGGCGGAACGCGAGGCGCTCTCCCACGCTCCAGCCGGAAAGCGTACGGAGGCCGAGGAGGTCCCGCGCCTCGAGCGTCAGGGTGGCCTCGGCCTTCTCGCGGTCCGAGCCGAAGCGCCGCGCGAGCATGTCGGTCACCGCGAGGCCGACATTCGGCAGCTCGAGGAGCCCGATCGCGTCGTCGCGCTCTTTCCCGAAATGGAAGTAGAGATTCTCGGACGCGAGGATCTTCAACGTGGCGGCGGAGGAGCGGTGCGCCGGGTCCGCCTTCATCCGGGCGAGCTCCCCGTTCATGACGGCCACGACGCGCGGCGCCCGCGGCCGAAAGCCGAGCTTCTGATAGAACCACCAGGCTCCCGATGCGAGCGCCTCGGGGTTGCCGTAGCCTCCGAGCTGATACGGGAAGATCGTGAAGACGTCCGATCCGAAGAGATGCCGTGCCGCGGAGAGGACCTTTCCGTAGATGCGGCCCGACTCGCCCCCGCGAAACGTCTCGAAGACGTTGTAGGCGATCTCGGACGACCCGAAGAGCGCGCTCACGAGAACGTAGCCGATCGGCACGCCGTTCTTCAGCGTCACGAAGCCGTAGACGGATTCGAGAAGGAGCCGGCGCTCGGCGATCGCGCCGATCACGGCGAACGAGAGCCCGTCTTCGAAGTGCACGAGGCGGACGCCGTCCGGATCTCCCCACTGGAAGACGTCGAGATCGCGCTGGCGGGTGACCATCGATTCCCGCGCGAGATCGAGGAGGCGCCGGCCTTCCGCCGCCGAGGCGGGAACGACGCTCCCGGGAGGACGCGCAATGTCGCGCCGGAGGTCGGGCCGCCCGCTCGCGAAGGGCACGGTCTGGAAGTGGACCGCGGAAACCGCCGACGCCGCGTCGGTGCGCGACGGCCCTCCCGGGCCCGGCGCGAGGACGAGGGGCAACTCGAGCCCTTCGTAGGCCCACTCCTGTTCGAAGCGGTCGCGCCCCAGCGCCTCGAGCCGGCGGATCAGAAACGCCGCATCCGTCTCGGAGGGACCCTTGAGCCGCTTCACCCATCCGCGCGCGCCGAGATCCAGCTCGTCGAGACCGGGCGCCTCGGCGGGAAGAGAGAGGAGGGGCAGGACGCGCTCGAGCGCGGCGCGATTCGAAAAGGCCTTCCAATCCACGGAAAGGCGGCCGGCCCAGCGCGCGGCGAGCCAGCGCGCGGTGCCCGCGAAGAACGGGAAGCGGATCGCGGTGCCCGCGATCCCGGTGTCTTCGAGCGCCCGGGCGTGGCGGCGGAGGTCCGGCCTCCGGGCGAAGCCCGCGAGCATCGATGCGACGCTCGCGAGCACCTCGGCGTCGTCGGGGTACGCGCGCAGGAAGCACAGGGCCTCGTGGAGCCGTTCCACCGCGCGCGCCGTGCCGACGGGGCGACGCGCGAGAACCGCGAGGCAGGCGTTCTTCGCGGCGGCCGCGTCGTGGCCCCTCGCGTTCCTGAGGCCTTCGAGCTTCGCGAGCGCTTCACGTGCGTTCATCGTTCCTCCGGGGAGAGCGTACGCCGCGAGAGCGCCGCCGCGATCTCGGCGTCCGCCCAGTGCAGCTCCGTCTCCAGGAGCATCCGCCGTCTCCGCCGCGCGGCCGTCGTCCCGGAGGATGTGCGCGTCAGCTCGTCCGAGAGAAGCAGGCGGTAGAGCTCCAGCGACGCGAGCCGGGTCTCCGGCGAGCGCCTCTCGAGGAAGGCGAGCCGGGCGAGAGCGGCGGCGTGCGGCTTCGGGATCTCGAGCGGCTCGGCCAGCCATTCACGGAATTCGCGGCGACCCGCGGCAGTGAGCCGGTACTCGCGCCTGGGCGGGCCCTTCGGAGAGCGCCGCCGCCGGAGCGCGATGAAGCCGCCGCGCAGGAGGCGGCGGAGGGCGGGGTAGATCTGCGCGAGCTCCGCGTTCCATCCGAGGGCGGGATCCCCGGAAAGGCGCGCGCCGAGGTCCCAGCCGCTCGCCGGACCGCGCGCGAGCAGCCCGAGAAGGACGTGGGAAAGAGACATCGGCGAAGTATATAAGTATTTATATACTGCCGTGGAAAAGCCGTGGATGAGGCTGTGGAAATCTACCCGGGTGGGAGTGACCTCCGACGCGCCTGAACAAAAAATAAGGGGGCTGATTCAGCCCCCGAATCCCGGAAATACCTTGATAAGAACAGGTTATGAGAGGGTACCTACTTCTTACCCTTTTTCGCCTTCTTGGTGCTCTTCTTGGCGGCCTTCTTCTTCGCTGGCATGTGGACTGTCACCTCCTCTTGGCAGATTTGATTGACAGTCCCAAAAGCCGCGTGCTAGGTTGGCCGCCCCTCGAAGGACGGGAACCTCGCGTTTTCTGGATCTGCCGACTGCCGAAAGAACTCTGAAATTTTCGTCGTCGATCGGTTTTCAAAAGAGCTCGGGGTTTTCCGTTAGGACGGCGATGTGACTCAAGATCACGTCGCCGTCCTTTTTTCTTGCTGAAGAGAATTGTAGAGAGTTTCGACCACGAATCAAGAATTTTTTTCTTGACGTGCGAACTTTTTTCACCTGCCCGCGATTCGGTCTCCACGAGACCGTGTCGACCTCGCATCCGGGCTACGATCGCGCGCGGAGAAACGATCGGAGCCATCGCATGAACGAGACACTCGTCCTCGCACACTCTCCCGATTCGGACGACGCCTTCATGTTCTACGGGCTGCGCGAGAACGCGGTCGACACCGAGGGCGTTTCGTATCGTCACGAGCTCGCCGACATCGAGACGCTGAACCGGCGGGCGCTCTCCGGCGAGCTTGCGATCACGGCGGTGTCCTTTCACGCGTACGCATTTCTCGCGGACCGCTACGTGCTGCTGCCGCACGGGGCCTCCTTCGGCGACGGCTACGGGCCGTGCGTGGTCGCGCGCGAGGAGGCGGGGGCGCCGCGGACCCTCGCCGATCTCGCGGGCCGGCGGGTCGCCGTTCCGGGGGCGCTCACGACCGCGGCCCTGGCGCTCAGGATCTACTGCCCCGCCGCGATCCCCATCGTGACGCCGTTCGACAAGGTGGGCGAAGCCGTCACGCGCGGCGACGTGGACGCCGGCGTCGTCATCCACGAGGGCCAGCTGACGTGGAAGGACGAGGGCTTCCGTCTCGTGGCCGACCTCGGCGTCGTCTGGAAGGAAGAGACGTCGCTGCCGCTGCCGCTCGGAGGCAATGCCGTGAGGAAGGACCTCGGACCCGAGCTCATCGCGCGCGTGTCCCGCGCGCTCTTCCGGTCCATCGAGTACGCGCTCGCCCACCGGGAGGACGCCCTCACGGACGCGATGCGCTTCGCGCGCGGACTCCCGCGCGAGAAAGCGGATCGCTTCGTGGGCATGTACGTGAACGACTGGACCCGCTCCTACGGCGAGCGCGGGCGCGAGGCCGTGCGCCGGCTCCTCGCCCGCGGGCACGCCTGCGGCATCCTTCCCCGCCTCGTGACGCCCGAGTGGGTGGCGGAGGCCTGATGGGGCCCCGAAGCCGGACGCTCCTCGCCGGCGTGTGGCTGTTCGTGGCCGCGCTCTGGTGCGGAATGCTCTCCTTCTTCGGGGGGTTCGGCGCGCGCACCGTCCTCCTGACCGCCCCGAGCCGTCATGCCGCGGGCGCCGTGAACCGGGCGCTTCTCGACGGTCTCGACGCCGTGTCGCTCGGAGCCGTCGTTCTTCTCGTGCTCGGCCTCGTCTTCTGGAACCGCGCGAATGCGTGGTCTCCCCGGGCGCGTGGCCTCGTCCTGCGGCTTCTCGCCGTCGCAGCCGTCGCCGCGATCGCGTCGCTCTACGTCATCACGCCCGAGATGATGGGGCTGAGGGAACGGATGGGCGCCATCGACCTCGCCCTGAAGACGAATCCCCTGAGGCAGGAGTGGGGACGGCTTCACGGGCTGTCGTCCCTGACGCTCCTCGTGCGGCTGGCGGCTGGAATCGGAGTCTTCGCCGCGGGCTTCTCGCAGCTTGGGCGCGCGAGGGACTGACGCTCACGAAAGGAGCGGCAGGAAGAACTCCGTCCAGCGCCTCCCGTATTCCGCCCGCTCGCGCGCCTGCGGCTCGTCCTCGTGGTGACAATGGCCGCAGCGCGGAACGCGCCAGAACGTCTTCTCTCCGGCGAGCGCCTCGAACAGGCGCGGCGCGAAGCGGATCGGCACGAGACCGTCGTCTTCGCCGTGCACGACGACGGTCGGGCACGTCACGCGCCGGGCCGCGCGCACGGGGTCCACCTGCGTCAGATCGACGCCCTCGGTGCGGGCGATGCGCCTCATGAGAAAACGCACGGGGAGCGCGAAGAGAAGGGCGGGCAGCCCGGTGGCGCGATGCAGGTAGTGCGCGGCCATCTCCTTCATGTCGCCGAACGGCGCCTGCAGCCAGAGCCCGGCGGGCGGGGCGGCGGCGGCGAGGTGAAGTGCGAGGAGGGCGCCCATCGAGCAGCCGTCGATCCCGAGGCGCGCGCGCTTCACGCCGAAGCGCGCCGCGGCGACGTCCAGAAGACGCAGGAGGTCCACGGTCTCGAGGATGCCGTACGTGATGCGCGCTCCCGTCGAGGGTGGATGCCCGCGCAGCTCGGGCACGAGGACGTTGAAGCCGAGACCGAGCGCGCGCACCGTGTCGGGGGTCCATTCGGCGCCGCAGCCGCCCTTGCCGTGCAGGAAGAGGACCGTGCCGCGCGTCTCCGGCCGACCGGGAGTCGCGAAGAGGGCGGACAGCGTTGCGGGTTCCCTGGGATCCCCGGTATGGGTGAAGACGTCCACGAATCCCGCCGGCCCGGCCGCATCACGCGCTGCGGAGCGGAATGCCTCGACGGATGCCGTCGCGGGGGCGAGACCCACGGGAGAGAGGAGGATGTCCGCGGGCGACCACCTGCGCGCCACGCCGCCTTCTTTCCTCAGGAGGCCTTGGCGGCTTTCTTCTTCGGCGCCTCCGGAGTGGCCGCGCGGTACTCGGGGTTCGCGGGGTCGAGATCGGCCGCCTTCTGGAGGGCCGCCGAAGCGCCGGCCCGGTCTCCGGCGGCGCGGAGGGCCGCCGCGAGGGCTCCCTGGGCGCCCGCGTCCTCCCCGTTCGACGACTCGACGGCCTGGCGCGCGTGCTGGACGGCGGCGGCTGGATCCTTCAGAGCGAGTGCGACCCGCGCCGCCCGGACGGTGAGCTGCGTGTCGAGCGGCCCGATCGCGATCGCAGCGCCGTACGCCTTCTTCGCCTCGGCCGTCTTTCCGCTCGCGGCGAGAGCCTGGGCGAGGTCGAACTGCCGCTCGACCCGCGATCCCGGTGCGTCACCGTTCTTCTCGGCGAGAGCCGCGGCGCGTTGGAACGCGAGGAGCGCCTCCGGGCCGTTGCCGGCCTTGCGCTCGGCGCCTCCGAGAGCCGCGAGAACCTCTGCGGAATACGGGGACGCTTCGCCCACGGCGAGGAGAGTCTCCGCCGTCACGGCGCGCGCCGACGCGACGTCTCCGCGTTTCCCGAGGCCGGTCACGAGAGCGGCGGCCAGAAAACCTCGGCGCGGGTCGTTCCCGAGACGAGGGAGGAACGTCGCGATGAGATCGCCGGTCTCGACCGAGGGGTCGTCGTCGAGCGTCTCGATGGCGACGAGCTGCGTGAAGAGCTGGAAGATCTCGGGCCGGCTGAGATCTCCTTCCTCGCGGACGATGCGCAGCGCAATCGGGCGCACCCGCGAAAGGTCGCGGCGCGCGGCGAGGGCAGCCGCCAGAGGGAGGGCCTCCTCGGGATTCCAGGCCGACTTCAGCGTCGCGAGGGCCGAGAGGAGCTGGGTCCGTCCGGCGAGAAGAGCCTCGGCGCCGCGCCGAAAATCGACGGCCCCATAGCCGCCCACGAGGCGGTCGATCTCGTTTCCGTCGCCGCCGAGGAAGACCACCGTCGGAAACGAGAAGGCCTGGTAACGCGCCGAGATGCGTCGTCCCTCGCCTTTTTCCGCATCGACGCGCGCGGAGATGACGTTCTTTTTCGCCCAGTCGACGACGCCGGGGTCGGAGAACGTCGTCCTGTCCATGATCTTGCACGGGCCGCACCACGCGGCCACGACGTCGAGCATGACGGGTTTGTTCTCGGCCTTCGCGCGCCGAAGGACTTCGGCGAACGGCTTGCCTTCGATGAACGGGACGTGCGGGCCCGCGGGCGTCGAGGATTTCTTTGCTTCGGAAGAGGGAGAAGAGAGAGCGCCAGGAGCGCCCGCATTCGCGGGCGCCGGGGGCTGCTTAGAAGGGGAAGAGGGAGGGGTCTGGGCCCGGGCGGCCGGCGAGGCGACAAGGGAAACAATGGCTGCGGCGATGAGCACTCGAAGTCGCAAGGGTCTTTTCCTCTCTTCCACTTCTAAGAAAATCTACTTCCGGTCTTCTCTCTTCTCTTGCTAAGAAAATCTTCCTCTTCTTTATTCCCGTCAGAACCCGGGCCGGTAAGGATCGATCGCCGGCGGCGGAGGATCGCCCGGGTACGCGACCGATTCGAGGAAGAGGCCCGAGGGCGGGGCCGTCCATTCGGCTGGCTTTCCGGAGCGGCTCTCGAGGAGCGCGCGGACGCCTGCCGCGTCGAGCCGCCCCCGGCCCACCTCGAGAAGCGTGCCGGTGAGGCGCCGCACCATCTTCCAGAGGAAGTGCGAAGCGCCGATGCGGAAGAAAATGAGATCGGGCGCGTCGGGCGGCGTCTCCACGCGCGCGAACGCGACCTCCACGAGCGTGGAGTCGTGGCCCTCGGCGTTCTCCGCGAAGCTCGCAAAATCATGCCGGCCGACGA
>DASVJU010000010.1:0-15014 GCA_036385755.1 Thermoanaerobaculia bacterium
TCATCCGGCGCCCGGTCGCCACCACGCTCGTGATGTTGGGGATCCTCTTCTTCGGCATCGTGGGCTACCGGCTCCTTCCGGTCTCGGACCTGCCGAACGTGGACTTTCCGACGATCCAGGTGACTGCGGCGCTCCCGGGAGCGAGCCCCGAGACGATGGCCTCCGCCATCGCAACCCCCCTCGAGAAGCAGTTCACGACGATCGCGGGCCTCGACAACATGAACTCGACGAGCATCCTCGGCGTCACCCAGATCACGCTGCAGTTCAGCCTGAACCGGAGCCTCGACGCGGCCGCCCAGGACGTGCAGGCCGCCATCGGCGCCGCCTCGCGCCAGCTCCCTCCCGGGATGCCGAGCCCCCCGACTTACCAGAAGGTCAATCCGGCCGACCAGCCCATTCTCTTCCTTGCCCTCACGACGCCGACGCTCGCCCTCTCCACGCTCGACGAGTATGCCGAGACGATCATGGCGCAGCGCATCTCGACGGTCTCCGGCGTCGCGCAGGTGCTCGTGTATGGGGCGCAGAAATACGCCGTGCGCGTCCAGGTCGACCCGCGCGCGCTCGCCTACCGTGGCATCGGAATCGACGAGGCTTCTGCCGCCGTCGCCGCCGCGAATGTGAACATTCCAACCGGGACGCTGTGGGGCGCGAACACCGCGTACACGGTGCAAGCCACAGGCCAGCTCACGGAAGCTGCCGAGTATGGGCCGCTCATCGTCGCCTACCGGAACGGGTCACCCGTGAGAGTGAAGGACATCGGCCGCGCCATCGACAGCGTCGAGAACGACAAGACGGCGTCGTGGTACGTCGACAAGAACGGCCCGACTCGCAGCATCGTCCTCGCGATCCTGAAGCAGCCCGGCGAGAACACGGTCGAGGTCGTCTCGAACATCCGGAAGCTGATCCCCGTGTTCCAGGGCATGCTCCCGGGCTCGGCGAAGCTCAACATCCTCTTCGACCGCTCGCAGTCCATCCGGGAGTCCGTCTCGGACGTGAAGTTCACGCTTTGGCTGACGCTCGCGCTCGTCGTCATGGTGATCTTCCTGTTCCTGAGAAACCTTTCGGCGACCATCATCCCGTCGCTGGCTCTGCCGCTCTCGATCGCCGGGACGTTTGCCGCGATGTATGCGCTCGGCTACAGCATGGACAACCTGTCGCTGATGGCGCTCACGCTTTCGGTGGGGTTCGTCGTCGACGACGCGATCGTGGTCCTCGAGAACATCGTCCGGCACATCGAGATGGGTGAGAAGGTCTTCGAGGCCTCCCTGAACGGCACGAAGGAGATCGGATTCACGATCCTTTCCATGACGTTGTCCCTCGCCGCGGTGTTCATTCCGCTGCTCTTCATGGGGGGGATCATCGGACGGCTGTTCCGCGAGTTCGCGGTCACGATCGCGGTCGCGATCCTCGTGTCCGGCTTCGTCTCCTTGACACTCACGCCCATGCTCTGCGCCCGTTACCTGAAGGCGCACGACGAGACAAGGCGGCACGGCCATCTCTACCTGGCTTCCGAGCGCGTTTTCGACGCATCGCTCGCCTTCTACGAGCGCGGCCTGAGGTGGGCTCTGAGGCAGAAACGGCTGATGCTGGCCTTTTCCGCTCTCATTCTCCTCGCCACGGTCTGGCTCTTCAGGATTGTGCCGAAGGGCTTCATTCCGAGCGACGACACCGGGCAGATCTTCGCCCCCACCGAAGGTGCGCAGGGCATCTCGTTCGAGGCCATGGCCCAGCACCAGCAGGCGGCCGCGGAGATCGTGAGGGGCGACCCGAACGTCGAAGGCTTCATGTCGAGCTGCGGCAACCGCGGCAACAACGTCCAGGGTGGAAACTCGGGCACGCTCTTCATGCGCCTGAAGCCTCGCAACGAGCGCAAGCTCTCGGCCGACCAGATCGTCCAGGAGCTGCGCCCGAAGCTCGCGCAGATCCCCGGAATCCGGGTCTATCCCCAGAACCTCCCGCCGATCCGGCTGGGAGGAGCGCTCACGCGGGCGCAGTACCAGTTCACGCTGCAGGCGTCCGATACGAAGGACCTCTACCTCACCGCGCCTCTTCTCCAGGAGAAGATGCGCGGGATCAAGGGTCTCCAGGACGTCAACAGCGACCTTCAGCTCCGTAACCCGACCGCCTATCTCACGATCGACCGCGATCGGACCGCTGCGCTCGGCGTCACGCCGGAATCCATCGAGAACGCGCTCTACACGGCATACGGCTCGCGCCAGATCTCCACGATCTACTCTCCCAACAACGAGTACCAGGTGATCATGGAGCTCCTGCCGCAGTTCCAGCGCGACCCGTCGGCGTTTCAGCTCCTGTATGTGCGATCGAAGAAGGGCGATCTCATCCCTCTCTCGGCGATCACGAAGCTCGAAAAGACCGTGGGACCCCTCGCCGTCAACCACACGGGCCAGCTTCCGGCCGTGACGATCTCCTTCAACCTGCCGCCCGGCATCTCGCTCGGCGAGGCGGTGGCGGCGATCAACAAGGTGGCGCGCGCGACTCTGCCCGCCACCATTCAGACGAGCTTCCAGGGGACGGCCCAGGCGTTCGAAGCTTCGCAGAAAGGACTCGGGCTCCTCCTCCTCGTCGCGATCCTCGTGATCTACATGGTGCTCGGCATCCTGTACGAGGACTTCCTGCACCCGCTCACGATTCTGTCGGCTCTTCCCTTCGCCGGCTTCGGAGCGCTGCTCACTCTCCTCATCTTCAAGGTGGAGCTCTCGATCTACGCCTTTGTGGGCGTCATCCTGCTCGTCGGCCTCGTGAAGAAGAACGGCATCATGATGGTCGACTTCGCCATCGGAGGGCGCCGCTCGGGCAAGAGCGCCGAGGAAGCGATTTACGAGGCCTGTGTCGTGCGCTTCCGTCCGATCATGATGACGACGATGGCCGCGCTCATGGGAACGCTTCCGATCGCGCTCGGCTTCGGAGCGGGTGCCGAATCGCGGCGACCGCTCGGCCTCGCCGTCGTCGGCGACCTTCTCTTCTCCCAGATGATCACGCTTTACGTCACGCCGGTCTTCTACGTCTACATGGACCATTTGGACCAGTGGCTCGGGCGCCGGAGACACAAGCGCGCGGGAAACGGCTCCTACGAGGCGGTTTCGAGCAGCCGCGCGACGACGTCCGCGGCGCTGTAGGACGCCGCTCCGGGCTGAAGGAAGCGGGCCACGTCGGAGACGTCGTCGCCCGAGGTGACGAGCGTCTTCTCGCCGATGCCTCCGGCCCGCGTCTGCCCGAGCCCGATGTCGGCCATGAGCGCGTTGCAGAGGCACTTGCGGCCCTGCGCGTTCTCCTCCCCGCCGCCCTTGGCGATGTAGTGGGCCACGGGCTCAGACGCGCAGCGGTATCCCGTCGACCCATCGTCCTTGCGGTACGGCTCGCGCAGGTATCCAAGGTCGCAGATGCGCGTGCGCGCAAGGTACTCGGCCTCGCCCGACAGCGTGCCCTCGAGCTGGACGACCTTGAACGGGAAGCCGGTCGGCGACGCGACGGGATCCGTGAAGACGCGCGCGCCGCCGGACGTCGCGAGGCGCAGGACGCGCTCCTTCGTCGCTGCGTCCAGCCCGGACTCGGCGCAGTAGGCGAACGCGGTGCCGACCTGGATGCCCGCGGCCCCGCTCGCGAGCGCGTCGTGCAACCCCTCGGCCGTGCCGCGCCCGCCCGCCAGCCAGAATGGGAGAGAGAGCTCGCGCAGCTTCGCGAGGTCGACGACGTCACGCTCTCCGTACACGGGCTCGCCGGCCGCCGAGAGCGGCGGCTTGCCGCGCGGCGGCGCGTTGTGGCCGCCCGCCGTGGGCCCCTCGATGATGAAGCCGTCGACGCGCCCGTTCGCCTTGCGCACGAGCGTGAGCGCGAGCGTGTTCGACGAAATGATCGGGTAGAAGGCGGGCCTCGTGAGCGCCGGAGGCGCGCCCTCGAAGTAGTCGGACGGCGCGAACCGCATCATCGTGTCGTCGCCCGGCGCGGAGCCCGTCACGCTCAGCGCGTACTCTGCCGGCCTGTGAAGGGCGAAGGCGTCGAGGATGCCGGGAACGCGGATCGGGATGCCGGCTCCCATGAGAACGGCCGTCACGCCCGCCAGCATCGCCCCGTAGATCGAAGGCAGCACCGGCAGCTGGATCTTCTCGAGGTAGTTGATCCCGACGGGTCCGTCATGCCCCTCGCGCGCGAGAAAGACCTCGACGAAGTTCGCGAGAATGCAGAGCTCGATCAGTTCGCGCGCCGAACCGGTTCGCGCGTACATCGGGATCGCCCGATAGGGCGCGCCCGCCGGCCGGCCGCCCTCGACGAAATGGCGCGCGAGGACGCGCCCCGCCATCTCCGGGAATGGAAACCGGGCGATCGCGCGTCGCATGTGCCCGCCGGCGTCGCCGTCCTGCAGACGCCTCGAGAGGATCACGTCGATCGCGGTCCCCGAGACGACGCCGAGCTGCCCGAGGCGCGACACGGCGTTCGCGAGCGTCCAGTTCGAGACGCCGGCGCCCATACCGCCCTGGATGATCTTCGGCAAGACAGACACGAAGTCTTTCCGGCCTGTAAGTCGGCCAGCTTGAGGATATACCCGGCTCGGGAGCGCGGCATGACGCAATGAGTTGACGCGACGCGTAATATGTCTTATATTGCCTTTGGGGATGCCGCCCGGCGGAGGTGCCCAGTGAACCGAACGACGAACCCAGCCCCGAGCCCCCGAAGATCGAGGCCGGTGGCCCCGGTCGATTCCGGCCACCACACGTGTCTCCAGTGTCCCGCATGCGGCACCGAGGCCTGCCGCACGATGCAGGATCTCGGGATGTACTGCGACACCGCCTGTGCCGCATGGGAAGCCACGCGGGCCGAAAAGCACCCCGAGAGGAAGAAGCGAGCCGACGCCTGAGGATCAGCCCAGGAAGAGCGTGACGAGCCGGTTCGCGATGAACGCGCCGGAGTACGCGAGAAGGCCCATGTACGCGAACTGGACGGCCGGCCACTTCCAGCCGCCCGTCTCACGCCGCACGACGGCCACCGTCGAGAGGCACTGCATCGCGAACGCGAAGAAGACGAGGAGCGCGACCGCTCCGCCCGGCGTGAGGTCGTGCCGGAGCGCGGCCTGCAGGCCAACGCTTCCGGCCTTCGGGTCCATGCCGTAGAGCGTGCCGAGCGTGCCGACGATGACCTCGCGCGCCGCGAGAGACATCACGATGCCGATGCCGATCCGCCAGTCGAATCCGAGCGGCCTCACGAGCGGCTCGATCAGGCGGCCGATCGTGCCGGCCACGCTGTTCGCGATCTCCGGCATCTTCCCTCCCGAGAGCGGCAGGTGCGCGAGAATCCACAGCACGACCGCGACGCCCAGGATCACCGTGCCGGCGCGGCGGAGAAAGATCTTCGCGCGGTCGTACATCCGGAGAACGATCTGCCGAAGCGTGGGGCGCCGGTAGGGCGGCATCTCGAGCAGGAACGGCGCCCCGTCGCTCTTCAGGACGGACGACTTCAGAAGCCGCGCCGTGCCGAAGGCGGCGAGGAAGCCGAGGAGATAGAGCCCGAGCATCGCCGCCGCGCGCGTGCCGAGAAAGAGCCCGAGAATCGGCCGCTCCGGGATGAAGGCCGCGATGATGAGCGTGTAGACGGGCAGCCTCGCCGAGCAGGTCATGAAAGGCGCGATGAGGATCGTCGCGATGCGGTCGCGCTTGTTCTCGATCGTCCGGGCCGCGAGGACGGCAGGCACGGCGCAGGCATAGGCGGAGAGGAGCGGCAGAAACGACTTCCCCTGGAGGCCCGCCTTCCGCATCGTGCGGTCGGCGATCAGCGCCGCGCGCGCGAGATACCCCGAGTCCTCGAGAAGGCCGATGAAGAGAAAGAGCAGCAGGATCTGCGGAAGGAACACGATGACGGAACCGACGCCGCTCCATACCCCTTCGATGAGAAGCGACTTGAGCGCGGAGGCGGGCAGAACGCCCGAGAGCCAGGAGCCCGAAGCCGACACCGCATGGTCGACGGCGTCCATGAGGGGCCGCGCCGCCGAGAAAATCGTCTGGAACACCGCGATCACCACGGCGAGAAAGATGAGCGGTCCCGCGACGGGGTGCAGGAAAACGGCGTCGAGGCGGCGCGTCCAGATGGGCGGCGCCGGCGCCGCATAGCCGGCCCCGTCGCCCACGCGGACGGCCCACTGGCGGCATTTCGGGATGTCGGCGAGCGCGGGCAGGTCGAGCGCGCGCGGGACGCCGATGGCGCCCTTGAGAAACTCGTACACGGTCTCGATGCCCTCGCCCTTCGCTGCGCTCACGAGCGCGACGGGCGTGCCGAGCTGCTCGGCGAGCGCCGCCGGGTCCAGGGACCCGCCGCGGGCCTCGAGCTCGTCGGCCATGTTGAGGACCACGAGCGTCGGCAGGCCCAGGGCGAGAACGGGCGCCGCGAGGACGAGGTGGCGCTTGAGGTTCGTCGAGTCGAGGATGAGGAGGATCGCATCGGGCTTCTGCTGCCCCGCCATCTCTCCCGCGAGGACGTCGCGCGTCACACGTTCGTCCTCCGAGCGCGGGGTCAGGCTGTAGACGCCCGGAAGGTCGATCAGGACGACCTCGGTCTCGCCGTCGAGGCGGGCGCGGCCCCGGCGCTCCTCGACCGTCACGCCCGGGTAGTTCGCGACCTTCTGGCGGAGCCCTGTGAGCCGGTTGAAGAGCGTCGACTTGCCGGAGTTCGGCGGGCCCACGAGTCCGACGAGCCGCGCGGGCCGGCGCACGGGAAGCGCGGCAACCGGGCAGCCGTGACAGGACGAGGGCGAGGCGCTCATCGCCCTTCCTTCGCCGCGCGAATGACCGAGGAGGCGTCGAGCCGGATGTGCTTCGCCGTTTCGCCGCGCAGAGCGAACTCGGTCCCCTCCACGCGATAGACGCGTGGGTCCCCGCCGGGGGCGCTCCGCGCCGCCACGATCACGCTGCCCGGGAGGAACCCGAGCTCCATGAGACGCTGGGCGTCGCCTTCGGGCAGGTCGATCGAGGAAACCACCCCCGATTCGCCGACCGCGAGATCGTCGAGGCTCGCGGGGTTCCGCACGGCGGGGGTGGCAGTCATGAGACTGAGTCGCATCTTCAAGAGTATACCCCCAGAGGGCCCGGGCCTGTCGATGATGCGGATGTCTCATCCCGCGCCGGTACGGGTGCGCCGGAGTACGCTCCTCCCCGAGGACCGCCGCCGTGCGCAAGCCCGAACCGGATTCGCCCTTGAGCGCGTTGCCGGCCCCCGCCTGGCACGCGCAGCGCGTCGAGGACGTCGCCCGGGAGCTTCGCACGAATCTCGAGACGGGTCTGTCTCCCGACGCCCTGCCTCCCGGACCGGCCGACGATTCCCCTGCCGCAGACGCGCGCAGTCCGGGGCGCATCCTCTGGAACCAGATCAAGGGCGGCGTGATCCTCGTCCTGATTGCCGCGACCGCCGTCATGCTGGCGCTCGGCCATGTCGGCGACTCGCTCGCGATCGGGGCCTCCGTCCTCTTCTCGGTCGTCTTCGGCTTCATCACCGACTACCGCGCCGAGCGCGCCCTCGATGCGCTCCGGACGCTTTCCGCTCCGACGGCGCGCGTCGTGCGCGGAGGCCTCGAGCGGGAGATCCCCGCGGACGACCTCAGGCCGGGCGATCTCGTCGTCCTGACGGGCGGCCAGATCGTGGCCGCGGACGGACGTATCGCCGCCGTTCGCGACCTCAAGGCCGACGAGTCCGCGCTCACCGGCGAGAGTGTCCCCGTCACGAAGTCGCCGGACCCGGTTGAAGCCGTTTCCCCGCTGCCCGACCGCGCCTCGATGGCCTACGCCGGTACGACTCTCGTGAGCGGATGGGGGCGCATGGTCGTGACCGGAATCCGGGGAGGGACGGAGCTCGGCCGCATCGGAAGGCTCGTCGCCGGCCAGGACCGCGAGGAGACGCCGCTCGAGAAGCAGGCCGAGCAGCTCGGCCGGCGGCTTGCGCTCCTGGCCATCGGGCTCTCGGCTCTCGTGACGATTCTCGGTCTTTTGCGCGACCGTCCGTTCTGGCTCATGCTCGAAACGGGCGTCCTCCTCGCGATCGCCGCAATCCCCGAGGGCCTGCCGGCCGTCACGACGATCGCGCTGGCGGCCGGGGTCCGGCGGATGGCGAAGGCCGACAGCCTCGTGCGCCGGCTCTCGTCGGTCGAGACGCTCGGCTGCACGTCCGTCATCTGCACGGACAAGACGGGCACGCTCACCGAGAACGTCATGCGGGTGACGCGCGTCGTCCTTCCCGACCGCGATTTCGACGTCACGGGCGCGCGCTACGAGCCTTCCGGGGAGTTTCTCGAAGGCGGCCGCTCCGTAGTGCCCGGCGAAGACCCGGCTCTCCGTCGGCTGCTCGAGATCGCCGCCGTCTGCAACGACGCGCGGCTCGAGTCCCATGAAGGCTGGCACGTTCACGGCTCGTCCACGGAGGGAGCCCTCCTCGCGCTCGCGAGCAAAGGAAGAATCGACGCCGGATCCTTCCACCGCGTGGGCGCGATCGGGTTCTCGTCCGCGCGCAAGCGCATGGCGGTCGTCGCGCGCGACGCCGAGGGCCGCTCGTGGTCGTTCGTGAAGGGCTCTCCCGAGGTCGTGGCGGCGCGAGCCGCCAGCGCCCTCGTGCGTGGAGCCGAGGAGCCGCTCGACGCACAGGGCCGCAAGCGCCTGCTCGCCCGCGCCCATTCGCTCGGGGAGTCGGGCTACCGCGTTCTCGCGCTCGCGTACCGGCGGCTCGACCCGGAAGGTCCGCTCGAAGCGGCCGAGGAGGCGCTCACGTGGACGGGCCTCGTCGGCCTCATCGACCCGCCGCGCGCGAACGTCCGCGGCGCCATCGAAGCGCTGCGGAACGCCGGAATCCGCACCGTCATGGTCACCGGGGATCAGAAGGGCACGGCGATGGCCGTCGCGAACGAGCTCGCGATCGCCGGGCCCGGAGATCTCTGTCTCGATTCGGCGGAGTTCGCCCGGTACGTCGAGGAGCACCGGTGGGAGGACCTTCGGAAGACCGCCGTCTTCGCGCGCGTCACGCCCGAGGACAAACTCTCGATCGTGAAGGCGCTCCGCGATGCCGGCCGGATCGTCGCGATGACGGGAGACGGCATCAACGACGCGCCCGCGTTGAAAGCGGCGAACATCGGAATCGCGATCGGGCTCGGGTCGGCGGACGTCGCGCGTGCGGCCTCCGACCTCGTCGTCACGAGCGGCGACTACGCGACGCTTCCGGCCGCCGTCGCCGAGGGACGGCAGATCTACGCGAACATCCGCCGCGCCGTGCACTTCCTGCTGCTGTGCAGCCTCGCGACGATCGTCGTCATGCTGGTTTCGGTCGTCACGAATCTACCGCTGCCCATGAGCCCGCTTCAGCTCCTGTGGCTGAACCTCGTCGTCCACATCTTTCCCGCGGTCGCTCTCGTCCTCGTTCCGGGCGAGCGGGGGGTGATGACGCGCCCCCCGCGCGACCCGAAAGAGCCGCTCCTGACCTGGGGAGCGACCGGCCGCACCGCCTTGAAGAGCGCCGTCGTGGCCGCGGTCGTCCTCTGGAGCTACACCGCCGGCGGCGGGCGCCACGACGGGCCGCGCGGCCAGACGCTCGTGATGGCGACGCTCGCCCTCACGCTCCTCGCCCAGGCATTCGCGACGCTCTCGGACAGGCAGCCGTTCTGGCTGATGCGGTCGAGCCTCGCCCCCGCGTTCTGGCTCGCGCTCGCCGGCGGCCTCTCGCTACAGGCGCTTGCACTCCACTGGCAGCCGCTCGCGTCCGTGCTCCTGACGGAGCCCTTGTCTCCGGCGGACTGGCTGCGCGTCCTCGGGATGTCCCTCGTCGCCCTCGCGACCGTCGAAGCCGGCAAGGCTCTCGTGACGAGGACCGAAAGATTGAAATAGGATTCCTTCATGGCCCGACACACGTTCGCCGTCCTCGTCCCGGTCGACTTCTCGCCCACGTCCCTGAAGGCGCTGCGGGAAGCGAGGCGGCTGGCGGACCGGATGGACGCATCGCTCACGCTCCTCCACGTCCGTCCGATCTCCGACGTCCGCGCCGCGATCGCCGAAGGGCGCGAGGACCTCCTCGAAGGGTCGTCGCCCGCGCTCCCCTCCGCGATGAAGAGTCATTACGCCGTGCGCCTCGCCGGGCTCGGCGCGCGCTCGGGGGCGCTCGAGACGCGCCTCGTTTCCGGCCGCGCAAGCCGCGAGATCCTGCGCGCCGCGAAGGGCTTCGACCTCGTCGTCATGGGCCGAACGGGCCGCGGCGGACTGTCCGGGCTCCTCGGCGGCACGACGCAGAAGATCCTGGCCGCGTGCCCGATTCCGGTCGTCGTCGTCCCGGCCTGAAGCCCTGTCTGATCTATAGTCCGCCCCGGTCAACAAACGGAGAAGGAGTCTCAATGCCAAAATACGTGATCGAACGAGACATTCCCGGAGTCGGAGCGCTCTCCGGTGCCGAGCTCCACGCAATCTCCCAGAAGTCGTGCGCCGTGCTCACTGCCATGGGCCCGTCCATCCAGTGGGTGGAGAGCTTCGTGACGCCCGACCGGATCTACTGCATCTACGTGGCGCCGAACGAGGCGGCAGTCCGGGAGCACGCCTCGCGCGGCGGCTTTCCGGCGAACCGCGTCTCCGAGGTCAAGAGTCGGATCGACCCGACGACCGCCGAGTGAAGGACCGAAACACAGATTCCGACCGACTGCTTTGAACGGGGAGTCCCGCAGCGCGTCTGACCGCGCGGCGCGCTTAAGATCCCGGGCGATGCGACTGCGCCGCGCTGCCATTCCCGTCGCCTGCCTCTTCCTCTCGTCCTGCGGCGCGCCCCGGGATCCCGTGACCGAGTGCCTGAAGGGCGCCGTTACCGCCGCCGAAAAGCGCGACGCGGACGGCGTCCTGGCCCGCGTCGCCGAGGGGTTCCGCGACGGCGAGGGTGGAGGCAAGGCGGACGCGGCCGCGCTCGTGCGGCGGTACCTCGGCGCCTACGAGTCCCTTTCGCTCACACTCTCGAATCTCGCCGTCGAACGCGGGCCCGCCGCTGCGCACGCGAAGTTCAGGGTGCAGATGTCGGGCAAACCGCGCGCCGTGGGCGGGCTCGACGGACTCCTCCCGCGCTCGTCGCGGTGGAGCTTCGACGTGCGCCTCGAGGCC
Organism: Thermoanaerobaculia bacterium; assembly: GCA_036385755.1. GTDB lineage: Bacteria > Acidobacteriota > Thermoanaerobaculia > UBA5066 > UBA5066 > Fen-183. The sequence goes on from DASVJU010000010.1 coordinate 11,115, forward strand.
GGAGCCGGCGGCTGGAAGATCGCCTCCGCGGTCTGGAGCCCGCTCGACGACGGGCAGTGAAGGAAGACCCGCTCCGTGCGATGCACCGCTCGCGCGGCTCTTGAGGAACTTCAACAGCGCCGTGAGGCCGGTTGAGAAGCCGTCGCGTCGAGGAGCGTAGAATCGATGCCTATGGCACTACGACCGAACGGCACGGCCACCATCTCCTTCGGCCTCGTCTCGATCCCGGTGAACCTGTTTTCCGCGAGCGAGTCGAAGGCGGCGATCTCCTTCAACATGCTCCACGACGAGGACAACGCGCGCGTGAAGCAGCAGCTCGTCTGCAGCAAGGACGGCGAGGTCGTCGAGCGCGACCACATCGTCAAGGGCTACGAGTTCGAGAAGGGTCAGTACGTCGTCTTCACGCCGGCCGAGCTGAAGGCCCTCGAAGAGCAGGCGAACCAGGTCATGGAGATCATGGAGTTCGTCCCGCTCGCGAAGATCGACCCCGTCTATTTCGACAAGGGCTACTACCTGTCGCCGGGCAAGGGCGGCGACAAGGCTTACGGCCTCCTCGCGAAAGCGATGACCGAAACCGGCCGGTGCGGCCTCGCGAAGTACGCGGCGCGCGGCAAGCAGTACCTCGTCGTCGTGCGGCCCGTGACCGGACACGAAGGCGGGCTCATGATGCAGCAGCTGAACTACGCGGACGAGGTCCGCTCGTTCGCCGACGTGGGCGTGCCCGAGGTCGCCGTGAAAGACGCAGAGTTGAAGCTCGCGATCATGCTCACGGATCAGATCGCGACCGACGAGTTCCACCCCGAGAATTACAAGGACGAGGTCAAGGAACGGGTCGAGGGTCTGATCCGCCGGAAGATCGACGGGCAGGAGATCTCCGCTTCGGCGCCCGAGGCGCCGAAGAACCAGGTCATCGACCTGATGGAGGCTCTCAAGGCGAGCCTCGCGGCGCGCGGCGGCCGAAAGGGCGCGTCGAAGGCGGACGCCGCTCGTGACGCGAAGCCCGAGCGGAAGCCCGCGGCGCGCGCGGATGCGGGCGAAGCGAGGCCCCGGGCCCTCCGTGCCGTGGGCAACGGGAAGAAGGCGTCCCGGGCCTGAAGGGCCTGACGGATCCAAAGATGCCGCATGCGAAGGGCTATGCCGCGCGCGACGCCGCCGCGATGCTGGGGGTTCCTCTCGCGCGCGTGAAGGCCTGGGCGGAATGGATGGACCTCGAGGTCTCCCCCGCTCTTCGCTTCGGCTTCCAGGATCTCGTCCTGCTGCGCACCGCGAAGGGGCTCGCGGAGGCGAAGGTCCCCGCGGCCACGGTGCGGCGGGCGCTCAGAAAACTCCGCGGCCAGCTCCCCGAGGGCCGGCCCCTCACGGGTGTCCGCATCGCTGCCGACGGCCGGCGCGTCGTCGTGCAGGACGGTGCGGCCGCCTGGAACCCCGAGTCCGGGCAGACTCTCTTCGACTTCGCCGTGGCCGACCTCGCGATGGCCGCCGCCCCGCTCGCGAAGCGGGCCGCCGAGGAAGCGCGGCAGGACGGGGACCGGCTGAGCGCGGACGACTGGTATCGCCTCGGCTGCGACGTGGAGGCGTCTTCTCCCGCCGATGCGCGCGACGCGTACCGCCGCGCCGTCGAGCTGGAGCCGCATCACGCAGACGCGCACGTGAACCTCGGCCGCCTCCTCCACGAAGAAGGAAAGACCGGCGCGGCCGAGGTGCACTACCGGATCGCCCTCACCTCGAAGCCGAAGCACGCGGCGGCCGCGTTCAACCTCGGCGTCGCCCTCGAGGACCGCGGCCATCTCCAAGAAGCTGCGGACGCCTACGAGCGCGCGCTCGGGTCCGACGCAGCGTTCGCCGACGCCCACTACAACCTCGGCCTCCTGTACGAGAAGCTCGGGAACGGCCCGGCCGCCATCCGGCATCTTTCCGCCTACAAGAAGGCCGTCGACGGGCGCTGAAGAGCGTGGAGCGCGTCAGCCGAGCAGGTGTACCGCGTGGAGAGCCGCGACGAGGTACACCGGCTTCGGGTTCAGGGCGTGCTCGCGCAGGCACGCCTCCGTGAACTTGATCGCGTGCTCGTCGCCCGTCGCGATCGCGCGGTCGACGAGATCGGCGCGCTCCGGAACCCTGTCGCCCGAAGCAGCGGGCGCCTTGCCCGAGAACCCGGAGTAGAGGGCCGCCGCGCCCTGCCAGGCGTAGCGCAGAGCCGCGGCGCGCGCTGCGGGATCGAGGTGCGGCAGCAGGAGCCTGACCGCGCTCGGCCCGGTCACGCCGTGGATGAACGTGATGAGGCTGCCAGGAGGGACGCTCGCGAGGAAGACGCCGGCGAAGGTCTCCGTGAGATCCGACAGGAACACGGACGCGTCGCCGGTCGCGTCGACGAGATCGGCCGCCGCTACGAACGGGCCGAAGCGCTCGACGGGTTGGAGCCGGTCCGTGATGTTGCCGCGCGTGACCTGATCCGCGGCCGGAACGCCGGGCACGTCCGCGAGCGCTTGCGACGGGCGGCGCCCCGCCCGCGCGCCCGACCGCGCCTCGGGCAGCGCGTGGTAGTTCGCGGCCCAGTACGCAAGACCTTCCGCCAGCTCGCGGCGGCGAGCCGCCGATTCCTCGACCGCGAGGCTGCGGGCGGCATGGCCGGTCCGGATCACGCCGTGGAACGCCGCGGCGATCATCCCAGGTGAGAGGCGCGGGACCCAGGTGGCAAGAACCTCGCGCCACGGCCTCTCCTTCACCTCGCGCCCGAAGAACGCGCTCCAGTCGGCGACGCGCCCGCGGATGCCGAGCGCGTCGGACCAGGCGTCGCCGATGGGGCGCGATCCGGACGGACGCGCCTCGAGGAGGCGACGGTAACGCGTCACCCACGGCACCACGGCGTCGAACCGTCCGAGCGCGACGAGCGCTTCGGCCGCCATCGGCCCGTGGTTTGCGAGCCCGCCGTTGTACTCGGGGCCTGTTTCCGCCAGGAGTCCGAGGGCGTCTTCCATCGACTGCGCGGCGCGCGGGGAGGCCGTCACGGGCGCGCGTCCTCGAGAAGCTTCACGAGCGCTGCCAGCGTGCGGTTGACGGGCGTCGGGACACCAAGCGCCTCGCCACGGCGCGCGACGAATCCGTTCAAGGCGTCGATCTCCGTGCGGCGTCCGCGCGCGAGGTCCTGGGAGGTCGAAGATGTCGCCTCTGCCATCGAGTCCGCGAGCTTCAGCGTCGCGCCGAGGGCGTCCTGCCCCTCCATCGCGACACCGCTCGCGGCCGCGACCGCGAGGACCTCTCCGACGGCCTCTTCGAGGAGCCGCCGCCCGCCGGGCGAGGCGCCGATGCGCGCGTACCGCGCGCGAGAGAGCGCCGAGACGGGATTGAACGCGCAGTTCGCCGCGAGCTTCGCCCAGAGCTCCGCCGCGATGTTCTCCGACACGGCGCACGGCACGCCCGCCCCGGCGAAGAGCGCGGCCGCGGAGTCGAGCGCCCTTCTTCTCCCGGACGCCCCCTTCGCGGCCGGTGTCTCGTCGCCGATCACGAGGTCGCCGCGGCCCGCATGCGTGAGCGCCCCGGGGGCCGTCATCTCGGCCGCGACCCAGACCACGGCCGGAAACGCGTCGCGGCTCGTCACCGCGCGGAGGATCGCCGCGTTCTCGACGCCGTTCTGGAGGCTCAGGACCGTCGCGCCGTCCGAGAGGTGCGGAGCGAGGGCGCGCGCGGCCGTCTCGGTGTCGTACGTCTTGACTGCGAAGAGAACCAGCTCCGCGCCCCGGGCCGCGGCGGGGTCGCGCGACGCCTCCACGATCACGCGGCCCGAGAAGCTGAACGTGTCGAGGAGGAGGCCGTCCGCCGCGATCGCCTCGACGTGGGGCGAGCGGCCGATCAGCGTGACGTGCGCTCCCGCGCGGGCGAGCATCCCGCCGAAGTAGCAGCCGA
>DASVJU010000011.1:0-13632 GCA_036385755.1 Thermoanaerobaculia bacterium
CCGAAGGAGACTCAGGCAATGAAAAAGAACTTAGTTCCGATCCTCGCAGCGGCTCTTTCCCTCACATGGCTCCTCTCGGCGTCGCCAGCGAACGCCACGGGCGAGCGCGAGGCGGAGGTCTCCGAGGCGCTCCATGCCACCTCCGTCAAGGCCAAGCTGATCGACAAGCTCGGCGCCGACGCCCTCCGAATCACGGTCTCTGTCTCCGGCGAGACAGCCACGCTTACCGGGGAGGTGGCGAAGTCGCCCAGCCAGGGGCTTGCCGAAGAGGTCGCCCTGTCGGTCAACGGGATCAAGAAGGTCGACAACAAGGTGACGGTGAAGGACGCCGCGGGGCCGGTGGCCGCAAGCGAAGCCTCCGTGAAGAACGTGGCGCTCGAGATGAAGGTCAAGGGCATCCTTCTGACCGAGATCGGCGCGAACGCGCTCAAGATCGAGGTCGAGGTCGTCGACGGCGTCGTCAGCCTGCGCGGAAAGCTGGACAACCCCGAGACCTCGAAGGCCGCGATCAAGAAGACCCGTTCGATCGAAGGCGTCAAGAAGGTCGTCGACCTTCTCAAGTGAGCTCATTCGGCTGCCGGACCGTCTCCGGTCTCTCCGAAGTCCATCGACATCAAAGAGAAAGAAGAGGTTCCGAGATGAAGAAGCTGATGACCGGCCTGGCCTTGGGCACGTTCGCGACGCTCCTCGGGGTCGTATCGACGCCCGCGGAGGCGCAAATCGACAGGGAGAACTCGACCTTCGCCGTGACGGAGCCGCTCGAAGTCGGGGCTTTCACCCTGCCGCCCGGAACGTACCTCATCAAGGTCGTGGCGCTCGATTCCAACCGTAACGTGGTCAAGGTCTCGAACGTGGAGCAGACGGAGGTCTTCGCCCTCGTCCTCGCCACGCCGCATCCGATCCGGGAGGGCGAGGCTTTCCCGTCGAGCCGCTACATCTACTATGTGAACGCCGCGGGCCAGCCCAAAGCGCTTCGCACGTGGTTCGCCCGCGACACGACGAACGGTCAGGACATCGTCTATCCGAAGCGGCGTGCGATGGAGCTCGCGGCCGCGGCCAGGGAACCCGTGATCGCGATCCCCGACGATGCAAAGGAAGCCGAATACAAGACCGTGCCCCTCACGATCGTGACGCCGGAGCAGCAGGTGAAGCCGTACGAGGCGCCCGTGGTCGTGGTTCAGAAGGCGCCTGAGCCGGCGCCGGCCGCCGTGGTGGCAGAGGCCCGTCCCGTCGCGCTGCCGGCGACAGCGAGCCATGTTCCGCTCTTCGCCGCGCTGGGGCTCTTGTCTCTGGGCGGCGCTTTCGGGCTCCGCGCACTCGCGAACCGGGCGGCGTGACGAGGTCCGGCATCGCGCGGTGGTTCCACCGGGCCGGGATCGCGCTCGGCGTGATCGGCCTCTGTCTTCTCGGCGTGGCTCTCCTCGCGATCGTCAACACCCGGGTCTACCAGGCGCGCCAGGGGCGCGCCTTTTCCGACATGGAACGGGAAGCCGCCGCGTCGGCGCACGGCCTGCAGTCATCGGCGGTTTTGACGTCCACCGGGCCGTCCAGGCCGGCTCCCGACGCCGATCCGCTCGTCCTCGGCCGGATCGAGATCCCGCGGATCGGTGTCTCGGCGATCGTGCGGGAGGGTGACGACGACAGGACTCTCGCCGTCGCGGTGGGGCACGTCCCCGGGACGGCGCGGCCCGGCGAGCGCGGGAACATGGCGCTCGCGGGTCACCGGGACTCCTTCTTCGGCGCGCTCAAGCACATCCGGGTCGACGACACGATCCGGATCCGCACGGCCGGCCATCGCTACGAGTACCGCGTGGACTCGACCGCGGTCGTCGCGCCGGAGGCGACGCAGATCCTCGACCCGACCGGCGACGCCGTCCTCACGCTCGTGACCTGCTATCCCTTCGGGTGGGTCGGGCACGCGCCGAACCGGTTCATCGTGCGCGCCTCCCGGCTCCAGCCCCGAGCGCCACGTCAAGTCCCATAGGAGGCTTGAAACATGAAGAGAACACTCATTCGGGGCCGCGCGTTCCTCGCGCTGCTGGGCACGCTCGCTCTCGCGTCGGTCTCGCAGGCGCAGGCGCCGGACGGCGACGACATCCCGCAGACGGTCGTACGCGTCGCGTACTTTTCCGGGCAGGTCTCGTACAGCCGCGGCGACGACCCGGACGCCTGGCAACCCGCGTCGCTCAACTTCCCGATGACGCTGGGCGATCGTCTCTATACGGCGAAGGGCTCGCGCCTCGAGCTCCAGACCGAGGGCGGCGCGATCTACCTCGCGCCGGAGACGGACCTCGCTGCTCTGAACCTCACGCTCGACGTGAAGCAGTTCTCGTTGGGGATCGGGGCCGCCTCGTTCCACATCCGGCGCGTCGACTCCGGCGAGTCTTTCGAGGTCGATACCCCGAACTCCGCAATCACGTTCGACCGCCCGGGGGATTACCGGATCGACGTCGACCGCGACGGCAATACGCGCGTCATCGTCAACCGCGGGCACGCGTACGTGGCGGCGGCCGGTGGCGAGGTGCCGCTCGGGGCAGGCCAGCTGATGGCCATCGACGGCATCGACTCTCCGGTCTATGACGTGACCGCGCTCCCGCGCCGGGACTCCTGGGACCAGTGGGTCCAGACGCGCTCGCAACGCTTCCGTGATGCCGGCCGTTACGTGAACCAGGACGTTTCCGGCGTCGACGATCTCAATCAGTACGGACGCTGGTCACAGGTTGCGGGCTACGGCACGTGCTGGAGCCCCGCGAACGTCGCGGCCGGTTGGCAGCCGTACCGCGCCGGGCGATGGACCTGGCAGGATCCCTGGGGCTGGAGCTGGGTCTCGAACGAGCCCTGGGGCTGGGCTCCCTATCACTACGGGCGTTGGGTCACGTCGCAGTCGCGCTGGTACTGGGTTCCGGTGGGGCCGGACGTCCGGACGGTCCGCTACGCGCCGGCGCTCGTCGCCTTCGTCGGCGGCCCGGGCTTCTCTCTCTCCGTCTCGGGGGGAGGAGGACCCGGAGGCGCCGGCGGGTACGTGGGCTGGTTCCCGCTGGCGCCGCGCGATCCGTTCGTCCCGTGGTGGGGGTCCGGCGCGCGCGCCACGAGCGTCACGAACGTGACCTACGTGAACCGCACGTACGTGACGGTCGTCAACCAGAACACGTTCGTTTCGGGCGCGCCGGTCGGGACGAATTTGATCCGCGACGCGAGGACCGTGCGTGAGATCACCGCGGCGCCCGTCGTCCGCGGACCGATCCAGGTCGTCCCGCTCGCCTCCTCGATCCGCGTCTCGACGCAAAGGGCCGGCTCGGCACCGCGCCCGCCGGCCGCAGCCTTGACCCGTGCCGTCGTCACGCGTCTCGCGCCGCCCCCGGCGCCGGCTCCGTTCCGCGAGAAGGCAAGCCTCATCAAGGAGAACCGTGGCGCGCCCGTGGCTCCCGCGCAGGCCGCGCGCCTTCCGGTCGCGAGCCAGGCCATCCGGCCCACCCGCTCGGTCGTCGTCGACGGGGGTCACGTCACACTCGCGCCCAAGAACGCGAAAGGTGCGGGCCCCGCGCCCGTCCCCGTGACGCGCGCCGTTCATCCGGGCCAGGCGAGGAGCGCGCCCGCGCCGGAGCAGCAACAACAGCAGGCGGTCGACGCCCAGAAGAATCAGCAGCAGCAGGCCGAGAGCGCCCGCAAGGTGCAGCAGCAACAGCAGGCGATCGACGCTCAGAAACAGCAGCGGCAGGCGGTTGATACCCAGAAGCAGCAGCAACAGGCCGAGAGCGCCCGCAAGGCGCAGAAGCAACAGCAGCAGGCGGTCGACACCCAGAAGCAGCAGCAACAGGCAGAGAGCGCCCGCAAGGCGCAGAAGCAACAGCAGCAGGCGGTTGATACCCAGAAGCAGCAGCAACAGGCAGAGAGCGCCCGCAAGGCGCAGCAACAGCAGCAGGCGATCGACGCTCAGAAACAGCAGCGGCAGGCGGTTGATACCCAGAAGCAGCAGCAACAGGCCGAGAGCGCCCGCAAGGTGCAGTCAGACGCCAAGGACCAGCAGGCCGCAGCGAAGCGAAAGGCTGCCGAGGATCAGAAAAAGGAAAAGAAGCCGCCGGCCGAGGAAGAGAAGCGCTGAGGCGGCGTTGACGAACGCGGCGCGCCTCGAGGGCGCCGGCAGAAGGAGGGTAAGGTCATGAACAAGCGCGAAGTACAGGGAAAGGTCCGGAACCAGAAGGGCCGGATGAAACACGCTGTGGGGGCGGTGACCGGGAACCGCCGCATGGAGAAAGAGGGAGCCTTCGAGCGCACCTACGGTGCGGTCGAGGAGGCATTCGGAATGGCCTTCCGAAAGATCGGCGAGGCCGTCACGGGGCTCGGCAAGGCCATCAAGAGATAGGAAGAAACTCGAAAAAGTCGCCGCCGGGCACGGCTGAGCCGCGCCTGGCGCACGGCTTGCGTCTCTTCGGTCTGGATCTCAAAGGAGAGATCGAGAGATGAGCAGGCGCGTTCTTCCCCTCCTCCTTTTCGCTCTGTCCGTTTCTCTCGCGGCGCCGCCGAGCCGCGCGAACGCAAGCGGCGGCGTCAGCATTTCCTTCTTCTACGACACGCTGAGCCCTCGCGGTGACTGGGTCACGGTGGGAAGCTACGGCCGTTGCTGGCGGCCCCACGGAATCGATCGGAACTGGCAGCCCTACCTGAACGGGGAGTGGCTCTATACCGAAAACGGCTGGACCTGGGTCTCGTACGATCCCTGGGGCGGTGACCCGTACCACTACGGCACGTGGAGCCGAACGAGCGCCTACGGATGGGTCTGGATCCCGGGCACGATCTGGGCTCCGGCATGGGTGACGTGGTACGTCGGCGACAACGACATCGGATGGGCGCCGGTCCCGCCGTCGTTCAGCGTCGGGGTTTCCGGCTACGTTGGGTCCCCCGTGACGGTCTCGCGCTCGTCGTATGTCTTCGTGCCCGCGACGCGATTCGTCGGCGTGAACGTGGGGACGGTGCGCGTGCCCGCAACGCAGAACGCCATCCTCCTCGCGCGGACGAGGCCCGTGACGCGGTTCGCTGCGTCGGGCGGCGTGCTGACGAGCGGCGGCCCGACCGTCGTGCAGGTGGAGCGCGCCACGCAGAGAAAGATCGCGAGAGTGAGCCTCGGGGACGCGCACACGAAGGCCGTGCCGCTCGACGCCGGGCTCCGGGGCGGGCGGAGCAACGTGATCGCGCCGGCCGCCGAGAGAGCAAGGTTCATCGCGTCGCCGCGCCCCGCGAAGGACGCGCACGAGACCTTGGCAGCGCCGCGGCAAGGCGGGCAGGACGCGACCGCGAAGCACGGAGGATCCCAGGTGGCGCACGAGAAGGCGCGGGTGGTCCCCGAGAGGCCGGTGCCGAACGAAAGGGCGATTCGCACGCGCGAGGGTGCGTCCGCGCCGCCGCAGAAGCGGGACGTGTCTCATGAGCAGACCGCGCCCGCTCGCGAACGCGTGCTCACGTCGCCCCCACAGCAGGCGCCAGTCCAGCACGCGGCGCCTCCCGGGCGCGCGGAGAAACCTCAGCATGCCGCCGCCCCGCCGCAGGGCGAGAAGGCCCAGTCGCCGAAGAACGAGCACGGCCACGAGAAGGAGAAGTAGGCGAGCCTGACACGGCCGTCCGCGGCCGCCGGCGATTCTGGCTACGCTAGGATCGGCGGCCGTGCGGCGGATTCTCTTTCCCTATCTGGCGATCGTCGTCGTCCTCGTCGGCGCGATCGTCGCGGTCCTGGGCCTCGGCAAGCGTCTCGAGGCGGGGCGTGACGCCGCCCCGCCCGCCGTGTCGGCCGAGTCCGGCGCCGCCACTCCCCTCGCCACCCTCCTGACGCAGATCGTCGTCGTGGTCGTCGCGGCCCGGCTATGCGGCCGGCTCTCGGCGCGCATCGGGCAGCCCAAGGTCATCGGCGAGATCGTGGCGGGCATTCTCCTCGGCCCGTCGCTGCTCGGCTGGGTCGCACCGGGCATCTCGGCGTCGCTCTTCCCCGCCCGCTCGCTCGGCACCCTGAGGCTCCTCGCCGAGGTCGGGGTTCTGCTCTTCATGTTCGTCGTGGGGCTCGAGCTGGACCTCAAGGGCCTGCGCGCGGTCGCGCACACGGCCCTCATGGTGAGCCACGCCAGCATCCTCCTGCCCTACTTCCTCGGCGTCGTCCTCTCTCTCGGCCTCTACCGGAGCCTCGCGCCGGCGGGAATCCCGTTCGCGCCCTTCGCGCTCTTCCTCGGGATTGCGATGAGCATCACGGCCTTCCCGGTACTCGCGCGGATCCTCGAGGAGAGGGGACTCACCCGCACGCTGCTCGGCAGCACCGCCATCACGTGCGCCGCCGTCGACGACGTCACCGCGTGGACGATCCTCGCGATCATCGTCGCCATCGGGAAGGCGCAGAGCATCGCGTCCTCCGGACTCACCGTCCTGATGGTCGCCGCGTTCATCGGCTTCATGTGGTACGTCGTCGGGCCCGCCGTCCGGAGGATCATCGGGCGGGGCGCGACCGCGACGCCGTCGAAGAACGTCCTCGCCTTCGTCCTTCTCATGCTGATCGGCTCGGCGCTCACGACCGAGCGGATCGGGATCCACGCGCTCTTCGGAGCCTTTCTCATCGGCGTCGTCATGCCGCGCGAGCCGGACTTCCGGGCCGCGCTCGTCCAGCGGCTCGAAGAGGTGAGCGCGATCCTCTTCCTGCCTCTCTTCTTCGCGTTCACGGGCCTCAGGACGCAGATCGGACTCCTCGATTCCGCCGAGGGCTGGCTCATGTGCCTCGCCGTCGTCGCGGTCGCGACGCTCGGGAAGCTCGGCGGCTCGATGGCCGCCGCACGCCTCTCGGGGATGGGGACCCTCGACGCGTTCTCCCTGGGGGCGCTGATGAACACCCGCGGCCTGATGGAGCTGATCGTCCTGAACGTCGGCTACGAGATGGGGATCCTCTCGCCGCGCATCTTCGCGATGATGGTCCTCATGGCCCTCGTCACCACGTTCTCGACGGCGCCGCTCCTCGCGCTCGCCGACCTTCTGCGCAAGCGGCGCGAAGCGGACGCGTTATCGTGAGGAGTGCCGAAAGGAGAATCGGGACATGGCCATCGATCCGGAAAACCCGCCCCAATCCACCCAGCTGACCCGCCGCCAGCTCGTCGCGGCTTCAGTGGCCGGCGGCCTCGTGGCCGCCGTGCACCCGGCGATCGCCGGCCCGGCCGCGGCCGGGGAACGCCCGTTCGAGCTCGAAGAAGCGACGATCGCCGACCTTCAGGAAGGGATGCGAACCGGGAGACTGACCGCGCGCGCCATTGCCGAGAGGTATCTCGCCCGGATCGACGCGCTCGACGGCAAGGGCCCGGCGCTCCGAAGCGTCCTCGAGCGGAATCCCGACGCCTTCGCGCTCGCCGACGCCCTCGACCGCGAGCGCAAGGAGAAGGGCGCGCGCGGCCCGCTGCATGGCATCCCCGTCCTCGTCAAGGACAACATCGACACCGCCGACCGAATGGCCACGACCGCCGGGTCGCTCGCTCTCGTAGGCGCGAAGCCGTCCAAAGACGCCTTTGTCGTCCGGAGGCTGCGTGAGGCCGGAGCCGTCCTCCTCGGCAAGACGAACCTCTCCGAGTGGGCCAACATCCGCTCGAGCGCGTCCACGAGCGGGTGGAGCGGGCGCGGCGGCCTGACGAAAAACCCGTACGCGCTGGACCGCAACCCCTGCGGCTCGAGCTCGGGCTCGGGCGTCGCCGTGGCGGCGAACCTCTGCGCGGTCGCCGTCGGCACCGAGACGGACGGCTCCATCGTCAGCCCTTCTTCGGCGAACGGCATCGTCGGGATCAAACCCACGGTCGGGCTCCTCAGCCGGAGCGGCATCATTCCGATCTCGCACTCGCAGGACACGCCCGGCCCGATGGCGCGCACCGTCCGCGACGCGGCGATCCTCCTCGGCGCCCTCGCCGGCGTCGATCCGGAGGACGGGGCCACGGCCGCATCCGAACGGAAGATCGCGCCCGACTACACGACGTTCCTCGACCCGCGCGGCCTCAAAGGAGCCCGGATCGGCGTGGCGCGCAACTACTTCGGCTTCCACGACGGCGTCGACGCCCTCATGGGCGAAGCGCTCCTCGCCATGAAGACGCAGGGAGCGGAGCTGATCGACCCGGCCGACATTCCGAACATGGACAAGGTCGGCGACGCCGAACTCTCGGTCCTCCTCTTCGAGCTGAAGGCCGACCTGAACGCTTACCTCGCGCGCCTCGGCCCCGCGGCGCCCGTCAAGTCGCTGAAGGAGATCATCGACTTCAACGATCGCCACGCGAAGGAAGAGATGCCGTACTTCGGGCAGAACACGTTCGCCAAGGCCGAGGCGAAGGGGCCTCTGACGTCGTACGAGTACATCGAGGCGCTCGCGAAGTGCCGGCGGCTCTCGCGCGCCGAGGGAATCGACGCGATCATGGACAAGCACAAGCTCGACGCCTTCGTCGCGCCGACGCTCGGCCCGGCGTGCGTGACGGACCTCCTGAACGGCGACCGCTGGCTGGGCGAGACCTCGACGGCCGCGGCCGTCGCCGGCTACCCCCACATCACGGTGCCGGCGGGGTTCGTCTTCGGCCTCCCGGTCGGGATTTCGTTCTTCGGCCGGGCCTGGAGCGAGCCCGTCCTCCTCCGCCTCGCCTTCGCCTTCGAGCAGGCGACGAAGCTCCGGAAAACGCCGCGATTCCTGCCGACGGTCGATCTGAAGGCGTAGCCGAGGTGGAATTCGAACCCACGACCCGGCCTTGATACATCTGTTTCATCGACGAGGAGACGCCGGGATTTCTATCTTTTCTTTGATGCCGGCGAGCGGGCTCATGTCGTCGAGCGCGAGGCGCGAGCACGTTCCGAGGCGTTCATGAGGGCGAGTCGCGGATTCTCCCTCGTCCCGATCCCCCTGACGCTGGCCGCTGCCGCGGCTGGCCTCGCCCTCGGGATGGGCGGCTACGCTTTCTATTACGCCAAGGGCTCGTCCTACATGGGAAACGATCCGGCCACGTGCGCCAACTGCCACGCCATGAGCGCGCATTACGCCGGCTGGCAGACCGCCCCGCATCATTCCGTAGCCACCTGCAACGACTGCCACACGCCGGCCGGGCCGGTCTCCAAGTACCTCGTCAAAGCTCTCAACGGCTGGCATCACTCCCTGGCCTTCACGCTCGGTGGCTACCCGGACGTCATCCGGGCCCGGCCCCAGAGCACTGCGGTGGTCGAGGCCAACTGCCGCCGCTGCCACGCCGATCTCGTCGACTCGATGAGCCATGGCGGCGAAGTCTCCTGCGTCCGCTGCCATGCCTCGGTCGGACACAACCGCTGACTTCGCCGTCGCACCGCCCAGGAAGGAGCACCTCATGTCCGCAGTGAACCAGCCCCCTCGGAAAAAGCGCGGGCTGATCATCGCCCTCGTCGCGGCCGCCTTCGCCCTCGGGGCCCTCGGCGCAGGCGCCCTGCTCGTCAACATCGCCCAGCGGAAGCAGGAAGCCAGGAACTCCTACGTCAAGCTCGTCGAGGTGACGGAGAACGACGTCGACCCGGCCAAGTGGGGCACGAACTGGCCGCGCGAGTTCGACGGCTACAAGCGCACCTCCGAGCCAACCCACACGAAGTACGGCGGCGGTTGGGGCGGGGCCGAGGGCGTCGTGCCGCCTCAGAAGGCGGCGCGCGACCCGTGGCTGACGCGAATCTTCGCCGGGTACTTGTTCGCGGTCGACTACCGCGACCGCCGCGGCCACGCCTTCATGCTCTTCGACCAGGAGAACACGAAGCGCAACGTGCCCGCCGAGAGCAAGCAGTCGGGTAACTGCCTGCACTGCCACGCCTCGATCATGCCGCTCTACAGGAAGCTCGGGAAGGAGGCGGCCCCGCAGGCGAGCGACGCCGAGCAGGTCCAGAAGGGCCTCGCGGCGGTCAGCGAGCTCAGCTATTGGGACGCCCACAAGCAGCTGGAACAGCTCACCGGCGGCAAGGCCCACCCGGTCTCGTGCGTCGACTGCCACGTTCCCGGCTCGATGGACCTGCGCATCACGCGGCCGGCCTTCATTACCGGCATCCAGAAGCTGGCCTCCTCCACCGGCGACGTAGCGCACCTCCCCAGCATCGAGCGCTGGCGCAAGAGCGGCCGCGCCCGTGCCTACGATCCCAACGTGGACGCCAGCCGCCAGGAGAAGCGCTCCTACGTCTGCGCCCAGTGTCACGTGGAATATTTCTGCGGCAAGGGCACGACCATTTTCTTCCCGTGGGCCGAGGGGCTCAAGGTCGAGGAGATGGAGCACCTCTACGACGGCATGCAGGTGAAGCGGCAACGCTTCAAGGACTGGACCCACGCCGAGACCGGCATGGAGGTTCTCAAGGCCCAGCACCCCGAGTTCGAGATGTGGAGCCAGGGGATTCATGCCAGGAGCGGAGTGGCTTGCGCCGACTGCCACATGCCCTACCGCCGCGACGGTGCTCAGAAGATCTCGGAGCACTGGGTCGGCAGCCCTCTCCTCTCGGCCAACCGCTCGTGCGCGACCTGCCACCCCTACAGCGACGAGGAGCTCAAGAGCCGGGTCGAGGCCATCCAGGATCGTCACTTCGCGCTCATGTCGCGGGCGGGCCAGGCGGCGGTCGCCATGATCGACGCCATCGTGGCCGTGAGGAAGCCTTACGACGAGCAGAACCGCGCGGCCGCCGCGGCCAGGGCCAGGGAGTCGCTCGAGAGCAATCAGGACTTCCTGAAGCTCGCCAGGGAGGACCAGGAGAAGAAGCTGGCCGGGGAGACCAAGGCGAACCTGCTGGCGATGTGGCGCGCGGTCGTGGAGAAGGATCCGGCCATCAAGGAGCTGGGCGAACTGCAGCGCGCCGCGCAGTGGCGCCTCGACTACGTGGCCGCCGAGAACTCCATGGGCTTCCACGCTCCGCAGGAGATGGCCCGGATCCTGGGCGAGTCGATCGACATGTCTCGCCAGGCGCAGTTCAAGGCCGGCGAGGTCCTGCACGGCAAGGTCGCCACGGCCGTCCTGGCCGGACCCGTCACGGACGTCAGGACGAAGCCCAAATAACGGCCGCGCCGACTTTCGTGTGCCGGTGGACATGGGGACGCGATGGCTGGACCAGCGCTCCTATCGGAGATTCCTGACGGCCACAGCGTTGGTCGACATGTGGGCATCCGTGCCTTTACCGGCAACGAAAGTCGATTTCCCCACGTTGTTCGCGATGTAGTCTCTCGCCTTTTGGTTGACGGCCCCGTTCGTCGTGTAGACGTAGGTGATCTTCGCCATATTCGCATCCGCCAGGGCCTTGTAAAAATTCGAGACCGAGGAGTCGCCCATCCAGATGTCGACCAGATAGATCGACGAGAACAGGGCGGGACCGTTGCCGGTCAGAAGATCCATCCCAGGCCTGTAGCCGCCCGAGAAGAGATAGAGGATCTGCTTTGAAGGGGTGAGGCCCTGCGCCTTGACGATGGTCATCAGCGAGCGATAGGACTGGAGGCCGTTCACGGCATTGCTTTGCGCAACGAAGATGTGAAACCGGTCCTTGAAGGAGTTCATGTAGTTCCACATGTAGTGGCCACTCGAAATTTTGTTCACATCGATGCCGCCGAACACGAGCAACAGCGGGGCGTTCGCGTCCGGTGCTTTCGAGAGCTTCCCGTAGAGAGGAACGTCGATGGTCGTATCAGGATCACCCATATCGATTCTCCCGTTCGCGCGACACGCTGGCCGGCGATCTCGTTTCTGACTTCGCGATACGAGCAGACGGGGCGAGCGCATGAAGCGCCTTCCCGGCTTCCGCTTCAACGCGCTCGCGGGCCTGTTATCCGACCGGCACGCCCACCTCTAGATCCTCAGGGAGGAGATACAGTTCACGCGGCGGCCCCGACTGGACGAACACGCCGCTGAAGTCGACCGTGACCTTCGCCGTCAAGCCCTGCAGTCTCCCGAGTACCTTGTTGCAGATGTAGGCCGGGTCCCAGGAGCGGCTGCTGCCGTCCTCGAGGCGGTAGATCCAGGCGGAATCCGTGAAACTGGAGAGTGTTCCTTTCATCGCGTCCGTTCTCCGATGGTCTCGCAAAGACGGGCACGTGCCGCTGACCAGTCTATCAATGGTCGGGACGGTGGGATTCGAACCCACGACCCCTTGAACCCCATTCAAGTACGCTACCAGGCTGCGCCACGTCCCGACCGAAGACACGCGTCGAAAGGCCGAAGCCCTTCGGGGGTAGCGGTTTATACCATGCCGAGAGCCGTCAGTCTTGGGAGAGGAGGGCCAGGATCTCCTTCAGCTCTCTGACGGCGTGCGCCACCCTCGGGTCCGGCGTCTGCGCCGCGGCGCCCTTCGCGGGATCGACGGGAAAGGTAGCCTCCCCGACCTCCGTCTGAGCGGAGGCCGGCGACGTCTCGACGAATACCGGCGCGGCGGCTTTCGAGGACGGCCTGCGCACGATGGGAGGTCTGACCGTTTTCTCCCCTGATTTCTCGGGCGCCTTCTCGGACTTCTCGTCCTTCTCGCTCTTTTCGCTCTTCCCCGCGTCGGCCGGGATGAACGCCGGGTTCGTGTCGTGGGACCGCGCGCCCGCCGCCTCGCTCTCGAGGCGCTTCTTCGCGCCGGCGATCGTGTAGCCCTCGTCGTAGAGAAGCCGCTTGATCTGCCCGATCAGCTCCAGCTCGCGGGCGCTATACGTGCGCGGGCCGGCGAGCGAGCGATCGGGAGCGAGGAGCGGAAATTCCGACTCCCAGTAACGCAGCACGTACGGCTGAACGTCCGCGATGCGGCAGACGTCCCCGATCTTGTACCGGACCTCGGCGTTTTCGCTCGTCGTTTGCGTCATGTCGTCAATCGGATCGTCGGGCCTTTTTAACACATCGACGGGCCGATCCGAAGGTCAGTCGTCCTCCTTGACGACGAACTTCAGCGGCACGCCGTTGAGGTTCCACTTCTCCCGGATGCGATTCTGCAGGAATCTCTCGAAGGAAAAGTGCAGAGGTTCGGTCCGGTCCGCGAAGAGACGGACGAGCGGCGGCTCGGCGGCCACCTGCACCGCGTATCGAATCCGCATGTTGCGGCCCGAACGGCCGCGAGGCTCCTCCCGTTCGTACGCCTTCTGCAGCACCCGGTTCAGTTCGCCCGTGGACATCCGCGTCGTGAACCTCTTCGCGAGGGCGTCCGCCTCGGGAAGGAGGCGCTGGACGCCCTTCCCCGACGTCGCGCAGAGCGGCAGGAAAGGCGCCTTGCGGAGAAAGATGAACCGCCGCTCCGTGTCGTGCTTGAGCTCGGCCGCGCGCTCGCGGTCCTTCTCGATGAGGTCCCACTTGTTCGCGACGAGGAGCACGCCGCGGCCGGCCTCTTCCGCGTAGCCCGCGATCGTGGCGTCCTGCGCCGTGATGCCGGCGGAGGCGTCGAACACGATGACGACGAGCCGCGCCCGGTCGATCGCCTTGCGGGACGCGACGATCGAGAGCAGCTCGGCCGAATCGGTCGTCTTGCCCTTGCGCCGGATCCCCGCCGTGTCGACGAAGAGGTACTCCCGGCCGCCCCGGGACAGGCGCACGTCGATCGAATCGCGCGTCGTGCCGGCGATCTCCGACACCATCACACGGTCCGCCCCGACGAGCGCGTTCACGAGCGACGACTTCCCCACGTTCGGGCGGCCGACGA
>DASVJU010000012.1:0-10632 GCA_036385755.1 Thermoanaerobaculia bacterium
CGTGTCGTCTCGACGCCGATCCCGTCGCCGGCGACGACCGCGATCCTCACGACGCCGTCGTCCTACGCTTCGAGCGACAAGAGCGCCGCCAGGAGCTCGCCGCCGTCCGGGTAGCGGTCCGGCCGGTGGCGCGCGAGCGACTTCATGAGGATGGCGACCTCCTCTTCCTTCAAGAAAGGCGCGTAGGGGCGCGGATCGTCGGGATCGCGCTCGAGACGGGCCACGAGGACGTCGTCACCCACGTATGGCCACCGGCCGGTGGCGAGCGTGTAAAAGGCGGCGCCGAGCGAGTAGACGTCGGAGGCGGGGCTCGCCATCTCCCCGCGCAGCACCTCCGGCGGAAAGAAGGCCGGACTGCCGATCAGCTTCGACGTGCCTCCCGCATCGGCCTGGGGAAGCGCGAGGCCGAAATCGAGGATCCGGAGCGTCCCGTGCTCGTCGAGTATGAGGTTCGCGGGCTTGAGGTCCCGGTGCAGGATGCCCTTGGCGTGGGCGGCGGCGATGCCGCGCGTGGCCTGCACGAACCAGCTTCGCCAGTTCTTCTGCACCCGCTCGGTCTCCTTCTTGATGAGCTTCTGCAGGTTCGGCCCCTCGAGATACTCCATCGCGAGGTACAGGCTTCCAAAGCCCTCGCCATAGTCATAGAGCGCGACGACGTTCGGATGCTTCAACGCCGCAATGGCCCGCGCCTCGCGCTTGAAGTAACGCATCGCCGTCTCGTCGCCGCGAAGCTGCCAGGGCAGGATCTTGAGCGCGACGTGACGGCCGAGCTTCTTGTCGAGCGCCTTGTGCACGACGCCCATTCCACCCCGGCCGAGCTCGGAGAGAATCTCGTAGCGCGACTCGGGCGTTTCGGGAAGACCCAGGCCCACCGTCGGCTTCGCCGCTTGCGGCGCCGCGGAGGCCCCGGAGGCCCCGGAGGCCACGGAGGCCGCGGAGGCCGCGATTCTGAGGGGCGGAGGCTTTACGGGCGGCGGCGCCGCGGGCCGCGCGAATGACGCATAAGGCCCCGACTTGTGCACGGCCGGCGTCCGGATGAGCGCGGCAGGCATGGCGTCGTCCAGATCCACGTCCGCGAACGCCACCGGATGGATCGCCGCGCCTTCGAGCACCGAAGGGTCGAACGCCGCGATCCGCCCGAGCTCCACGCCTTCTCCGGAGTCTCCGGACGCGCGGAGGGCCTCGAGCAGAGTCATGTGGAGCGGCAAATTTTCGGACTCGACCTTTCCGCGGCCGACCAGCTCGCGCAGGACGTGCACGGCGTCCTTGTTTTCGCCAGCCGCCATGTGGGCGCGCGCGAGCTGGTGAAACACCTCGGCGAGACCCGGCTCGCTGCGCGGCACTCCGGTGAGGAATTCCCACGCCTGCTCGCGGTGCCCGCCGAGAAGTGCGCACCGCGCGGCCTCGAGGCCGCGCCCCGTGCGCACGAAGAGCTGCGCGGCGTCGTCGAACCGGCCGCCGGCCTGAAGCGCCGCCGCCGCCGCGGAAAGGCGGCCGGCGCCGCGAAACAGAGCCGCCGCCTTGTCGTAGTCCTTGAGCTCGCTGTAGAGAGCGGCCGCCTTCTCGAGCTGGCCCGAGGCCGTGAAGGCCTCGGCCGCGGCGACGCGATCTCCCCCGCGCTGGTACAAGGGTGCGGCCCTCTCGAGCCGGCCCGCTTCCTTCCACGCGTCGGCCGCGCGGACGAAATCTCCGGCTTTCTCGAAGAGGCCCGCCGCGCGCAGCGCCTGTCCGGCCCGTCCCCATGCTTCCGCCGCGGAAACGAGGTCTCCCCGGCCTTCGGACTCGCGCGCCAGGAGCTCCTGGGCACCCTTCTCGTCGCCGGCCCGGGCCGCCGCAAGGGCGGCCTTCGTGAGGGCGCCGCTTCTCTCGAACGACTGGATGGCTTCGGCCGGGCGGCCGCTCTCCACGAACAGTTCGCCCGCGAGCAGGTGTTCCTGCGCGTTCCGGTACGCCTCGGCCGCTTCCCCCGGCCTTCCGGCGTTGCGATAGGCGTCCGCGGCCCGCTTCCAAAGCGCCGCCTTGACCGGGCCGGCAGGCGTCCCCTCGGCGAGGTGGCGGCAGGCCTCGGCGAGCGACGCATGATCCCCAAGGGCCTCGGAAATCTCCGCGAGCCGGTCCCAGCGCATCGCCGTCCGCGCGAAGAGAAGCGCCTTCTTGCCGTATTCCTCCGCGGCCGCCGACTCGCCGGCGGCATCCCAGGCGCGCGAGGACTCCCACGCGTACGCGTCGCCTGCCTCCTCGTAGAGGCGCGCCGCCTCACGGTGTTTCCCGTCGCGCTGCTCGAGGGCGGCCAGCCGGGGCCATGCCCGCGCCTTCTTGAACATCCGGCGCGCGCGCTTCGTGTCGCCCGCTTTCAGGTACGCGTCCCCGGCACGCGTCCAGTCCTTGGCGGACTGGAAGCCCCGAGCGGCGGAGACCTCGGGATGCGCCGGCTGCCCGAGGCGGATCGCGAACAGGCAGACGACGAGCCCCACGAGGTCGATCGCGAAGCGCAACGTGGCCGTTCGTCCCATGAGCTGGAAAAACGGCGAGGCGGTGAGATCACGCGACGCGGCCTGGAGAGCGGGCTGGTGCGCGAGAAGCGCGAGGACGTCGAGAATCTGATCGAGATGTGCCGCCACGAGGATGCCCACCCCGACCACGACGACGAGAAGAGAGGAGCGCAGCCACTCGCCGATCGCGATGCCGCGCAGGTTCAGCGCCTTCACCATGAGCCGGACGAGGATCGCGACGACGATCGCGGAGCCGACCCACGGCACGAAGAAGAAGCGCTCTTCCACCATGCGGCGGGCGAGGTCGCTCGTGTCCGTGTGGGAACGCGCCCAGTCCACCGCGCGCACGAGCCCGAACTGGGCCGCGATCGCGAGAATCAGCGTCGGTAGGTCGTCTTTCCAGTCTCGGGACGCCACGGGAATACGATTATGAGCGATTCCTCCCGCGGCGCACCGCTGCGGGCGGACGGCGGGCGCGATACAGTCCGAATCCGATGCGCCCCCTGCTCCGAATCCGCCTCGCCAAGGCTCTTGCCTTCCCTCTCGTCTCCGCTCTCGTCTCCACTCTCGTCGCCACTCTCGCCGCGACCCTTCCCGCCCGCGCCCAGTCGTATTCCGACCCCGGCACGGGCTACGGCGCGCAGGCGGGATACGCGGCCGGGCGCGACGCGGAGTCGGGCGGCGCGACGGGCGGCGTCCACGCGCGCCTGCGCCTCACCGGCGGCATCGGCCTCGAGCTGTCCGCCGGATACCGGCGCGACACGTTCGCCGCCGGCGGCGCGCGCGTCCTCACCGTCGATCAGATCCCGGTCGAGGCATCCTTCCTCGTGTTCTTCCTCCACGGCGGACGCGTACAGCCCTACGCCCTCGCCGGTGCCGGCTACACATGGGCGAAACCGAGGGGCGTCGGACCGAACGCGGCCACGTCCTACCCGGCCGAGAACCTCTTCGCGCTCCATGCCGGGGCGGGTGTGGACGTGAGGACGAGCTTCCGGACGTCCGTCTTTCTCGACGGACGCTACGTTTTCCTCGACGTCGACGCGGTCAAGATGCTGCCCCGCCAGCCGAAGGCCGACTACACCCGCATCGCGGCGGGCTTCAACGTCTACTTCTAGTCTGCGTCTCGTTCAGTGCGCGTCCGGCCCGAGGCCGGTGACGAGCCTGCCGAACGCTTCCGGGTCGACGTTCCCGCCCGAAAGAACCACCCCGACCCGCTTGCCCGCGAGACCCGCCACCCGTCCCGACAGGACGCCCGCGAAACCGGCGGTCGCGCCCGGCTCGACGACGAGCTTCATCGCCGTGAAGAGGAGCGACATCGCGCACCGGAGCTCCAGATCGCTCACGGTGACGACGTTCTCGACGAGAGCCGAGACGAGCGCGAACGTGTGGACCCCCGGCTTCGTCGTCTGCAGGCAGTCCGCGATCGTCTCGGGCACGGGGATCGAGACGGGATGTCCCGCGGCGAGAGAGCGCACGAAGTCGTCGCCCGCCTCGGGTTCGACCCCGAAAACGCGGGCCTTCGGCCGGAGCGCCGCAACCACGACTGCCACGCCCGAGAGAAGGCCTCCGCCCCCCAGCGGCGTGAAGACGGCGTCGAGGTCCGGCACGTCCTCGAGAAGCTCGAGCCCGGCCGTGCCCTGGCCCGCGATGACGAAAACGTCGTCGAACGGCGGCACGAGGACGCGGCCGTCCCTCTCGACGATCTCCCGCGCAATCTTTTCCCGGCTCTCTTTCGCCCGGTCATAGAGGTGCACGTCCGCGCCGTAGTCCCGCGTGGCCGCGAGCTTGAGCGCCGGCGCGTCATGCGGCATGACGATGACCGCCGAGAGGCCGAGCTCCTGCGCCGCGAGAGCGACGGCCTGGGCATGGTTGCCGGACGAGAACGCCACGACGCCGCGCTTTCTCTCTTCGGGGGTCAGAAGCGTCAGCCGCGAGAAGGCGCCCCGCGCCTTGAAGGCGCCCACGCGCTGGAACGTCTCGCATTTGAAGAAAAGGTGGCAGCCGGCGCGCGCATCCAGGCGCCGCGACGTCATCACCGGCGTGCGGTGAACGCGGCCGTCGATCCGTCGGCGGGCCGCCTTCACGTCGTCGAGAGTCACGGGCAGCGTCATGCCTTCCTCACCCTTTCCCTCGGAGCGTCGGCGAGCCCGCAGAGACGGTCGGCCTCGTCGGTGACGGCGTCGATCGCGGCCTCGGCACGCGAGAGAAATTCCGTCTCGCCCTCTCCATCCGCCCGGTCGAGCGGCGGCCCGAAGACGACGACACAGCGCGAGAACGGAAGCGGGAGGAGAAAGCGGTCCCACGAGTTCAGGAATCGCGGCCGGGACGAGGACGAGGACGACGGCAGGACGAGCCCGTTTCCCTGCTCGGCGAGGACGAGGATGCCGCGTTTGCATTTCCGCGCGGGACCGCGCGGGCCGTCGGGCGTCAGGGCCCCTCCGGGCGCCGACGTCAGCGACTCGAGAAACTCGGCGGACGCGACGTCCCCGCCCTTCGAGGACGAGCCGCGGGCGGCGACGAAGCCCCAGTACCTGAGGAAGGTCGCGATGATCTCGCCGTCTTCGCTCTTGGAGGCCATCGTGACGTAGCCCTCGCCGCGGTGCGCGAGGATCCCACCCACCATGCGCTGGTGCCAGATCGCGTGGAGGGGCTTTTTCCCCTTCGCGCGGATCGCCTGCCGGTGCTCCTCGCCGACGATCGAGAGGCGCAGCGTCCACCGGTAGACGGTGATCGCGAGGAAGACGAGGACGCCGAGAAATCGTGGCAGCACGGGGAGGGATTATCCTTCTGCCCGCATGCGGCTCGTCGCGGAAGGCCTTTCCCGCTCGTTCGGGACGCGGAAGATCATCGGACCCCTCACGTTCTCCCTCGAGAACGGGCGCGTCCTCGGCGTGGCCGGCGAGAACGGGAGCGGCAAGACGACGCTGCTTCGAGTTCTGGCCGGGCTGATTCGCCCGAGCAGCGGCCGCGTCGTCTTCGAGGAGAACGGCGCGCGCTTCGCGCCGCGCGACGCCTCGCACGCGCTCGGCTGGTTCGCGCCCGACCTCGCGCTGGACGGCGCCCTCACGGCCGCCGAGAACCTCGATTTCTTCGCCGCCGTCAGGGGTCTCCGGCCGGATAAGGGCGCCGCCGAACGCTGGCTCACGGGGGTCGGGCTCGACCCCTCCCGAGTCGAGGGAGTCCCCCTCAGAGCGCTCTCGACGGGCCAAAGGCAACGCGTGAAGCTCGCGTACGCGACGCTCCACGACC
Source organism: Thermoanaerobaculia bacterium (assembly GCA_036385755.1). Lineage (GTDB taxonomy): Bacteria > Acidobacteriota > Thermoanaerobaculia > UBA5066 > UBA5066 > Fen-183. Next base: position 5,742 of record DASVJU010000012.1, read on the forward strand.
CCGGTGTCCTCCTCCTCGACGAGCCCGGCGCAAACCTCGACGAGGCGGGCCGCGCCGTCGTCCAGAAGGTCGTAGCCGCCCAGCGCTCCCGCGGAATCGCGATCATCGCCTCGAACGACCTCCGCGACCTCGCGCTCGCGGACGAAAAGCTGGCCCTCTCGTGAGCGCCCCTGCGTCCGAGGTTCCGCTCTTCCGCGCCGCGATGGCGGTCGTCAAGCGCGACCTCCTCGCCGAGTGGCGCACGCGCATCGCCGTGAACGCGCTGTTTCTCTTCGCGTTTGCGGTCCTCGTTCTCGTCGGCTATGCAGTCGGCCCGACGCGCCTCGCGCCGGAAGACCGCCCGACCGTGAACGCGGTCCTCCTCTGGATCGTCATTTTCTTCTCGGCGATGACGGGCCTCTCGCGCGTCTTCGTCAAGGAGGAGGAAGCCGGCACGGCCTCGGCCCTGCGCCTCGCGGCGCCGCCGCCCGCGATCCTTCTCGGCAAATACCTCGTGAACATCCTCCTTCTCTCCGCGGTCACGGCGTTCATCGTCCCGCTCTTCCTCGTCCTGACGTCCTTCGAGATCAAGTGCCCGTCGCTCTTCGTCGCGCTCCTCGTGCTCGGCGGACTCGGCCTCGCGGGCGCGTCCACGTTCACGGCGGCGCTCGTCTCTAAGGCATCCGCCAAGGGCGCGCTCTTCGCCGTCCTCTCGATCCCGCTCCTCCTCCCGCCCCTCATCGCGGCCGTCTCCGGCACGCAGGTCGCGGCACGCGAGGCGGACTTCGCAGCCGGCATCGACTTCGTGCGCGTGCTCGTGGCCTACGACGGCGTCGTCACGACCGCCGCATTCGCCCTCTTCGACGCCGTCTGGCGGGAGTGACTCGTTGTCGAGTCTTGAGACTTCCTCTCAACGTTAGGTGCGTTCACTCCGTGGAAAGCCGTCCTATCGGCATTCTTTTCCGCACCTTGTTGTGAATTCGAACTCATTCGGGTATCGAAACCAGTAGGATCGAAGGGAGTACGGGGAGTGGACCATCCGGCGTACCCGAAGCAGAGCCGTGGAGGCGTTCCGACCTTTGCGACGCTCGTTTCGCAGCTGCGGGCCGCCGCGGCCCCGGCGACGCCGCCGGTGAGACGCGTCTCCAGGCTCGTCCTGGCGCTCGCGGCGATCGTCCTCGCTTCGCACGCGGGCGCCCAGGGCATCGGCGGCCTCGTCTCGCCGGGAAGACTCTCGAAGCCGCACGAGAAGCTCGAAGGACTCGACAAGTGCGAGAGCTGCCACGAGCCGGGCCGCAAAGTCACGGCGGTGAAGTGCCTCGAATGCCACAAGCCGGTCGCCGAGCGCATCAAGGCTAAAAAAGGCGTCCACCGCGACGTCACGGGCACCGAGTGCGCCGGCTGCCACGTCGAGCACGCGGGTTTGGACGGTGATCTTCGCCATTTCGAGCCGAAGGGCTTCGACCACAAGCGCGAAGCCGGGTACGCCCTGGACGGCCTCCACGCGCCGCTCGACTGCAAGGCCTGCCACAAGGCGCGCACGTACCTCGGCCTCTCCGCGTCGTCGTGCGCCTCCTGCCACAAGGACGTCCACAACGGCACGCTCGGCGCGACGTGCCAGACGTGCCACACGACGAGCTTCGCCTTCAAAGACACGAAGAAGGGCTACGACCATTCCAAGACGAAGTACCCGCTGACCGGAGCGCATGCGAAGTTGCCCTGCGAAAGCTGTCACAAGACGAAGGGCGAATATCGGGTCGCGCGGTTTTCGGCCTGCGAGGACTGCCACAAGAACCCCCACCAGCCGGCTCTCGGGACGTGCACGAGCTGCCACGTCACGGCGAGCTTCAAGACCCTCACCGCCGGGCAGAAGTTCGATCACGCGAGGACGGGCTACCCGCTCAAGGGCCGGCACGCCGCCGTCGCATGCCAGACGTGTCACGTGAAGCCGGCGACGCTCGTGAGACTCAAGTACACGCGCTGCGCCGACTGCCACCAGGACGCCCACAAGGGCCTCTTCCCCCGCGAGGACTGTGCGGCCTGCCACACGGAATCGGGCTTCAAGCCCGCGAAGTTCGACCACGGAACACGCACGAAGTTCCCCCTCGACGGCAAGCACGCGACCACGGCGTGCGCCGCCTGCCACAAGGCTGCGGTGGCGCAGGCCCGCGTTCCCCTGGCGCAACGCTCGGTCGACTTCCGCGGGGCGAAGGCGGCGTGCGCCTCCTGCCACGCCGACGTCCACAAGGGAAAGCTCGGCGCGGCCTGCGAGACGTGTCACGGGACGAGCTCTTTCAAGCTCTCGGTCTTCCAGCACCCGCGCCAGCCCGAGTTCTTCCTGGGCGCGCACGCGGGCGTCGCCTGCGAGAAGTGCCATCTCGCCGATCAAGCTCCCGCGGCCGGCCCCGCGAAGGGAGGCGGCGTGTCCGCCGCCTCCCGGCAGTACCGCGGCGTCTCTTTCCAGTGTGCGGCCTGCCACAAGGACCCGCACCTCGGGCAGGTGGGCATCGACTGCGCGAAGTGTCATGGCCTCGCGACGAAGGGCTACAAGGCCGACCTCTTCGTCCACACGATGTCGAAGTTCCGGCTCACGGGCAAACACGAGGCCGCGCCTTGTGCAAAGTGCCACGCAAAGGAGACCGGCGCCTTCCCGGCAGGCTCGGGCACGGCCGTCCGCCTCACGGGCATTTCGACGGAGTGCCGCGCCTGCCATAGGGACCCGCACTTCGGGCAGCTCTCCCCGCGCTGCGAGACCTGCCATGACGCAGCGTCCTTCAAGGTCGCGAAGTTCGTCCACCCGGCGAAGAAGGAAAACGAGGGCTTCTTTGTCGGCAAGCACGCGTCGATCGCCTGCGCCGAGTGTCACCGGAAGGAGACCTTCGACTACCCCGCGGGGCGGGGATCGGCCGTCAGGTACTCGGTCCCGGTCGACTGCACGCACTGCCACGAGGATCCGCACCGCGGCGCCCTCGGACGCGACTGCGCGTCGTGCCACAACGCGACCCTCTGGCGAACCGCCTCGCGCGCCTTCCACAAGACCGGACTCTTCCCGCTCGAGGGCAAGCACCTCTCGACGCCCTGCGCGTCCTGCCACGTCAAGGGCGTCCTCAAGGGCACGCCCACGGGCTGCTACGACTGCCACTGGATCCGCAAACCCGACGACCGTTTCAAGACGAAGCTCGGCGCGGACTGCGCGACCTGCCACCGGCCGATTGCGTGGACGGCCGTCACGTGGAGCCACGCGGCCGCGACGGCCTTCACGCTCGAGACGCCCCACAAGACGCTCGACTGCGAGTCCTGCCACAAGGGCCAGGTTTTCAAGGGCACGCCCCACGACTGCTACACGTGCCACCGCGCCGACTACGAGCGGGTCCAGAACCCGAACCACGTCGCGGGAGGGTTCCCGACGGACTGCACGGGCTGCCACAAGCCTTCCGCGCCGACGTGGCAGAACGCGACGTTCGTCCACTCGACGTTCCCCCTCGCCGGCGTCCACACGACGCAGGCCTGCGCGACGTGCCATGTGAACAACGTGTTCAAGGGCACGCCCCGCGAATGCTTCTCGTGCCACCGGACGGACTACCAGAACTCCAGGAACCCGCCGCATGCGTCTGCGGCGTTCCCGACCACGTGCGACTCGTGCCACAAGTTCTCGTCCCCGAACTGGCTGGACGCCGGGTTCAACCACAACGTGACGACGACGTTCACCCTGGCGGGCGTCCACGTGACGCAGCCCTGCACGGCCTGCCACGTGAACAACGTCTACAAGGGCACGCCGCGCGACTGCTATTCCTGCCACAAGACGGTCTATCAGAACTCGAAGAACCCGTCGCACCTCGCCGCCGGCTTTGCGACGACGTGCGACTCGTGCCACAAGTACACCGACGCGGCATGGAAGCCCTCGAGCTTCAACCACGGGACGGCGACGACGTTCGCCCTCGCGGGCGTCCACACGACGCAGGCCTGCGCGACGTGCCACGTGAACAATGTCTTCAAGGGCACCCCCCGCGACTGCTACACCTGTCACAAGACCGACTACCAGAATTCGGTGAACCCCGGCCACACGGCCGCAGGGTTCCCGACGACCTGCGACACGTGCCACAAGTTCTCCGACCCGGCGTGGAAGCCCGCGAGCTTCAACCACGGGACGGCGACGACGTTCGCCCTCGCGGGCGTCCACACGACGCAGGCCTGCGCGACGTGCCACGTGAACAACGTCTACAAGGGCACGCCGCGCGACTGCTATTCGTGCCACAAGACGGTCTTCAACGCCTCCGTGAATCCGCCGCACCTCGCGGGCGGATTCCTCACGACCTGCGACACCTGCCACCAGTTCTCCGCGCCGGCCTGGAAGCCCTCGATCTTCAGCCACTCGACGAACACGACCTTCCCGCTCGCGGGGGCCCACACGACCCAGGCTTGCGCCGCCTGCCACACGACGACGCCTTACAAGACGGCGCAGACGACGTGCGTCGGATGCCACCAGAACGACTACAACACCGCCAAGACGCCAGTGGACCACATCGCGTCGAGCTTCCAGACGACCTGCGACTCGTGCCACAAGTTCTCCGACACGACGTGGCTGCAGGCTACGTTCAGCCACACGACTTTCCCGCTGGTCGGCGTCCACGCCACGACGGCGTGCACGGTGTGCCACAACCCGCCGTATGCCCCTTCCGCGAACAACTACACGACCGTCCCGACGACCTGCTACGGCTGCCACCAGAGGGACGTCACCGGCGCCACGACGCCCGTGAACCACGCCGGCCTGCCGACGACGTGCGACACCTGCCACAAGAACACCGACGCCACGTGGCTGCTCGCCTCGGCGTTCGCCCACGCGACCTACTTCCCGCTGGCCGGCGCCCACGTCACGGCGCCCTGCGCCCAGTGCCACAAGAACGGCAACTTC
>DASVJU010000013.1:0-16382 GCA_036385755.1 Thermoanaerobaculia bacterium
GTCGTCTCGGCGTTCGCCGAGACGAACCGGCTGCCCTTCGACCTCCCGGAGGCCGAGGCCGAGCTGGTCGCGGGCTACCACACCGAGTACTCGGCCTTCCGCTTCGGCATGTTCTTCATGGCCGAGTACCTGAACCTCATCGCGGCCTCGGCCATGATGGCGACGCTCTATTTCGGCGGCTGGTCGCTTCCCGGCCTGCACGTGACGGGGATTCCCGGAGGCGTGATCTCGATCGCGGTCTTCGCCGCCAAGACGGGCTTTTTCATCTTTCTGTTCGTGTGGGTGCGCTGGACGCTGCCCCGCTTCCGCTTCGACCAGCTCATGAATCTCGGATGGAAGGTGTTCCTGCCGCTTTCGCTCCTCAACCTGATCGTGACGGGCGCGCTCGTCCTCTGGGGGATCATCTGATGCCGGCAGGAGGCGGACAGCTCGTCGTCTTCGGGTTCGCGTCGTTCCTCGCGCTCGCGTTCGCTCTCCTCATGGTCGTCCAGAAGACGCCCGTGAGAAGCGTCCTGTCTCTGGTCGTGACTTTTTTCGGGCTCTCGGTGCTCGCGATCCTCCTCGCGGCGCCTTTCATCGCCGCGCTGCAGATCTTCGTGTACGCCGGCGCGATCCTCGTCCTCTTCCTGTTCGTGATCATGCTGCTCAACCTCAAGGAAGAGGCCGCGGACAAGGACGACCGGCCGGTCCAGCGCACGCTCGGGCTCCTCGTCGCGCTCGCCCTCGGCGGACTCCTCGCGGGCGCCACGCTGCACGCGCCGGTGCCGCCGCGCGGCCCGCGCATCGGCGCGCCGATTCCGATGCCGGACGAAATTCCGGCTCTCGGACGGCTCCTTTTCTCCGACTACCTCTTCGCGTTCGAGGTGCTGTCGCTGCTGCTGCTCGTCGCGGCGGTCGGCGCGCTTCTTCTCTCCAAGCGGAGGTTCGAATGACCGGCGTGCTTCCCGGGGTCGCCCCGATGGCCGTGCCGCCGGGCGCGTTCCTCGTCGTGGCCACGCTCCTCTTCGCGATAGGTCTCGCGGGCGCCCTCCTGAAGCGCAACGCGCTGTCGATCTTCCTCTCGATCGAACTGATGCTGAACGCCGTCAACCTGCTCTTCCTGACGTACGCGCGGATGCGCGGCGACCTCGCGGGGCAGATGATCGTCTTCTTCGTGATCGCCGTCGCCGCCGCCGAGGCGGCCGTCGGCCTCGCGATCTTCGTCGCGCTCTTCCGCGCCCACCGGACGGTGGACGTGGACAAGATCGCGCTTCTGAAGTGGTAGGCCGCTAGATGAACCAGCTCTGGCTCATTCCCGTCCTCCCGCTCGCCGGTTTCCTCCTGAACGGCCTCGTCGCCCTCGTGGCGAGCTCGGTCCGGGCGGAGCAGGAGTCCGGAGCCGACCACGCCGGAGCCCCGCTTCCCTACGTCCAGCGGCTCTTCCACGGCGTCGTGGGGGTGGGCTCGGTCGGCCTGGCCGCCGTGCTCTCGTTCGCGGCGCTCGTCCCGTACGCGATCGGATCGCTTCATGCTCCGGGAGGGCTCGCCCCCATCGTGCAAAAGGTCTACACGTGGATGGCTGCCGGCGATTACACGGTCGACGTCGCCTTCCGGCTGGACGCGTTGTCGGCCCTGATGCTGTCGTTCGTCACGTTCGTGGGATTGCTCATCCACGTCTACAGCGTCGGGTACATGCAGAAGGAAGAGGGCTACGGGCGCTACTTCTCGTTCCTGAACCTCTTCATGTTCGCGATGCTCACGCTCGTCCTCGCCGACAGCCTGCCGCTGCTCTTCGTGGGATGGGAGGGCGTCGGCCTCTGCTCGTACCTCCTCATCGGCTATTACTACGACAAGGATTTCTGCGCCGCGGCCGGCAAGAAGGCGTTCATCGCGAACCGCCTCGGCGACTTCGGAATGGTCCTGGGCATTTTCGGCGTGTTCGCGCTCTTCGGCACGGCCGACTTCTCGTTCGTGGAGCTCGCGAAGCGCCAGGCGCTCTCTGGGAACGCGCCGCTCGGCGTCTATGCCGTCTGCCTGCTGCTCTTCCTGGGAGCGTGCGGCAAGAGCGCGCAGGTGCCACTCTACGTCTGGCTGCCGGACGCGATGGCGGGCCCGACCCCCGTTTCGGCGCTCATCCACGCCGCGACGATGGTCACGGCGGGTGTCTACCTCGTCGCCCGCTGCAGCGCGCTCTTCGTCCTCGCCCCCGACGCCCTCACGCTCGTGGCGTGGATCGGCGCGGGCACGGCGATCTTCGCGGCGACGATCGGCCTCGCGCAGAACGACATCAAGAAGGTGCTCGCGTACTCGACCGTCTCGCAGCTCGGCTACATGTTCCTCGCCTGCGGCGTCGGCGCGTTCTCGGCGGGCATGTTCCACGTGTTCACCCACGCGTTCTTCAAGGCCTGCCTCTTCCTCGGCTCGGGCTCCGTGATCATGTCCATGCACCACGAGCAGGACATGCGGAAGATGGGCGGCCTCGCGCGACGCATCCCGCAGACCTTCTGGACGATGTTCGCCGCGACACTCGCGATTGCGGGCATCTTCCCGCTCGCCGGCTTCTTCTCGAAAGACATGATTCTCGGATCGGCGGCGGCTTCGGGCCACTGGGGCCTCTACGCCGTCGGCCTCTTCACGGCGGGCCTCACGGCCTTCTACATGTTCCGGCTCGTCTCGATGACGTTCTTCGGCAAGGCCCGCGGCGACGGCCATGCTCACGAGCACGCGCACGAGAGCCCTGCGACGATGACGGTGCCGCTCTGGATCCTCGCGGCGTTTTCCGTCGTCGCGGGACTTCTCGGCGTGCCGGCGGCGCTCGGCGGCTCGGACAGGATCGCGCGCTTCCTCGACGCCTCCGTCGCCCACCCCGAGATCCACGAGATGTCGCACGTTTCCGAGCTCGTACTCATGGCCCTCTCCCTCGGCGTCGCCGTCACCGGCCTCGTATGGGCGTGGCGCTGGTACGGAAAGGCGGCCGGCCCCGTCGAGGCCGTGTCAAAGCAGGCGCAAGCCTTCTACGGGAAGACCGGCGCCCTCGGCAGGCTCGTCGCGAACAAGTGGAACGTGGACGAAGGCATCGAGGCGCTCTTTCTCGCGCCATTCAGGAAGATCGGGACGTTCCTCTGGCGCGGGTTCGATGCGCTTTTCATCGACGGCATCGCGAACGCTTCGGCGTTCCTCGTGGAGCTCCTCGGCGACCTCCTGCGCTTCTTCACGACCGGTCACGTCCGCAATTACGCGCTTGCGTTCACGCTGGGCTTCGCCGCTCTCGTGGCTTATGTGTGGCTGACGTGAACCTCCACCCGCTCGGCGCCGATCTCCTCACGACGCTCGTCTTCCTTCCCACGCTGGGCGCTCTCGTGCTCGCATTCCTCCCCGGCTCGTCGAAAGTCGCGGCGAAAGCGATCGCCCTCGTGACGTCGTTCCTCACGTTCGGCGTCAGCGTCCTGCTCTATCGGGCATTCGACCCTTCGATCGGCGTCCCCGAAGCCTTCGCGATCGACCGGCCCTGGATTCCGCAATTCGGGATCCGTTACCAGCTCGGGATGGACGGCCTCTCACTCGCGCTCGTGCTCCTGACGACGCTCCTCACGGTGTCGGTTCTCCTCGTCTCGTGCGGGCAGGAGATCGAGAGGATCAAGGGCTACCTGATCGCGTTCCTGCTTCTCGAGACCGGCATGCTGGGAAGCCTCGTCGCGCTCGACACTCTCCTCTTCTACGTGTTCTGGGAAGTGATGCTCGTGCCGATGTACTTCATCATCGGCGTCTGGGGCGGCAAGCGCCGGATCTACGCCACGATGAAGTTCTTCCTCTTCACGATGGCGGGCTCGCTCCTCATGTTCGTCGCGATCCTTTTTACGGCGAACGTCCACCTGCATGCGACGGGAATCCAGAGCTTCTCCCTGGCCGACTGGACGCGGGCCGCTTCCTCCGGCGCCTGGCACCTGGCCCCCGCCACCGAGGCGCTCCTCTTCGGCGCCTTCGCCCTCGCCTTTCTCGTCAAGGTTCCGCTCTGGCCGCTTCACACCTGGCTGCCGGACGCGCACGTCGAGGCCCCGACCGGGGGCTCGATCATCCTCGCAGGCGTCCTCCTGAAGCTCGGGACATACGGCCTCCTGCGCTTCGCCTACCCGCTCTTTCCGCACGCTGCCGCGCGCTACGGGCCGCTCCTCGCCGTGCTCGCGCTCATTGGAATCGTCTACGGCGCGTGGGTCGCCGCCGCGCAGAAGGATATGAAGAAGCTCGTCGCGTACTCCTCCGTGAGCCATCTCGCGCTCGTCGTCCTCGGCATCGTCGCCGGGACGGGCGCCGCGCTCTCGGGGGCCATCTTCCAGATGATCGGCCACGGCCTCACGACGGGCCTTCTCTTCCTCCTCGTCGGCGTTCTCTACTCGCGCCGCCACACGCGCGAGATGGCCGACTACGGCGGTATCGCGGCGCGCGTGCCGGTCACGACGACGCTTTTCCTCATCGCGACCCTCGGCTCGATCGGCTTGCCCGGCCTGAACGGGTTCATCGGCGAGTTCCTGATCCTGGGCGGCGTCTTCCAGGTCTCGGTCGTCTGGGCCGCCGTCGCGGCCACGGGCATGGTCCTCGGCGCGATCTACCTCCTCACGCTCGTCCAGAAGGTGTTCTGGGGTCCGGAGACGGTGCCCGCGAACCGCACTCTCACGGACATCAACGGCTGGGAATTGGCGGGGGCGTTTCCCCTCGTGGCCCTCATCGTCCTCCTCGGCGTCTTCCCGCGGCCCCTCCTGACGCTCGTGGAGGGCAGCGTGTATACGCTGCAGCGCGCGGCAGTGCGCGTCGCTCCGGAGAACGTCAGGCCCGCTGCCGGGACCGGCCTGAAGCGCCCCGGCGTCGACGAACGGGCGGCGCCGCGGGCGGAGGCCGCCCGATGAGCGGCTTCCTTCACGTCAGCGGTGCGGACCTCGCCTGCGTCGCGCCGGAGCTCGTTCTCGCGGGATTCGCCACGCTGATCCTCCTCCTCGACGCGTTCGCGCGGCCGATCCGCGCGTTCTTCCCGTACGTGACGCTTCTTGCCCTCGCGCTCGCGAACCTCGCGGGAGGGAACGTCTCGGGGCTGTTCTTCGGCGGAGCGGTCGAGTCGTCCGGCCTCACGCGCTTCATCGAGCTCGTCGCCTGCGGGGCGGTGGCCCTCGCCGTGCTCGGCGGAGCGGCCTCCCTCGCGCGGGATCGCCGCAACCAGGGCGAGTTCTACGCCCTGCTCCTCTTCTCGGCCGCCGGAACGATCGTGATGGTGCGCGGGGTGGACCTCCTCGTCGTGTTCCTCGGCCTCGAGCTGATGTCCCTCTCGCTCTACGTCCTCGCCGCGTGGTACCGCGACGTCCCGGCGGCGACCGAAGCCGCCCTGAAGTACTTTCTGATGGGCGCCCTCGCCTCGGCCTTCTTCCTCTACGGCGTCGCCACGCTTTACGGACGGATCGGAACGACGCGCCTGACGGCCCTTCAGGGGTTCTCCTCGAGCAGCTCCTTCGTCCCGTTCGACGTGCTTCTCGGAGCCGGCCTCCTCGCGATCGTCGCGGCCCTCTCGTTCAAGATCGCCCTCGTCCCGTTTCACGGGTGGGCGCCCGACGTCTACCAGGGCATGACGACTCCCGCGGTGACGTTCCTTTCCACGGCCCCCAAGGCGGCCGCGCTGATCGTCCTCCTTCGCCTCCTGCACGCGTTGTTCCCGGCGGGCCTCTCCGAACCGTGGCGGCCGCTCTTCGCGATCCTCGCGGCCGTCTCCATCCTTTTCGGAAACGTCGTCGCGCTCTCGCAGCGGGACCTGAAACGGATGCTCGCCTACTCGGGGATCGCGCAGATGGGGTACGCGGCGATCGCCGTCGCGACGTTCACGCGGGACGCGTTCGAAGGCGTCCTCGTGTTCCTCGCGGGCTACCTCGTCACGAATGCCGCCGCCTTCCTGACCGTCGCGGGTCTCTCGGGGGGCGAGACGGAGCCTCGCACGCTCGGGGACCTCGCGGGCCTTGGCCGGCGGCACCCCGTCGCGGCCTCCGTCCTGTCGCTTTCAATGCTGTCGCTTGCCGGAATTCCCCCGACCGTGGGTTTCATCGGCAAGTTCCTCGTGTTCCGGGCCGCCGTCGATTCCGGCCTCGTCGGGCTGGCGCTCATCGGCGTTCTGGGCAGTCTCGTCTCGGTGGGGTACTACCTCCGCGTCGTGTACGTCCTCTGGATGAAGGAGCCCGTCGGTGACGTCACGCTCGTACCGGAGGATCTCCTCTCCGGGGCCGCGTTCCTCCTGACGGCCGCCCTCATGCTGGCTTGGGGCCTCTTCCCGCGCGCCCTCCTCCACCTCGCCCGGGGCGCCGCAATCACTCTCTCGGGACGCTGAGCCGTGAAGAAGGCTTCGGAGCGGATCGAACCCGTCCCCGAGGCGACGAGCCACCGCTTGTCCCTTCTGTTGCGCGCGCTGCGCGGCCTCGAGTCCGCCGGCGTCCATACCGCATCGTCCTACGAGATCGCCGCGCGCTTCGGCCTCAATTCAGCACAGATCCGCAAGGACCTCGCACAGTTCGGAGAATTCGGGGTGCGCGGCGTCGGCTACCGCGTGCAGGAGCTCAAGGCGCACCTCAAGGACCTCATGGGCCTCGACCGGACGCGCGTCCTCGGCATCGCGGGCGCCGGGAACCTCGGTCAGGCGCTCGCGGATTCCAGGAATTTCAACGCGGACGGTTTTCGCGTCGCCGCGCTCTTCGATGTGGACGGTCGCAAGGTCGGAGGGCATTCCCGCACGGGAGTGCCCATTCGGGACGTTTCGACGCTCGAAGAGTCCCTGGCGGAGCTCCACATCGAGATCGGGATCCTCGCGGTCCCGGCCGAGGGCGCGATCGTTCTCGCAGAGCGCATGGCGGCCGCCGGCGTCGGCGCCCTCCTGAATTTCGCGCCCGTGACGGTTCCCGCCCTCCCGGGAATCCTCGTGAAGAACGTCGACCTGACGTTCTTCCTGGAGAACCTGTCGTTCCAGCTCGCGATGACAAAGACCTGACGCCGGGTCCCACCGGTTGCGCTATTCGGCCCAGAGCACGAGACCGGTCTCGTTCGAATGCGACAGCAGCGGGTGCCTGGGACGCACGCGCACCGAGTAGCCCCTCCGGTCGTCCGCGGGCCGCGTGACCGTGGCGGCGAACATCGCCGTTCCGTCGAGGCGTTCGACGAAGTCGAGAGGCGTCGCGTAGCCCGCGTCGACGCCGCCGCTCCGGTCCATCTCGCCCTCGAACCAGTCCACGGCGAGGTCTTCGGGCCCGAACTCGCCGAGCCGCAACTGCACTTCCACGCGAAAAGTCTGCCCGGGCACGACGCGCGCGGGATCCGGCGGGTCGATCGTCACGGACGCGAAGTCCACGTCCCCCCACGAGAGACGGGCTTTCGTCTTCCAGGCCGCGAGATCGCGGGCCCCGCGCTCGCCGTCCTCGGAAAGCGCGCGCACGCGCGCGGCAGCGGGCGCATAGGCCGCCTCGAGGTAATCGCCGAGCATTCTTTCCGCCGAAAACTGGCGTCCGAGGCGCGAGGCGGCGGCCGCCATCCTCTCGACCCATGCGGCAGGCGTCCGGGCGCGGTCGCCGCCCGGCCGGTCGTAAAAGAGCGGGACGACCTCGTCCTCGAGCCGCTCGAACAGCGCGGCCGCGACGTCGTCGTCGGTCCGCCCGTCCGTGTCGTCGCCCATCGTGAACCCTGTGCCATCTCGGGGGGCCTCGTTCCACCAGCCGTCGAGCACGGACAGGTTGAGGACGCCGTTCATTGCCGCCTTCATCCCGGACGTGCCCGACGCCTCGTTCGGCCGGATCGGGTTGTTCAACCAGACGTCGGATCCCGAGACGAGAAGGCGCGCGAGGCGCATGTCGTAGTCCTCGAGGAGGACGACGCGGCCGCGAAACTCGTGAAGGGCGGCGAACTCGCCCACCCGCCGCAGGAATTCCTTGCCCGGCTCGTCCTTGGGATGAGCCTTCCCCGCGAACACAAGCTGCACAGGGCGGTTCGGGTCCTCGACGAGACGGGCGAGGCGCTCCAGGTCGTGAAAGATCAGAGTGGCGCGCTTGTACGTCGCGAAGCGGCGGGCGAATGAGATCGTGAGGGCGGACGGGTCGAGCAGCTGCCACGCGGCCTCGATCTCGACGTCCGGAGCGCCGCGCCGCTGGCGGGCTACGGCGGTCCGCGAGCGCACGGCGTGCACGAGGGCGGCGCGGAGGGCCTCGTGCCGGCGCCAGAGCTCCTCGCGGTCCGCCCCTTCGTCCCGGCGCGGGCCGAGGGCGGCGATCGTGGGCGCCGTCCAGGTGTCCGCATGGACGCCGTTCGTAATTGCCGCGATGGGGATCTCAGAAAGCGGCGCCTCCGGAAACACGCCCCGCCACAGGCGGCGCGACACGTGGGCGTGCAGCTTCGAGACGCCATTGACGCGCGACGAGAGGCGCAGCCCGAGGACCGCCATCGAAAAGAACTCGTTCGGGTCCTCGGGAACCTGCCGCCCGAAACCCATGAGCTCGTCGAAGGAGATCCCGTAGGCCTCGATCTTCGCGGCGAAGTACTTCTTCATCAGCTCCTGGGGAAAAAGGTCGATCCCCGCCGCCACGGGCGTGTGCGTCGTGAACACGTTGCCGGCCGTGGCGATCTCGCGCGCCTCGGAAAACGTCAGGCCTCGCTCGGCGCGCAGCTGCCGGATGCGCTCCAGTCCGAGGAACGCCGCGTGACCCTCGTTCGCATGCCGCACGGTGGGCCGGAGGCCGGCCAGGTCGAGCGCCCGCATGCCGCCGATCCCGAGCGCGAGCTCCTGGCGGATCCGCATTTCCCGATCGCCGCCATAGAGCCGGTTCGTGATCTCGCGGTCCCGCGGCCGGTTCACGGGCAGATGCGAGTCCAGAAGGAGGAGCGGCGTCCGCCCGACGCGGACCCGCCGGACGAGGAGATGGACATCGCGCTCGCCCACGCGCACGGTCACGATCGGCGAGACGCCGGCCGGCGTCGGGAGAATGTCGATCGGCAGGTCGTGCGGGTCGACGACCGGATAGGCCTCCTTCTGGCGCGCGTCCGCCGTGAGCATCTGGCGGAAGAACCCCTCGCGGTAGAAAAGGCCGACGCCCACGACCGGCACGCCGAGATCACTCGAGGACTTGAGATGGTCGCCCGCGAGCACGCCGAGTCCGCCCGAGTAGATGGGCAGGATCTCCGTGAGCCCGAACTCGGCGCAGAAGTAGGCAATCCGGTCGCCCGACGCCGCGAGCGCGGCCGCGACCGGGTGCCGCGGCGAAGCCGCATCCTCGGCGTCGATCGCCCGCCCCACGGCCAGGACCCGCCCCACGTACGCCGGGTCGTCTGCGAGGGCCGCGAGGCGCGCCGGGTCGGCGGTCCTGAGCAGGACGACCGGGTTTCCGCTTCTCTCCCATTCCGCCGGATCGATGTCGCGAAAGAGCGCGCGCACTTCTTCGCGCCAGGTCGCGCGGAGATCGCGCGCGAGCGGCGAGAGCGAGGCGAGCGCCTCGGGAAGCGCGGGAACGAGCCGGTAGGTGCCGAGTGGCCGCATGGGAAACCGGGAGGATAGCCGATCCGGTCAGGGATTCATGCGCCGCACCGTCTTCGTTTCCACGAAGCGCTCCGCGACGTGCGGGTCGTAGGCGCGGACCGAGGACGCGGCCGGGACGTCGCGGTATTCCGTGTCGCACTGATAGCAGATGACGACCGGCTTGATCCGCGTCGCGAGGGCGAGATCCGCCGCGGCGAACACGAGCAGAACCGGCACGAACCAGATCCCGCCGAAGCGCCACGACACGCCGAGGGCGAGAGCCGCCCCCGCCGCGAGAATGGCGCAGCCGAGGCGCTGGTCGAAGTCCTTCTGGACGTAGAAGGCGGTGGTGCCGCAGCGCGAACAGAAATCTACACGCTCGCCGGACGTCACAGAAGGAGAGTGAGAGAAAGAGATTTCAGAATGCTCGGAAGGGACCGGGGCCTTCGGAGAAGAAATTGAAGATTTCTTAGAAGTACATGGAACCTGGCCAGCGGCAACCGTGGCCGGTGGCGGCAGTTCGATCCGCGCCATGCATTCGAAGCAGTAAACGGCGACGCGCACGGGTGGAGCATAGTGGAGCCGTTCCCCTCTTCTCCTTCTAAGAAAATCTTCTCTTCCTCTTTTCTTTCTAAGCAAATTCTTCTTCTCTTTCTCTTCCTCCCCTCCCCCACTACCATTGACCGAGGATGGCCAGCCGCTCCGCCGACCGACGCGCTCTGGCATGGCTGGCCGCCGGGCACGTCGTCAACGACATGAATCAGGGGGCCGTGCCGGCCCTGCTGCCTTTTCTCATCGCCGAACGCGGCCTGACGTACGCCGCGGCGGGCGGCGTCGTCCTGGCCGCGACGCTGCTCTCCTCGCTCATCCAGCCGGTTCTCGGGCACATTTCCGACCGCCGCCCGCTGCCCTTCCTCATCCCCCTCGGCGTCCTCGCCGCAGGGGGCGGCCTCGCGCTTTCCGGCGCCGTCACGAGCTACGCGGCAACGATCGCCGCGATCCTGATTTCCGGCGCGGGCGTCGCGGCGTTCCACCCGGAGAGCGCGCGCTACGCGAACTACGCGTCCGGCGAGCGCCGCGCGACCGGCATGAGCGTGTTTTCGGTGGGTGGAAACCTGGGCATCGCGCTCGGGCCGGTCGCGATCGCCGCCCTGGCAGGGTCCGGAGGCGTCGCACGTGTGACCTGGATGATCGTGCCGGCCGGCCTCATGGCGGCTCTCCTCGCCCGGGAGCTCCCGCGCCTCCGCCCTCTGCGGCCCCAGGCCTCGCATGCTCTCGCCCAGACCGGCACCGACCGGCCCAGGTGGGGCGCCTTCTCTCGACTGTCCGGCGTCATCGTCATCCGCTCGCTCTTCGCCTTCGGCCTCGTCTCGTTCATCCCGCTGTACCTCGTGAGAGTCCGCGGAGTCCCGAAGGAGAAGGCGGCTCTCGCCGTGACGGCGATGCTCCTGGCCGGGGCCCTCGCCACTCTGGTGGGCGGCCGCCTGGCGGATCGCTTCGGTCGCCGCGCGGTTCTCGTCGGCTTCCTGATCCCTCTGGCCCCTCTCCTCGTCTTCTTCCTGCGCGCGCCCGGACTCGCCGGCCTCGCGAGCCTCGTCCTGATCGGAGCAGGCACCGTGGGAACCTACAGCGTAGCCGTCGTGATGGGTCAGGAGTATCTGCCGGGGCGCGAAGGCATCGCCGGAGGTGTGACGATGGGACTCGCGATCGGGATCGGGGGCGCCGGCGTGCCTCTCCTCGGGGCTCTCGCCGACCGTCAAGGCGTCGCGGCCGTTTTCCCGGTTCTCGCGGCGCTCCCCCTGCTGGCCGCGGCTCTTTCGGCCACGCTCCCGGGACCGCGCCCCGCCTTCAGACGGGAAGCCCCGAGCGCAGCGTGAGATAGGCCGCGAGAAGCTCGCCGACGAGCACGAAGACGAGCCCTACGTAGAGAAGCCCCGTCGCCGCCTGGTTCGACTTCATGCGCGCGGTCTTCACGACGAAGGGCGCGAGGAGGAGCGGGGCGACGAGGCCCCACAGCACGCGTGACCAGAAGAAAAAGCCGTCACGCATCGGGTCGAGGAGACTGGCCAGCGCCTCACCCGCGTCGCCGGTCGATGCGTGCGCCACGACGCCGAGCGCCACGGCCGCGTAGGCTGCGCGAAGAACGGCGAGGGCGGCGAACGCCTCCGTGGCCCGCACCAGCAATCCGAAAGGCAACGAGGACGAGACGAGATACCAGTGCCCCACGTTCATCGCCACGTAGGCGGCACCAAAGAGGAGCGCACCGAGCATCAGCCCGCATCCCAGCCACACCGGCCCGATGCCCGGGCGCGACGCGAAGGGCTCGACGCGGACGCGGGAGAGAAGAAGCACAGAGGAAGAGAGAAGAGAGAGGAAGAGGAGATTCTTGCTAAAAGAAAGAAAGAGAAGATTCTTAGAATGGGTGCGAGCGCTGCCGGAGCTCAGGCGCGCGAGGAGCGTCGATGCGGCCGCCGCGACGATCGCCGCGACCAGAAGAAACCGGGGCGAAACGGAAGACAACACACCGCCCGCGGTCGCGTCTCCCCCTATTCCCTTTCTAAGAAATATTCCTCCTCCGCTTCCCGACGAGAGCCAGACCAGGAAAAGGCACAGCGCCACCGTCGCGCCGTGTAAAACAAAAAATCCCCCGGAGAGATTCTTCGAAGGAGTGATGAGCGTCCAGAACGCCACGCCCAACGCGAGCTGGAGGAGCACCAGCGCGAAAACGTCCGTCAGCATCCCGGCAGTGTAGCGGGCGGATCAGGCGGGCGGATCAGGCAGGCGGGGCGCCGTTCGCGGGGGCCGGGTCGGGCTCCGGAAGGGCGCTCTCGAGCGCGTCCTTCTTCGCTTTCGCCACGAGCTCGGCCCGGCTCGAGTCGTTCGGCCGGTCTTCCGAGATCCGTCCGTCGCGGATGCGGATGATGCGGCGCGCATGGGCCGCGATGTCTTCCTCGTGCGTGACGATGATGATTGCGTTCCCCTGCCCGTTCAGCTCCCGGAAGAGCCGCATGATCTCCTCTCCCGTCCCCGAGTCGAGGTTTCCCGTCGGTTCGTCCGCGAGGAGGAGCGACGGGCCGGTCACGAGGGCGCGCGCGATCGCGACGCGTTGCCGCTGCCCGCCCGAAAGCTCGTTCGGGTTGTGGTGCGCGCGGTCCGAGAGGCTGACGTGGGCGAGCGCCTTCTCCGCCCGTTCGCGTCGCTCCTTTTTCGAAACGCCGGCATAGACGAGCGGCAGCTCGACCTGGGCGAGCGCACTCGTGCGCGCGAGGAGGTTGAACGTCTGGAAGACGAACCCGATCTCCCGATTTCGGACACGCGCCAGGTCGTCGTCGGTCATCTCCTGGACCGGCGTCCCGTTGAGCTTGTAGACGCCGCCCGTGGGCGTGTCGAGGCAGCCGATCAGATTCATCAGAGTGGACTTGCCCGAGCCGGAGGGCCCCATGATCGCCACGTACTCCCCCCGGTCGATCGAGAACGTCATGCCCCGAAGCGCGCGCACCTTTTCTTCGCCGACCGAATACGTCTTTTCGATGTCGACCATCTCGATGAGCATCGTCTCAGCCCATGACCGCGCGCCACGCGACCTTGCCGGCGACGTAGAGAGCCCAGAGGACGATCGGAATGGCCGTCGCGGCGCCCCTGGAGAGCCCGGGAAGACGGCGGAAGCCGAGGACGAGGAGGAAGAGCACGGCAAACGAGAAGATGTCCATGGAGCTGCCGAACGTTCGGAGCGCCGCTGGCGAAGAATCGTCGAGGAACGCTCCGAGGTTCGACGCCAGCACCTTCTCGGTGGCTGTTTGCGTGAGCGAGCCGTACGGCAACCTCAGAAAGAGGGGAACCGCGACGAGGGACGCAATCGCATTCGGAAGTCCGGAGTGCGCCCAGATCGCCAGCAGCTGCGCGTACCGCGCGTCGGCTCCCATCATCTTCGCAGCGCCCCAGAAAACCAGGGCGACGAGGAAGAAGGCGCCGGCCAGGAAGGCGCAGACACCCGCCGTGAAGACCGCCGACCACTTCTGCATGAAGGCGACCTGCCGCTCGACCGCGCCGACAGGCACAGAACGGCCGGACTTTTCGATGGACTCCCGAGCAGTCCCTTCGAGGTCTACCTTGGGAAAGGCCACCGCCCACGTGAGCGTGCCGAGTGCGAGGCTCAGGAGAAATGGCAGCCACCAGGTCGGCCGGGCGACGAGCCGCCGGAACGTCTCGGACGGGCTCGCGAAGGTCCCGACGACCGCCGCGACCGCCGAGATCGGGGGCTCTGTCGCGAGGGCGGTGGCGGCCGCGTCGCTCACTTCGCCGTCCCCTCCTCGGCCGATGCCGCGGCCGTGGAGACGGGCAGGCCCTCGATGACGACGCCCTGAACCTCGAGGATGTCGCCGACGGACTTGTGCCAGGCCGCGATGTCCTTCAGGTAGGTCGCGATTGCCTGCAGCTCGCTCGTGATGGCCGTCGTGAGATCGTTCTGGATCTGGGCGACCTGGAACGACGTGGTCATGCCGTTCTCGTATTTCTTCTTCTCGGCGTCGAGGTTCCGCTCGGCGAGCTCCCGGGCCTTTGCCGCGGCCTGCACGCTGCGGTAGGCCGTGTCGATCGCGCGGGCCGCCGCTCGCACCTCGACCTGCAGGTTCGCCTTCGTGATCGCGAAGTTCGTCCGCGAAAGTTCGAGGTCGGCGTTCGCGAGGGCGTCGTTTCCGCGCGCGACGTTGTTGCCGATCGGCACGACGAACGCGACGCCGAGCGTCCAGCTGGGGTACGTCCGGTGGAAGATGTCCTGGACCGCGTCGCTGTAGTTGAGCTGCGTGAGCGTTCCGTCGGGATTCTGGACGAGCGCCTGCGCGCCGAGGCCGTTGAACCCGTAACTGCCCGACAGATCGAGGCGCGGCAGGAGCTGGTTCCTCGTGTAGGCCCGCGTGACCTTCTTCGACTCGATCGAGATGAGCGCCTGCCGGACCTCGGGGCGGGTCTCCATCGCCCGCTTCACGCCGGCTTCCACGTCCGCCTGAAAGCCCTCGCGAAGGGACTCGCGCGTCGGCCGGTCCATGGGGACGATGGGCCGGGACCAGTCCGGTTGGGACTGCACGTTCAGGAGGCGGCGCAGCCGGTCCTGTGCATCGCCGATGAGGCCCTCCGCCGTGATGATGTCCTGTTCGCGCTGTGCGATCGTGACCTCGGTCTGGACGATGTCGATCGGGGCGAGCGCGCCGACGTCGATCTTGATCTTCGTGATGCGGTTGAGGTCCTGCGCGCGCGCGAGGGCCTCCTGTTTCGCTTTGAGGTTCTCGACGGCGTAGACGAGATCCCAGTAAGCGTTTTCGGAGAGCTGGATCGCCGACTGGACCGCGCGCACGAAGTCGTAGGCCGACGCGTCGCGCGAGAGCTTCGCCTGAACCACGAACCGCTCGTTCACGGCCCGGCCGAAGTTGCGGAGGAGCGGCTGCGTGAAGCTGGCGGTCAGCCCGCTCGCGTACGTGGGATTGACGGTCGTGAATTGGGTGACGGTCTGGTCTAGGCGCCTGTTCGTCCAGCCGAGCGCGTAGGTCGTTCCGAGCGGGAGGAGACCCGCGAACGTGAAGTTCCCGGTCGCCGTCTTCGTCTCGCTGGCCTGGAACGTCGAGGTCGTGGGGGTCTGCGCATTCGCCAGCCCGAGATCGAGCTCGACATACGGGTCGAAAGCGCCCCTGGCCGACTGAATGCCGAAACGGGCTTCGTCGAGCGTGTACGACGCCACGTCGAGATCCAGGACGTTCTGGAGCGTGAGCGTGACCGTCTGCTGGAGCGACAGCTCGATCTTCTCGCCCGAGGGCAGCGGCACGGCCTGGCGGGCCTTCGCGGCCACGGGCACCGTGACGGCGTCGCTCGCACGAGCGGCGGAAGAAGCGAGAGCCGCGGAAGCCGCGAGGGCCAGCACGGCGAGGCTCACCCGGCCGAGGCCGGTCCGGCGCGGACGTGCGGGGTTCGACGAGCGGTCACGAGTCACGAGAACCTCCTGAAACCGAAGAGGATAATAGTGGAAGACCATCCGTCAGACAGTACGGAGCCGGGGCGAAAAAGTTTCCGTCGCCTGCCCTTCACCCGCCTCCGAGCGGGACATGGCAGGCCACGCTTCGCCCGCCCTCCGCGAGACCCGCGACGAGGGCAGGGACCTCCTGCGAACAAACCGGCCGTGCCGAGGCGCAGCGCGGATGAAACGGGCATCCGGAGGGCGGAGCCGCGGGCGAAGGGGGCTCCCCGGCGAAAGGCCGCGGCGCGGACCTCGGACCCGGCACCTCCCGCGGCCGGGAGGCCAGGAGCAGCGCCGTATACGGGTGGCGCAGAGAGGAAAACAGGGCCTCCGTCGCGGCCTCCTCGACGATTCGCCCCATGTACATCACCGCCGTGCGGCCGGCGATCCACCTCACGACGGAGAGGTCATGGCCGATGAAAAGGTACGCCGGATGCGACGGCGTGTCCTGCTGGAGACTCCTGAGCAGGTTGAGGATCTGGGACCGGACCGAGACGTCGAGCGCCGAGACCGGCTCGTCGAGCACCACGAGACGCGGCTCGGTCGCGAGGGCGCGCGCGATGGCGACGCGCTGTCGCTGGCCGCCCGAGAGCTCGCTCGGATGGCGGGCGAGGGCCGAGGCGGGCAGCCCCACCGACGCGACGAGGTCCGCCGCTTTATCCCGGCGTCCAGCCCTCCCGCCAATCGCATGAATCGCGAGAGGCTCCGACACGATCTCGCCGATCGTGAGCCGCGGATCGAGGGAGGTGGCGGGATCCTGGAACACGACGCCGATCTCCCGTCGCCGGCGATCGAGCTCCCGGCGCGAAAGCATGAGCCAGTCGGTCCCGTCGAATGCGACCGAACCCCGGTCCGCCACCCCAAGCCGCAGAATGAGGC
>DASVJU010000014.1:0-5957 GCA_036385755.1 Thermoanaerobaculia bacterium
TGAGCATGATGGTGCTCTCGCGGAACTTCGAGAAAGGCGCCTTCCTTCTCGCAGACGCCGTGCGCCGGCCGCGGCTGGAAGAAAAGGACTTCGCGCGCGTCCAGCGGCTCGCGCTGGACGATCTCGCCCAGTCCGACGAAAGGCCGCAGGAGGTCGCGGCGCGGGTCGTGAGCCGCGCGCTGTACGGCGAAGGACATCCCTATGCGTGGCCGGTCGACGGCACGCCCGCCGCCGTGAAGGCGATCACGCTCGAGCGCGTGAAGGCCGAGCGCGCTGCGCTCGTCCGGCCCGACCTCGCTTCCCTCGTGGTCGCGGGAAGCCTCTCCGCCGCCGAGACGAAGGCCGCGCTCGAGAAGGCCCTCGGCGACTGGAAGGCCGAGGGAGGAAAGCCGCCCGTCGTTCCGGTCCCGGCGGTCTCCTCGCGTCCGGGCGGCCCGAGACTGATCATCGTGAACCGCCCCGAGGCGCCGCAGACCGTCGTGCGGTTCGCCACGCCCGCGCCCGCCTTCGCGGATCCGGCGCGGCCGAAGCTTCGGCTTCTCGGCACGATTCTCGGAGGCAGCTTCACGAGCCGGCTGAACCAGAATCTCAGGGAGAAGAACGGCTACACATACGGGGCGACGTCGCGTTTCGGCCTCGGTCGCGCGACCGGCGCTTTCACCGCAGGCGCCGACGTGACCGCGAAGGTGACCGGCGCGTCGCTCCGGGAGTTCCTGTCCGAGTTCTCCCGCCTTTTGGGAGGCGACGTCACGCCGGAAGAAGTCGGAAAGGCGCGGGATATCGTGAAGAACGGCGCCGTCGAGGGCTTCTCGGGTCTGTCGGGAATCCTCGCCACCGCGACGAACTACACGGAGCTCGGGGTTCCCTTCGAAACGCTCGGAAACGACCTCGAGGCGCAGTCATCTCTCGACGCCGCCGCCCTCAATGCCTCTGCGAAGACCGCGATCGCGCTGGACCGCGGCGTCCTCGTCCTCGTCGGAGACAAGGCGGCGATCCTGCCGCAGCTGAAGGACCTTCCGCTCCCTCCGCCCGTCGAGGTCGACGCCTGGGGGGACGTCCGGCAGCCCTGAAAACGGAAAGGCCCGCCGAAAGGCGGACCATCTCGACTGCTTCCCCTGCGCGAGCAGTTAGATCTTGGACTCCTTGAACGCGACGTGCTTGCGGATCTTGGGGTCGTACTTCTTCACTTCCATCTTGTCCTGATGGAGCTTCTTGTTCTTCGTGATCGTGTAGAAGTATCCGGTGCCCGCAGTCGAAACGAGCTTCACCTTCTCGCGCATGAGCTAGACCCTCTTCCCTTCGCGGCGCATCCCGGCGACGACGGCGTCGATGCCGTTCTTGTCGATCGTCCGCATCGCGGCCGTCGAAACGCGCAGGCGCACCCAGCGGTTTTCGCTGGCCAGCCAGAACCGCTGCGAGCGGATATTCGGCTTGAAGAGCCGCTTCGTCTTGTTGTTCGCGTGGGAAACCTTGTTTCCCGTGACCGCGCGTCTTCCCGTGACCTGACAGATTCCGGACATCTCGAACTCCTCCGACAGAACCCGTGACTTTAACAGATCACGGATGGAGGCGCAAGTCGAGCGTTCGCAGCGGGTTCCAGCTTGGTGATCCTAGGCCCTCGCCTGCCTCGCGACGGCCTCGGCGGCCCTGCGGGCTGCATCGGC
Source organism: Thermoanaerobaculia bacterium (assembly GCA_036385755.1). Taxonomy (GTDB): domain Bacteria; phylum Acidobacteriota; class Thermoanaerobaculia; order UBA5066; family UBA5066; genus Fen-183. The sequence continues at coordinate 1,665 of DASVJU010000014.1, forward strand.
GTCGCCGAGGTATCGGCTGTCGACCTTCCGGAAAGACGCGTCGAGCGTGTAGACGAGCGGGATGCCCGTCGGGATGTTCAACTCGGGGATGTCCTCGTCGGAGATCCCGTCGAGGTGCTTCACGAGCGCGCGCAGGCTGTTCCCGTGCGCCATGACGAGCACCTGCTCGCCGCGAGCGAGGCACGGCACGATCGCGTCGTACCAGTACGGGAGAAAGCGGTCCACGACGATCGCGAGGCTCTCGGTGGCCGGAAGGATCTCGGGCGGGAGGCCCGCGTAGCGCGGGTCGAAGCGCGGGTGGCCGGCGTCGTTCGGGTCGAGCGGCGGCGGCGTGATCGCATAGCCGCGCCGCCACTTGAAGAGCTGCTCGTCGCCGTACTTCTGCGCTGTCTCCTTCTTGTTGAGGCCCTGGAGAGCGCCGTAGTGCCGCTCGTTCAGGCGCCACGAGCGTTCGACGGGCAGCCAGAGCTCGTCCAGCTCCTCAAGAACGATCTGAGCGGTGAGGATCGCGCGCGACAGGAGCGAAGTGAAGACACGGTCGAAGTGGAATCCCTCTGCCTTGAGAAGGCGCCCGGCGGCGTGCGCCTCCTCGACGCCCTTCGGCGAGAGGCCGACGTCGACCCAGCCGGTGAAGCGGTTCTCGAGGTTCCACGTGCTCTCGCCGTGACGGACGAGGACGAGTTTGTTCGGAAGCGGAGCCGTGCTCATACCGAGAAGCATAAACCGGCCGTTCAGGCGCGGCGGGCCCGCGCGACGAGCAGGGCGCCGACGAACAGCGCGGCACCGAGCAGGATGATCGCGGCGCCGGGAGCGACGTCGAGCGCCACGGAGAAGAGCAGGCCTCCGAGAACCGAGACGAGCGCCACGACGATCGAGATCGCCAGAAAACCCGGCCAGCGGCTTGCAAGCGGCCGCGCCGTGGCGCCCGGCAGGACGAGGAGCGCCGACACGAGGAGGATGCCGACCACCTTCAGGGCGACGACGACGGCGACCGCGATGAGGGCGAGCACGAGGAGCCGCATGCCTCCCGTGGCGACCCCGGCCGCGCGCGCGCCTTCCTCGTCGACGGAGGCGAGAAGGAGAGGCCGAAAGAAAAACGCGAGCACGAGGAGGACTCCCGCGGTCGCGGCCGCGAGGACCAGGAGGTCCGACGTGGCCACCGTCAGGATGTTGCCGAACATGAGACCGAAGAGATCCACGTTCGTCTTCACGAAGCCGAGCGCGACGACGCCCGCCGCCATCGCCGCGACGGTGAAGACGCCCACCGCGGTGTCCTCCGTGACGTCCGCGCTCTCCGACGCCCGGGCCGTCGCGGCCGCCACGGCGAGCGACGCAACGAGACCGCCGAGGCCCGGCGGCAGTCCGGCCAGCGTGGCCAGCGCCACGCCCCCGAACGCCGCGTGCGCGACGCCGGAGCCCACGAAGGCGAGACGCCTCAGGACGACGAAGAACGAGAGCGCGCCGCAGAGCAGCGCCGCGAGCGCGCCCGCGAGGAGCGCCCGCTGGAAGAACGGATAGCCGAGGAACTCGGTCACGAGGCCGCCCCATGAGAGTGGAGGGGCGTTCCCACACTCACGCGCCCGTCCACGCTGAAGACGGTGTCGGCCCCTCCCATCGCATCGCTGTCGTGCGTGACATAGACGACGGTACGGCCCGCCGCGACTTCTTCAGTCACGAGGCGCCGGAGCGTGGCGAGGCCTTCCGCGTCGAGAGCGGTGTCGGGCTCGTCGAGAACGAGGAGCGGCGGCGAGCCGGCGAGCGCCCGGGCGAGAAGGACGCGCTGCCGCTGGCCTCCCGAGAGGCGCCCGACGGGCAGGGCCTGCTTGTCGGCGGCCAGGCCGGCGCGTGAGAGAGCGACCCGCGCTTCGGCGCGCGCCGGACCGAGGCCGCCGAAGCCAGGTGCCGGGGCGAGCGTCAGCGCGACGAGATCCACGCCCGAGAGCGGAGCGTCCGCGTGGAGCGTGGAACGCTGCGAAAGGTAGCCGACGCGCGGGCGGGGAATCTCCCGGCCGTCTTCGAGAAACACGACGCGGCCCGCGTCCGGCCTGAGGAGGCCCAGGAGGACCCGCATGAGCGTGGTCTTCCCTCCCCCGTTCGGTCCGAGAAACGCGGTCCGCTCCCCCGGACGAATCTCGAAGCTCGCGTCCTCGACGACCGGCCTTCCGCCGAGCCGAACGCCGACACTCTCGAAACGGACTCCGACGTTCATGGCTTTCATGGCGCTCACGTCGTTCATGGCGTTCCGAGCGCGTCGCGGAACGCGTGCGCGTCGTAGCGCAGAAGGTCGGCGTAGTCCGTCCGCCCCGGCACCCCGCCGATCGGATCGACGAACGCGACGCGGATTCCCGCGTCCGAGGCGAGCACGCGCGCGGCCGCGGGGGAAAACTGAGGTTCCGCGAACACGGCGCGAACCCTTCGTGCGTGGACGAGGTCGAGGAGCTTTCGGAGATCGCGCGGCGACGGTTCTCGCCCCGGAGCGGTCTCGATCGCGCCGCCGTCCACGAGGCCGTAGTCGGAGATGAAATATGCCCAGGAGTTGTGCGCGGCGACGACGGTCGCTCCCCTCACCGGAGACAGCAGCGCGGCGAGCTCGGCATCCAACGCGAGAAGTGCCGCGACCCCGTCGCGCGCGCGACGAAGGTAGCCGTCCGCGCGCGGCGGATCGAGCGCGGCGAACCGCTCGGCGAGCGGCGCCAGCGCGCGCGCCGCGCGTCTCGGGGACAGCCACCAGTGCGGGTCCCGGCCGAGCTCCCCATCGTGGTCCCCGCCGTCTCCGCCGTCTCCCCGCACGACGCCCACGGACAGGCCCGCGTCGTGCAGGACGGCGCCCGAGGCGCACGCCTTGACGAGCCTTCCGGCCCAGTCGTCGTAACCCGCGCCGACCGTGACGACAAGGCGGGCCGGCGCGAACTGCCGGACGTCGCGCGGCGCCGGTTCGAAGACGTGTGGGGACGTTCCCGGCGGAATGACCGTCCGGACGTCCCACTCCGGGCCGGCCACCATCGACGCGAGACTCGCGAGCGGCGCGATCGTCGCCGCGGCGACCTGCCGCGCGGGAGCGCACTCTCCCCGTCCCGCCGCCATGCCGAGGCAGGCGACGAACGCAAACACCAAGATGGCCCTCATGTCGGAAAAAATTATCCCACGGTTGACCCGCGCGGTTGACCTGGACGCGGAGGCGAGCGACGATGTGTTGGGAGGTCGGACGTGTCCTGCCGCGAACACGAGAGTCACACTCACCAGCACGGGCCGAGCTGTGGCCACAAGGCCGTGCGTCACGGCGACCACGCGGACTATCTCCATGACGGGCACCTGCACGCGCCCCACGAGAACCATCTCGACGAGCACTGCCTCGAGGTAGACCGGAAACGGCCGGACACGTGCGCGCCCGTCGAGTGCGGCGAAGCGCACGGAGGATCCTGCGGCCACGAGCGGGTCCCGCACGGCGATCACCTGGACTACGACGTCGCCGGCGCCCTTCATCACCCGCACGGGAGCCATTGCGATCTGCACGGCCTCCTGCCCGGTGTCCGCAACACGACGAAGGTCGAGCGGTGAAGGGGGCCGGGGGGAAACACGACCGTGTTTCCCCCATCCCTCACAGCCGCTAGCCCGCCCGCCCCGGTCTTAGACCGCGCAGCGGTCGGCGGGCTAGCCTGCGAGAGCCCGTTCGAGATGCAGGCGCAGGGGTTTCTCGAACGTCCAGCGCGTCGTGCGCTGAAGGCCCTGCTCGGTCGCGGGCGAGACGTGCCAGGCGGCCAGGGCGCCGAGCCGCTCGTGATACCAGGCTTCCGAGACGCCGCCGTTCGCCCAGACCCGCTCGAGCCTTTCGCGCTGGAGCAAGGTGTCGCCGATCTCGGGGTGGTGGTTCACGCCCCAGATGCGCGGCAACGTACCGTTCTCCATCCGCGCGAACTCGAACATCGTCACGGCCGGGCCCGGCCCCGCTCCCGAGAGGTCGCAGTCGAAGCCGAGCGGCCGCGCGATTCCCGTTCCCGTCGGCAAAAGGTCGAACAACCGGCTGTCGAGCACCGTGACGTCCGGGCTCCCGTTCTCGGCGAAGTAGTCGCCGAAGAAAGGGTGCGCCCATGCGTCGTCCGTGAGGATGTTCGTCACGATGCCCGCGCTCTTCCCGCCCCTCTCCGGCCCCCGCAAGGCCGCGCGGGCGACGCCCGCCCACCGCGCGAGGACACCAAACGAATGACAGATGCCGAGCATTGCCGTTGCGGGGCTCGCGAGGACGCCGTCGAAGAAGCGAAACAGCGGCGCCTCCCAGCCGGGATTTTCGAGAAT
>DASVJU010000015.1:0-1703 GCA_036385755.1 Thermoanaerobaculia bacterium
AGCGCGCGCGGGAGGAAGGAAGGCCGCTGCCCGATCTGCTCCTGATCGACGGGGGCAAGGGGCAGCTCTCGGCGGCGCTCGCGGCGCTCGACCGCATCGGCCTCGAGATGCCGGCAGCCGGGCTCGCGAAACGCGAAGAGCAGGTGTTCGTGCCCGGCCGGTCGGCCCCGATCGTGCTCGCAAGGACGAACGCGGGCCTCAAGCTCCTCCAGCGGGCGCGCGATGAAGCGCATCGATTCGGCCTGAAATCGCATCGGCGCGCGCGCGGAAAGCGCGCGCTCGAGAGCCCGCTCCTCGCGATTCCCGGCCTCGGCCCCGCGCGCGTGAAGACGCTGCTCGCGGCGTTCGGAGGCGCCGAAGCCGTCCTTGCCGCGACGGACGAGGCCCTCGCGGCCGTCGCGGGAAAGTCGGTCGCGGCGCGGATCGCGCGCTTCCGGCGGGGTCCGGGGGGCGAAAGGTCGGCTGTCGCTGCTACACTTTCGAAGGAATGACTCCCTCCAACAGCGACAGCCGCGTCAAGATGCTGACCGGCGGGTCGATCGAGCGCACCCCGTTTTCCGAGGTCGTGCGGAATCTCTATCGCGAACGCGCCACGGCGAAGCTGCTCGTGTCGAGCAAGGGCGAAGAGCGGACGTTTTCGTTCGACCGGGGCCAGATCCTGTTCGCGAGCTCGAACCGCGAGGCCCAGCTCGTGGGCGAGCTGCTGCGGACGTTCGGCCTCGCGGAGGAGAACCTCCTCCTGTCGGCATTCGAACAGGCGCTCAACGAGCCCGGGCAGGGCCTGGCGCGGGCCCTCACTCAATCGGGCGCGGTGCCCGGGTACGTCGCGGAGGCCGCCGTTCGGGCTCTCTCCGAGCGTCTGTTTTTCGACACCTTCAAGTGGACCACCGGAGTCTTCACCGTCACGCCGTTGGACGCCGCCCCGCCCGTCCCCGCAAAGATGGATCGGACGACGGGGGGCCTCGTCCTCGAGGCCCTGCGCCGCCACCCGGCCCCCGCCTCACAACTCAATTCTCCCCTCGATCCGGGCTCCCGGCCGATCTTCGCGCCGGACATCCTTCTGCGTTATCAGGCCGTTCTCGTCTCGGCCGCGGAGGCGGAGGTGCTCGGGAGAGTCGACGGCGCGACGACGGTGGAGCAGATTCACCGCGACCAGCGGATCGTCGCGCGGCTCGCGGCGACGGGGCTCCTTCAGCTCGTCGCCCAGGGACGCCCCATCGAGAAAAGCGGCGTCGCCGAAGGCCTCCTTTTCCTGAACGTCGAGATCGCAGGCGCCCAGCCTCCCGCGCGCGTCGCCGAACAGAACGAGGTCCAGCGCGAGCTCGTCTGGAATACCTATCGCCGGCTGGACTGGGCTTCGCACTACGACCTCCTCGGCGTCGAGCCGCAGGCCCCCGTCGAGGTCGTTGCCAAGGCTCTCCATGAACGCGCGCGGATCTTCCATCCGGACCACCACATGAAGCCGCACCTCGTGGACGCGCGCGACGCGCTCGAGGCGCTCTTCGCCAGCATCCGCAGCGCCGAGCGCACGTTCCGGACGCCCGAGTCGCGCCTGGCGTACGACCGGACCCTCGAGGTGAGCGCCGATACGATCGCGTTGCCCGGAACGGAACCGACTGTCGAGATCCAGAAGGAAATCGCCCGCAAGAACTTCACGCGCGCGAAGGCCCTGTACGAGGAAGAAGATTTCTACCCGGCCTACG
>DASVJU010000016.1:0-2671 GCA_036385755.1 Thermoanaerobaculia bacterium
GGCTGTCGGAGGAAGAAGAAGAAGAGATTTCTGCTGAAGAGAATACGGAAACGGATCCCGTCCGGCCCGTCACGACGACGACAGCAGCCGCGGAGATCTCATGGCTCGGAAACAGACGTGAGAGGGTGACGCGCTCTGCACCTGCAAGGGCGCGGAGTTCCGCGAGGTCGTATTTCTTAGAAGGTGAAGAGGGGCTCGTGGCGGTAAGCGCCGCCGAAGCCGAATCCTCCGGTTCTTTCACTTTCAAAGAGTCTCTCTCTCTCCCTTTTTCTTCTCCCCGTCGCCCGCCCGTTCGCTCCTGAAGCGATTCGTCCACGGGCGCTCCAGCCGAGATCTTCACGTACCGCGTGCCGCTCTCGAGCGAGCCCCAGGTCTGCCTGCCCTTTTCGTCGAAGCCGCGGTCCCATTGAACGAGGGCGTCACTCGAGAGGGTCACGGACGACGTCATCCGGACCGCATTGCGCTGGTTCGACGGGCACGCCGCCTGCGGCGCGGTTTCCCTCGTGCCGCCTTCCCATCGCGCGCCGGCCTTCTTCAGCACGATCTCGCAGCCGGGCTTCTCGCGGACGTCGTTCGCCCCGTAGAGGGCGAGTGTCGAGGGGTCGCGCCACTTGCCGCGCACGATGAGAGGGTCCTTCGGGTCGAAGGCGCGCAGACGCACGACGTCCCCAACCTCCTCGAGGCGGTAGAAACGCTGGAGCCACGGCTCGTCGAGCTTCGGCGCAGCCGACTGCTCCCGGTACAGCACGGGAGCTCCGTTCGCGATGCGGCTCTTCGGGACGGAGACGATGACGATCCTGACGACCCCGCCGTCCGGGCCCGGATCCTTCGCCTCGAACGTGCCGGCGAACCAGGAGGCGACCTCCGCGGCCCGGCTCTCGGCGAGGGCGACGGGCCCGAGGGCGAGCAGGAACGCGGCGGCGGCCGCCCGGCCCGTCCTCACTCTTCCTCTTCCTCCATGGGCGCGGCCCGCTTCTCGGACACGCGGCGCATCGAGTGATCGAGGATCCGTTTGCGCAGCCGGATCGACTTCGGCGTCACCTCGACGAGCTCGTCGTCCTCGATCCATTCGATCGCGAGCTCGAGCGGCATCGGGCGCGGCGGCGTGAGGCGGATCGCGAAGTCCGAGCCCGAGGAGCGCATGTTCGTGAGGTGCTTCTTGACGCAGGGATTCACGACGAGGTCGTTCGGGCGGGCGCTTTCGCCGCAGATCATCCCGCCGTAGACCTCGATGCCGGGCGGAAGGAACAGCGTCGATCGCTCCTCGAGCCGCTCGAGAGAGTGTGCCGTCGTCTCGCCAGCCTCTTTGCACACCATGGCGCCGCGGCCCCGGCCGGTCACCTCGCCCTTGAACGGCTCGTAGCCGTGGAAGTTGTGGTACAGGAGGCCCTCGCCCTTCGTGTCCGTCAGGAACTCGTTGCGGTACCCGAAAAGGCCGCGCGTCGGTATGTGGAAGTCGATCCTCACGCGACCGGAGCCGTGATTCGTCATGTTCGTCATCTCGGCCTTGCGCTGACCGAGTTTCTCGATGACCGTCCCCATTGCCGTCTCCGGGACGTCGATGACGAGATGCTCGATCGGCTCGCAGCTCCTCCCGTCGATCTCCTTGAGGATGACCTGTGGGCGCGAGAGCGCGAACTCGAAGCCCTCGCGGCGCATCGTCTCGACGGTGATCGCGAGGTGCAGCTCGCCGCGGCCCGACACGCGGAACGCGTCGGGACTGTCGGTTTCCTCCACGCGCATCGCGACGTTCGTGCGGAGCTCCTTCTGGAGGCGCTCGCCGATGTTGCGGCTCGTGACGTACTTGCCCTCGCGGCCGGCGAAGGGAGAGTCGTTCACGCGGAACATCATCGAGACCGTCGGCTCGTCGACGTTGATCGGCGCGAGTGCGACGGGGTTCTCGAGGTCGGCCAGCGTCTCGCCGATCGTGACTTCGTCGATGCCCGAGATGACGACGAGGTCGCCGGCATGCGCCTCCTCGACCTCGGCGCGCCTCAGCCCTTCGAACGCCATGAGCTTCGCGACCTTCGCCTTCGTGACGGTGCCGTCGAGCTTGCAGACCGAGACTTGCTGCCCCGGTTTGATCGTCCCGTTCACGATGCGGCCGATGAGGAGCCGGCCGAGGTAGTTGTCGTAGTCGAGCGACGCCACGAGGACTTGCAGCGGGGCGGCGGGGTCGCCGCCGGGCTCCGGCACCTCGACGAGGATCGCGTCGAGGAGCGGGCGCACGTCCGTTTCCGTGTGGTCGACCTCGCGGCGGGCGAAGCCGTGCTTGGCGGACGTGTACACGATCGGAAAGTCGAGCTGCTCGTCGGTGGCGCCGAGGTCGACCATGAGGTCGAACACCTCGTCGATGACCTGATGGGGGCGCGCGTCCGGCCGGTCGATCTTGTTCACGACGACGATCGGCTTGAGGCCGAGCTCGAAGGCTTTGCGAAGGACAAACCGGGTTTGCGGCATCGTGCCTTCGGCGGCGTCCACGACGAGGAGCACCGCGTCGACCATCTTGAGGACGCGCTCCACTTCGCCCCCGAAATCGCTGTGGCCCGGCGTGTCGACGATGTTCACCTTCGTCCCGCGGTAGCGGATCGAGGTGTTCTTCGCGAGGATCGTGATTCCGCGCTCTTTCTCGAGGTCGTTGCTGTCCATGATCCGCTCGGTGCCCGAGACG
>DASVJU010000017.1:0-9767 GCA_036385755.1 Thermoanaerobaculia bacterium
GGAGCGAAAAGGTCGAGAAGCTGGTCTCCCGTTTCGCTTCCGGCAGCCCCTCCACCGGGGACGGCGGGGGCTCCTGCGGGCCGGGCTCCGGCCGGTTCACGTGAGGTTGACACCGGGGCCCGTCGGGCCCTGCACCACATCCGGAAGAAGGAGAACCCGATGACGAACCCCGTCGCCCCGTCCGTGGCCTTCGAGGCACGAATGGCGCGTCCCTTCGAGGAAGCCGTCGCCCGAGCGCGTAAGGCGCTCGAGGCCGAAGGCTTCGGCGTCCTCACTGAGATCGACGTCGCGGCCACGATGAAGAAGAAACTCGGCGTCGACTTCCCGCCCTATCTCATCCTCGGGGCCTGCCACCCGCCGTCGGCGTTCAAGGCGCTCTCCGCGGCTCCGGAAGTCGGCGTCCTCCTCCCCTGCAACGTGACCGTCTCGGTCGAGGGCGGGCAGACCGTCGTGAGGGCCATGGACCCGCGCTCCGTTCTCGGCCTCGTGGCTGTTCCGGCGCTCGCCGCGGTCGGCCTCGAAGTCGGCGCTGCACTCCAGCGCGTCGTCGCAAATGTCGCCGGCAGCTGACATGGTTCCTGGCGGCCGCGCCAGCGACCCCTGCACCGGCATCATTGACCTCCCCTGCTGCGGGCACGATGATCGCTTGATGGCGATGCACGCACACCTCCCCCTGACCGACGCCGGCTGCGAAGAGGTCGCAATGCGCTTCCGCGCGCTCTCCGAGCCCATGCGCCTCAAGATCCTGAGGCGGCTGTTCCGCAGCGAGGCCTCCGTCGGCGAGATCCTCGAGGAGGTCGGAGGCACCCAGGCGAACGTGAGCAAGCACCTTGCGGTCCTGCACGGCTCTGCGCTCCTGGACCGGCGCAAGGACGGCACGCGGACCGTCTACTCGATCGCCGATCCGACCCTTCTGAAGATCTGTTCGATCGTCTGCGAGGGAGTCGAGCGCGGGGCCCGCGACAAGGCCGCCGCGATTCTCGGGCGCCCCCGGCGAGGCGGCCGCCGCTGAGGCCTGCGGCGCCCGGGCCGTCCCGCCTCGTGGACGCGGCCTCCGCCGCGCCCCGCGGCCCCGTCCTCACGTCCTCGCTCGCCGAGGAGGCTGCGTTCCTCTCCCGTCTCCGGAGCCGCGTGATCGGAGCCGGCACGGCGATCCCCGGCCCCTTCGGCGAGAGGCCGCTGCGCTACTTCGACTTCATCGCTTCGGGCCGGTTCCACCGCGACGTCGAAGACGAGTTGAACGAGGGCGTCCTCCCCTTCATGGCGAACACGCATACCCAGAGCAGCTTCACGGGCCGCTTCATGACGGAGCGCTACGAGGGGGCCCTCCGGAAGATCGGGGCCTACGTCGGCGCGACGCGCGACGACGCCGTGATCCCCGTCGGCTCCGGCTCGACCGGCGCGATCAACCGCTTCATCCACGTCCTCGGCCTCAGGCTCCCCGACCAGCTCGACGAGCGCTTCGACCTCGCGGGCCGGATCCCCGCCGGCGAGCGGCCCGTCGTCATCCGGTCGCTCATGGAGCACCACTCGAACGACATCGCGTGGCGCGAGACGATCGGCGACTCCGTCTACGTCGAGTTCGACCCGGACGGGCGCATCAGCCTCGAGGACCTCGACCGCAAGCTCGCGGCCCACGCGCACCGGCCCTGGAAAATCGGGACGTTCAGTGCGGCCTCGAACGTGACGGGGATCCTGAACGACGTCCACGGCCTCGCACGCGTCCTCCACCGGCACGGCGCGCTCGCATTCTTCGACTTCGCGGCGGCCGGCCCGTACGTGGACGTCGACATGCACCCGGCGGGCGATCCCGCGGCCGCGCTCGACGCCGTCTTCTTCTCGGTCCACAAGTTCCTCGGCGGTCCGCGGACGCCGGGCCTCCTCGTCGCGCACCGGCGGCTCTTCACGAACCGCGTCCCGGCCGAGCCCGGCGGCGGGACCGTCCTCTACACGTCCCCGTGGGGCCACCGCTACCTCGATACGATCGAGTCACGCGAGACGGGCGGGACGCCGCCGATCGTCCAGACGATCCAGGCGGGCCTCGCGTTCGACCTCAAGGCGGCCGTCGGAGGCGCCCGGACGGAGCGTGTCGAGCAGGATTACCTCTCTCGCGCGGTCCGCGCCTGGCGCGGGCGCGACGACCTCTTCGTCCTCGGCAACCTCGAGACGCGGCGCCTCGGCGTCCTCTCGGTGATCTTCCCCCGCGTCCACCACAACCTCGCGGCCCGCCTCCTGAACGACCACTTCGGGATCCAGGTGCGCGCAGGCTGCATGTGCGCCGGCCCCTACGGCCATCTCCTCCTCCACATCGACGAGGCGCGCTCGATCGCGATCCGCCACCGGCTCGACGAGGGGCACCTCGGCGAGAAGCCCGGATGGGTGCGCATCAGCCTCGCGCCGACCGTGAGCGAGGACGAGTTCCAGGCCCTCCTCGAAGGGGTCGACGCCGTCGCGCGCCGCGGCCGGGAGCTCGCGGAGGGTTACGAGCTCGACGACGAAACCGGCGAATGGGCGCGGCGCACGCCGGCGCCCGCGCTCGCGAACGGAAAGGAAACACGATGACCGACATTCGGCGGATGCACCCTGCCACCAGGATCATCCACGCGGGGCAGCACCCCGATCCCGCCACGGGCGCCGTCTCGACGCCGATCTACCAGACGTCGACGTTCGCGTTCAAGAACGCGGACGAGGGCGCCGCGCGGTTTCAGGGACGGGATCCCGGCTTCAAGTACACGCGCCTCGGGAACCCGACGGTCGCGGCGCTCGAGGAGTGTCTCGCGATCCTCGAGGGCGGCTGCGGCGCGCTCGGCGCCGCAACCGGCATGGCCGCGATCAACACGGTCTACGTCACGTTTCTCGAACAGGGGGCCCACGTCGTGGGCACGGACTCCGTCTACGGCCCCTCCCGCCTCGTCCTCGAGAACGAGTACCGGCGCTTCGGCGTCGCCTCGACGTGGGTCGACTCGTCGAAGCCCGAGAACGTCGCGGCCGCGATGCGGCCCTCGACGAGGATGGTCTACGTCGAGTCGCCCGCGAACCCGACGATGAAGCTCACGGATATCGCGGCCTGCGCGGACATCGCGCATGCGCACGGCGCGCTCCTCGTCGTCGACAACACGTTCGCCTCCCCCGTCCTCCAGCAGCCGCTCGCGCTCGGGGCCGACGTCGTCGTCCACAGCCTCACGAAATACCTGAACGGCCACACGGACGTCGTCGGCGGCGCGATCGTCGCGGGCGCGCCCGCGCTCCTCGAACGGCTCCGCAAGGTCCACGTCGCGTTCGGCGGCACGATGGACCCGCACCAGGCGTGGCTCATCCTCAGGGGCGTCAAGACGCTCGGTCTCCGCATGGAGCGGGCGCAGTCGAACGCCCTCGAGATCGCACTCTTCCTCGAGGCGCACCCGGGCGTCGCCTGGGTCCTCCATCCGGGCCTCCCAAGTCACCCGCAGCACGCGCTCGCCCGGCGCCAGATGTCCGGACCCGGCGCCGTCTTCTCCTTCGGCGTGAAGGGGGGCCTCGATGCCGGCAAGGCGTTCATCGACTCGGTCAGGCTCGCGACGCTCGCCGTGAGCCTCGGCGGCGTCGAGACGCTCATCGAGCACCCCGCCTCGATGACGCACACGGGCATGCCGCAGAAAGAGCGCGAGGCTGCCGGAATCTCCGACGACCTCGTCCGTCTCTCCGTGGGCTGCGAGGACGTGCGCGACCTGATCGCCGACCTCGCGCAGGCGCTCGACGTCGCCGCGAAGGCCGTGCCGGCCGAGGCGGAGACAGCGGCCGCGGCCCACGACGGGGGGCAGCGATGAGCGGCGACGCCGCGTGGCTTTGGGGCGCCCTCCTCGTCTGGATCCTCCTCCAGAAGTTCGTCTTCCCGCGCCTCGGCGTCCGGACGTGAGGAGCGCCCGGTCCCGCCGGCGGCGGGACGAGCTGCTCCACCCGGACGAAGACGGACGCGCCTGAGACGCGGAAGGGGACGGACGCGTGACTCTGACCTCGGACGAGCTCGAGAGGCGGAAGGAATCCTTCCTCAAGAGGAGGGAGGCGTTCGCCGCCCTCGGACACGACGGGGGACGGGCCGCGGCCCTCGTTCTCGACGGCGCCGGACCTCTCGAGGGTCCCGTTCTCGATCTCGGATCGGGGATGGGCGTCATGGCCCGCGAGATCGCGCGCCGCGGCCTGGAAGTCGAGAGCGTCGATGTGAACGCCGAGGACCAGGAGGTCGCCGCCTCCCTGACGGAGGGGACCGGCCTCGAGTCGCGCGTGCACTTCACGCCCGCCGACGGCGCCGCCCTTCCCTTCCCCGACGGCGCGTTTGCGTCGGCGGTCTCGTTCAACGTCCTCCACCACCTCGCCGACGGTGCGTCCGTCCTCCGCGAGATCCTCCGCGTCGTCCGTCCCGGCGGCGCCGTCGTGCTCGCTGATTTCTCGCACGAGGGCTTCGAGTTCGCGTCCCGTGTCCACGCGGCGGAAAGCGGCGTCCATCCGGAAGGTCCCGCGACCCTCGACTGGGCCCGCGGCTTCCTTGCGGGCCTCGGGCTCGCGGAGACGAGCGTCGCGGAGGCTCACCACGAGCGCTTCGCGATTTTTCGAATCCCCACGGGCGCCCTGCGCGCCGCGGTGCCGCCGGCGTTCGAAGCGCTCGACCGCGCCGGTCTTTTCAAGGCGCTCGACGTGTTTGCGAAGAACTGGCTCGCGCACGACGGGAGCTGGTTTCTCGCGGCCGAGGAGCGCTACGGCATGGATGCCGCGATCGAGCTGGATGCAGCATCCTGGCGAAAATTCGCGGCGGCCGAGGCACGACGGATCATGGTGGCTTACGCGATCCCGACGGACGGCGGGCTCGACGCGCTCGCGCGGGCGCTCTCTTTACGGGCGTACAGCTTCGTGAACTCGAGCCGCGTCGAGCGGGACGGGCCCGCCCTGCGCTTCTTCATGACGTCCTGCCGTGTCCAGGAGGCCCGCCAGCGCAAGGACCTCCCGGACTTCCCGTGCCGGCCCGTCGGCGAGGTCGAGTTCGAGACGTTCGCGCGTACGGTCGATGCGCGCATCGAGACCCGCTGCCTCCATTGCCCGCCGGACCCGGACGCGCAGGGTCACTGCGGATGGGAGTTCCGCCTCGCTGAGTGACGGCGGCCGCCGCCGCGCTTTCTCGCCGCCCTGGTCCTCCTGTTTCGAGTCACATGAGGAGCGCCGAGACGGCCCCGCCCGCGAGAACCACCCAGACGACGTCGACTTCGAGGAGCAACGCGCCGAGTCCGACTGCGGCGAGAGTGACCGACGTCGCGCTCCACGGCATGACTCGAGCGAAGTGAACAGCGACGGAGGCTAGGAGTCCGACGAACGAGAGGACGAGGCCGCGCGTCGCGCCCACGAAGGACGGACGGGACCGCAGCCCCTGAAAAAAGGGCTCCGCGACCAACAGCACGAACAGCGACGGCAGGAAGATCGACACCGTCGCAACCATCGCTCCGGCAAGACCTGCCACACGCTGGCCCACGAACGTTGCGGTGATCACGACCGGCCCGGGGGTGACCTGTCCGAGCGCCATGCCGTCGAGGAAGACCGTCGGCGGCATCCACCCGCGGACCTCGACCACTTCGCGGTACATGAGCGGGACCGAGGCGAACCCGCCACCAAAAGCAAACGCGTCGATCTTCATCATGACCGCACCCAGAATCGCAAGCCTTCGATCGAGGAGCCACAGGGCGCCGATGAAGACGGCGCCCGCCGCGGCGACGACGAGCGGCGATCTCAGAACGCGCCACAACTGCCTCGGGGGTTGCCCCGACCCGCCCCCATCGCCCGCGTCGCTCTTGAGGAGGAGGGCGCCGGCAAGGCCTGCACCAACGACGATCATGAAGGGGCTGCCACCGATCAGGAAAAGGGCTGCCGTACTTGCCGCCAGCACCGCGGCCTTCGCGGAGCGAATCGTCGTGCGGCCGAATACCCACGCGGCGTTCACAACCAGCGCGACGACGAGTGCACGGAGCCCGGTCAGGGCGGCTGTCACCGCATGAACAGCGACTGCCCGCTCGTAGGCGAGCGACATCGCGAGCATCAGGGAAAACGCCGGCAGGCCAAACCCGACGTAGGCCGCGACGGCGCCACGAAGCCCTCGCGTCCGCAGCCCGACGTACGCGGCCGCCTGCATCGAGGTGGCGCCCGGAACGGCCTGGCACAGCGCTGTCCCCAGCCGGAAGTCGTCTTCGTTGATCCACCGTCGCTGGACGACGGCCAGACGCATGATGTATGCGACTGTGCCCGGCCCGCCAAACGAAACGCATCCGAGACGTAGAAACGACGCGAAGAGAGCGGGCAAAGTCGGCGCGCCGCCAGCCCCTCCCGCCTCCCGGGCGCTCCCCGCCCCATCCGGCGCGCCTGGCTTCACCACCTCTTGCATCGCGAGGAGCCTACCTCGTGCGCAACCATCCTCCTCTACACTGGGTTCGTGGCCCCTGGCCAGATGAAGCGACAAGTCGAAGACCCGCGCGCGGCGAACAGATCACACCCGATCATCGGCGGCGCCATCGTCCTGTACTTCGTGATCGGGCTCGAAGTGCTGATCATGATCAGCCCGTTCGCCGCCTTCTTCTACGCCGCGTTCAATCCGGTTCTCCTCTTCCTCGCTCGTTGGCCAGAGGCGCAGTGGCTGTCCGCCTTCTTCCTGCCGCACATGGTCATGCCGCCGGATGCCTTCCTCATGGCTGTGCGCGTCGCCGGGTCGGTGCTCCTCGTCGGCGGAACGCTCGCGTTCCTGGTTTGTGCGGGGCAGGTCTACTTCAACAAACTCACCGGCCGCGGCCCGGCGCTGGGCGGCCTCTACCGGTGGATTCGCCACCCGCAGTACCTGGCGCTCGCCGTGACGGGTATCGGGCTCGCGATTCTCTGGCCGCGGTTCCTCACCGCGGCGCTCTGGGCCGTCATGGTCACGCTGTATGACATCCTCGCCCGGGACGAAGAACGCCGGATGGTCGCGCGTTTCGGCGACCAGTACCGCCGCTACATGGAGACGACCGGCAGGTTCGTCCCGCGTCCTTTGGGCCGGCCCTTCGGCCGCGTCCCGCTTCCGGGGCAGCCTTTCCTGCGGGGAACTCTCGTTCTCCTCCTCGCGTTCGGGCTCTCGGTCGGCGCTGCCTTCGCGCTGCGCGCTTACACCGTGGGAAGACTCCCTCTCTGGTCGGACGGACGCGTCACGGTCCTGCCCATCCTCACCGGAGACGGCGTGCTCGTCGAGCACCGGATGGCCGACGTCCTGCGGCTCCCGGACGTGCGGTCTCGGCTCGAGACGGGCACCGGCGCGATCCTCGGGTATCTCGTCCCGAAGAATTACGTGATGCAGGGCATGATCGCGGACACGGATCCCGCCTGGCGTCTGTACGAGCACCACCAGACTCTGGCGATGATCACCGACTGGATCTTCCACCCCTTCCGCCACCTCGAGGGAGGACACTCGATGATGCACGGCACGACGGTCGCACCAAGTGCCGGCTCGGAATCCAGCCGCACGGTGCGGCGCCTCATCTTCCTTCGCGTGCAGACGGGCGAGGCCACGGATTCGCCGGCATCCCTCTTCCGCATCAACGCGACCCGTACCCCGCAGTTCTTCGTGGATGTCGACATGCACGAGCTTGCGCTGCTCAAGGTGAAGGATCTGGGTGCGGGAACGGGCTGGGGCCTCGTTCCGACGCCGATGTTCTAGGCACTGACGAGATTCAAGTCGAGGAGCCGCCGGGCACCGTGCGGCAGAAAGGAATGAACATGGACAAGTTCTTCAAGACCAACGAGGGAACGGTGGACCGGGTCCTGCGGGTTCTCGTCGGCATCGGCCTGCTGTCGCTCACGGTCCTGGGCCCGAAGACGAGCTGGGGGTTGGTGGGTCTCGTGCCTCTCGTGACCGGACTCGCCGGAACGTGCCCCCTCTATACGCTCCTCGGGCTGAGCACGTGTCCGATGAACTCCTCGGGACCGACCTCGCGCTGATCCGCTCGTTTCTCGCGGACCGCAGGTCGCTCCCGTCGGGCTCAATTCGCCGCTTTCCAGGTCTCCGGGAGGCCTCCTCCCGAGCAGCGTTCGCTCTCGGGCTCGAGGGTCACGTGATGGATGTCCCATCGCTCCGCGAGAAGCGTCCGGATCGCCGCGAGATGCTTTTCGACCTCTTCCAGGCTTCCTCCTTCCAGCTTCACGTGCGCGGTGAGGGCCACCTGACCGGGGCCGACTGTCCATGCGTGAAGGTGGTGGAAGCGGGCGGGGGCGAAGGCCGCGTCGAGGCCCGACGCCAGCTCTTCGACGTCCAGACCGGAGGGAGACGCCTCGACGAGGATGCGGACGCTCTCCCAGATCAGGCGTCCCGCGCTCACCACGACCGCGACGCCGATCAGGAGCGAGGCGGCCGGGTCGAGCCAGGGGCCCAGCCGCGTTCGGGCGAGGAGAGCCGCCGCGACGACGACGAGGGAAGCGAGGGCATCCTGCAGAAGGTGGAGAAAGGCGCTGCGGACGTTCAGGTCGTGCTTCTCGTGCCGTCCCAGCAGGAGCACCGCCGCCACGTTCGCCACGAACGCCACGAGCGCGACGGCCAGCATCGTCTGTCCGTCCACCGCCGAGGGATGTCGAAGCCGATCGATGGCCACCCGCCCGACGAGCACCGCGAGGCCGACGAGGACCGCCGCATTGACGAGCGCCGCGACGACCTCGAGACGCCGGAATCCGTAGGAGAAGCGCCTCGTCGGCGCCTTGCGGCCGAGGGCCCGGGCCCCGATCGCGAGCAGGAGCGCGGCGGCGTCGCTTGCGTTGTGAAGAGCATCGGACAGGAGCGCGAGGCTCCCGCTCGCAAGCCCGCCGACGACCTCCACGGCCGTGATGAGGATGTTGAGCCCGACCCCGAGCCACAGCCTCAGGTCCAGTGTGAGAAATGGGGCCTTTTCAGGGTGCCCATTGGCGCGCGTCATCGGGGAAGCCACTCCGAAAAGAACGATATCCTGACTCCACCCCGGGTCATGCACACGAATGTCGCCTGAAACACTCGTCTTTCTCGCGGCCGCCATTCTCGTGGTGGCCTTCCTCTATTCGTCGGTCGGGCATGCGGGCGCCTCGGGCTACATCGCCGTCATGTCCCTTTTCAACCTCGCACCCGCCGGGATCAAGCCCACGGCGCTCATCCTCAACATCCTCGTCGCGAGCATCGCTACGTGGCAATTCTGGAGGGCGGGCCATTTCTCGTGGCGGCTCTTCTGGCCCTTTGCCGCGCTTTCCATACCCATGGCCTTCGTGGGTGGCTGGATCGACCTGCCCACTCACGCCTTCAAGGTGCTCGTCGGAATCGTCCTGCTGTTCTCGGCGTTTCGCTTCCTCTTCTCCGGATCCGCCCCCGACGACGTCACCGAGGAGCCGCCCCCTCTCGTCGCCCTCCCGCTCGGCGCCGGTCTCGGGCTGCTGGCGGGTCTCACGGGCACGGGCGGCGGCATCTTCCTCACGCCGTTGCTGCTCTTCAAGCGTTGGGCGCGGGTCAAGTCTGCTGCGGCCGTCTCCGCGCTCTTCATCCTCGTGAACTCCATCGCGGGGCTGCTCGGCAACTTCGGCAGCACGCGGAGTCTCCCTTCCTACGCCCTCGCCCTCGCCGCCGTGGCGGTCGTCGGCGGAGCGGTGGGCTCACATCTCGGCAGCCGCCACTTCCGTCCTGTCGCGATCAGGCGCAGCCTGGCGCTCGTCCTGCTGATCGCCGGAGCAAAGCTCATCCTGACCCGGTGAAACGCCCCGTGTCTTCTCAGGTC
>DASVJU010000018.1:0-34755 GCA_036385755.1 Thermoanaerobaculia bacterium
GCTTCTCCTGGAGAAGAAGGACTCGAAGGCCGCGCAGTGCGTCAGCTGTCACGGCGTGCACGGGATTCGTCCTCCTGACAGCACGAACTCTTTCGTCTACCGCGAGAACATTCCCGCGACCTGCGGCAAGTGCCACGCGGACGCGGCCTACATGAAGGGCTATACGCTCGAGGACGGCAAGACGCCGATCCCGACGAATCAGCTGGAGCAATACAGGAAGAGCGTGCACGGCCTCGCGCTCCTCGGGAAGCACGACTCCGGCGCTCCGGCGTGCAATGGCTGTCACGGGAACCATGCGGCGCTGCCGCCGCAGACGGAGTTCGTGTCGCAGGTCTGCCGCACGTGCCACGCCGCCAACGGCAACCTCTTCGACGGCAGCCCTCACAAGAAGGCGTTTCAGGCGCACGGCTGGCCCGAATGCGAGACGTGTCACGGGAAGCACAACATCGCCGTCCCGACGGACGAGATGCTCCGGGCGGACCCCAAGGCGCTCTGCCACGATTGCCATTCGCGCTTCGGACAGCCGAAGTGCGACGAGACCGCGAACTACTTTCACGACACGATCGTGCAGCTCGCGAGCCGCCAGGTCGCGCTCGGCAAGGACGTCGACCGGCTCGCCGAGCGCGGCATCGACGTGGACGAACTGCGCTTTCAGTCGAGCGCCGTGTCCGACGCCCTGCGCAAGACGCGGCTCGGGATCCACACGTTCGACCGCAGCGACTTCACGCGCAACTCGGAGGAGACGTCGAAGGCGCTCGCCGGCCTCCAGGACGGCTCCAAGGCGGCCTCGGCCGAGTACCGCTTCCGGCGGAACGGCCTCATCCTGGCGAGCGGATTGATCTCGCTGTTCGCGGTCCTGCTCTACCTGAAGATCAAGCAGATCGATCGCGAGCCTCGCCCGAAGTAACGGACCGTCGCCGGCCGCCCGGGATCGGGGACGGCCGGCGTTCGTTCGAGTGACGAGAGCGGGGGAATAGGCCGTTTGAATCATTGGCAGACGGCCGCCATGAACCCATCGTCTCCCGATCATGAATCGGTTCCTGAAGGACAAGGAGCATCTGTTCCGCATGGCGGCGCTCTTTGCCGCGGGAGTCGTCGTCTTCCTGATCCTGCAGGCCGTGCTCGTTCCCAAGGGGTTCGGCGTGTACGGCCACTACCGCGCCGGCGCCCTCGCCGACAACCGCGCACGCACACCGCGCTTCGCGGGCCGCGCCGCCTGCATCGAGTGCCACACGGACGAGCGGGACGCGCTGAAGGGCGGCAAGCACGCCGGCGTCGGTTGCGAGGCCTGCCACGGGGCCCTCGCGAAGCACGCAGAGGATCCGTCCGCGATGAAGGGCGTCAAGCCCGACCCGAAGACGATCTGCTTCACGTGCCACCTCGCGAACGTCGCGAAGCCGAAGAAGTTCCCCCAGATCGACCCCAAGAACCACTTCGACGGCGGCGCGTGCACCGGCTGCCACTCCCCGCACGCCCCCGACAAGGAGCCCAAGAAATGAGTTCCGACCGCCGCGACTTCGTGCTCACGGCCGGAAAGCTCCTCGTGCTGACGGCGCCGGCGTACGCCTACCTCGAGGCCATGGAGACGGGCAAGGCGGAAGAGCCGGCCTACAAGGCCGCCGATCACTACTGGGGAATGATCGTCGACGTCGAGAAGTGCATCGGCTGCGGCAACTGCGTGAGGGCCTGCAAGACCGAGAACGACGTGCCCCTCGAGCCGTACTTCTTCCGCACCTGGGTGGAGCGGTACCACGTCGCGGAAGCGAACGAGCATCCCGACGTCGACTCGCCCGACGGCGGCTACAACGGCTTCCCGGAGAAGTACGCAGCCGGCGACGGCGCCAAGAGCTTCTTCGTCCCGAAGCTCTGCAACCAGTGCGCGCATTCGCCCTGCACGCAGGTGTGCCCCGTGGGAGCCACGTTCGAGAGCCCCGACGGCGCCGTTCTCGTGGACAAGACGTATTGCCTCGGCTGCCGCTACTGCGTGCAGGCCTGCCCGTACGGGTGCCGGTTCATCGACCCGCGCACGAACACGGTCGACAAGTGCAGCCTCTGCTACCACCGCATCACGAAGGGCCTCACGACGGCATGCTGCGAGGGCTGCCCCACGGGCGCGCGGCAGCTCGTCGACCTCAAGGACCCGAAAGACCCGGTCCACGAGTTCCTCAGGACGCACAAGGTCCACGTCCTGAAGCCGCAGATGGCGACAGGCGCGAAGCTCTACTACAACGGCCTCGACGGCTCGGTGAGGTGAAGCGATGGAAGAAGGGCTTCTCCACGCCGTTCAGGGGTACATGTACCCCAACGAGGTCGAGCTCCAGTGGAGCATCCTCATCGTTCTCTACCCGTTCACGACCGGCCTCGTCGCCGGCGCCTTCATCCTCGCGTCGCTCGAGCGCGTCTTCAACGTGGCGGCGGTGAAGCCGACGTACCGGCTCGCGCTGCTTTCCGCGCTCGCGTTTCTCCTCGTTGCGCCTCTGCCGCTGCAGCTCCACCTCGGCCATCCGGAGCGCTCCTTCGAGATGTACCTGACGCCGCACACGAGCTCGGCGATGGCCATGTTCGGCTTCATCTATCTCTGGTATCTCACCGCCGTCCTCATCCTCGAGATCTGGCTCGACTACCGCAAGGACATGGTCCTCATGGCCCGGTCCGAGACGGGCTGGAAGAAGACGCTCTACCGGGTTCTCACGCTCGGCGTCGACAACATCAGCGAGGAGTCGCTCCGCATCGACGACAAGCTGGGGCGCTTCATCACGATCGTGGGCATTCCGTCGGCCCTCCTTCTGCACGGCTACGTCGGATTCATCTTCGGGTCGGTGAAGGCGAATCCGTGGTGGTCGACGCCGGTCATGCCGATCGTGTTTCTCTTCTCGGCCATCGTGTCGGGCATCGCCCTCGTGCTCCTCATGTACATGCTCGTCTGCTTCCTGAAGGGCATTCCCATCGACATGCCGTGCGTGGACACGATCGCCCGCTACCTGATGTACGCGTTCCTGGTCGATTTCTCCCTCGAGATGCTCGACCTGATCCACCGGAGGTACGAGGCAGAGGAGTCCTTCCAGAGCCTCGACTTCATGGTCCATACGCGGCTCTACACGTCCCAGATCCTCGTTCAGATCGTCTTCGGCACGATCGTCCCGATTGCGATGCTCGCCTTCATCCAGCTCGTGAAGCTCAGCGACGCGGCCCGCAAGGGCATCTATGCCCTCGCCGGCCTCCTCACGCTGATGGGCATCTTCGCGATGCGGTGGAACGTGGTCATCGGAGGGCAGCTTTTCTCGAAGAGCTTCCTCGGGTACACGACGTACAAGATGGCGTTTGCCACGAAGGAGGGGCTGCTCCCCGCGGTCCTCCTGATGATCCTTCCGTTCGGAATCCTCTGGGTTCTCGTGAAGCTGCTGCCACCTTTCGACGAGGAAAAGGCGGCGGTCTGATCCTTTCGCCCGCGGGTTCGCCGCCGCACGCCGCATCGGGGGATTGACCGCCATGGACGACTCGGCCCCGCAGCTCGCGAAGCAGGTCGCTGCGCTCGCCGAGTCGCTCCGGTCCGTGGAGGCGCGTGTGGCCGCGCTCGAGGGGGCGGCCGCGGCGAAGCCTGAGTCCATGGCCGTCGCGGCCGCCGTCCTCGCGGCGCCACCGTCTGCCGCTCCCGAGGAGGCGGAAGAGAACGCGCCCGTCACGAACGCGCTCACGCTGGCCGGCCGGACCTTCCTCGTCCTCGGTGGCGCGTTCCTGCTGCGCACGATCACGGAGGCCGGGCGCCTGCCGGCCTCTCTCGGCGCGCTCCTCGGACTCGCGTACGCCCTCGCCTGGATCGGCCTCGCCCTTCGCGACGGCGCCCGCGGCGCACGAACGAGCGCCGCCGTCCACGGCCTGACCGCCGCGCTCGTCGCCTATCCCCTCGTCGGCGAGGCGGCGACGCGCCTCGGCGCGTTCTCTCCGGCGTCCGCCGCGCTCGCCCTCGCCGTCGTGACGGGTGCGCTCGTCGCCGCGGGGCGCCGGACGAATCTGTCTCTTCTCGTCTGGGCGGGCGTTTTCGCGGGCACGGCGACGGCCGCGGGCCTTTGCGTCGCGACGGGCGGCCTCCTGGCGTTCGTCGTCTTCCTCCTCGGCCTTTATGCGGCCGCATTGCTGCTGCGCCGCAGGCCGGGCGCGGTCGGCCTCGAGTGGGCGCCGGGCGTCGCCGGCGCGTCGCTCCTCGCGATCGGCGCGTGGCTCTCGACACGCGCCGGAGGCACACCCGAGCGCTGGTCGGCGCTCTCGTCGGCGGGCATCGCCCTTCTCGCGGCCGCGCTCGTCGTCCTCGCCGCCCTCGGCGCCGCGCACGACGCGAAGACCCGTGGCCTCGCGCCGACGGACGTCCTGCAGCCCGCCGCGGCCCTCACGGTCGCCGCCGGCCTCCTGTCGGGCGGTCCCGCCGTCGCCGTCCTCTGGGGCCTGCTCGGGATCGTCCTCGCCGCGAAGGCGCCGCGGGACGGACGCGGCTGGCTTGCCTGGCTGGCCGCGGCGCTCGTCGTCGGCGCGGCGCTCCTCTCGGGGCTTCTGCGTGCCGAGCTTTCGGCGTTTCTCGCGGCGCCGGACGCGGCGCTTCCGGCTACGGGCCCCGCCGTCTTCGTGGCGATCGCGGCCCTCGTGGCGTACATCGTCTCGGCCGCGGGAGCGCCGGACGCCCCCCGGCCGAGGCCGGGCCCGTCCCTCGCGTGCGCCGCCGTCGCCGCGGGCAGCGTGCTCGCGCTCGTGATCGCCCTGTCACCGTTCACCGGGTCCGCGTCCTCTCTCGCGCTCGTGCGCACGGCCGTGCTTTGCGGCGCCGCGCTCGCCGCAGCGTGGACCGTGCGTTTCGTGCGCTTCGCGGTCGTCGCACTCCTCGCATACCCGCTTCTCGCGGCCGCAGGCGTCAAGGTCCTCATCGAGGATCTCCGGTCCGGCGGCCCGGCGACGCTCTTTGCGACGTTCGTCCTGTACGGCGCCGCCCTGATGATCGTTCCCCGGATCCTGCGGTCCCCGCGGGCCTGAAGGGCGTCCGACCGCCCTCCCGGAGCCGGAGGGGCCTGATCGGTTTGCACCATAGCCGCCGGGCCCGCGGATACGGAGAATCCGTCTCCATGTATCAGATCGTCCGCCGCCACCAGTTCTCGGATTCGACCTTCCTGTGGGACGTGTACGCGCCCGACGTGGCCCGTGCCGCCCAGCCGGGGCACTTCGTCATGCTGCGCCTGCGCGAGGGCGGCGAGCGGATTCCGTTGACGGTGGCCGACTACGACCGCGACTGGGGCACCGTGACGGTCGTCATTCAGGCGATCGGCAAGACGACGAAGGAGATGATGGGCGCCTACAAGGAAGGCGACACGTTCCTCGATTTCGTCGGGCCGCTCGGCATGCCCAGCCATGTGAAGAACGTCGGCCACGTCGTCCTCGTGGGGGGCGGCCTCGGCGTCGCCCCCGTTTTCCCGCAGCTCCGGGCCTTCAAGGAGGCCGGCAACCGCGTCACGGGAATCATCGGCTTTCGCACGAAGGAGCTCGTCTTCTGGGAGGAGCGGTTCGCGAAGTACTGCGACGATCTCATCGTCTGCACCGACGACGGCACATACGGCCGGCCGGGATTCGTCACGGCCGCCCTGGAGGACGTCCTGTCGAAGGAGAAGGTCGACGAGGTCGTGGCGATCGGCCCGCTCCCGATGATGAAGGCCTGCGCCGAGGTCACCCGCCCGCGGGGCGTGCCGACGGCCGTGAGCCTGAACGCGATCATGGTGGACGGGACCGGAATGTGCGGCTCGTGCCGCGTCAGCGTCGACGGCGAGATCAAGTTCGCGTGCGTCGAGGGCCCCGATTTCGACGCGCACAAGATCGACTTTGGCGAGCTCATGCTGCGGCAGCAGCGCTTCAAGTCGCAGGAGACGCGCGCGAACGAGGACTTCGCGCACACCTGCAACATCGAGAAGCTGCTCTTCGAGGACGAAAAACGCAACTACAAGAAGCTGAAGGACGTCGTGCCGTACGCCACGAAAATGGCCGAGCGAAACGCGGAGGAGCGCGCGCACAACTTCCTCGAGGTGAACCTCGGCTACACGATGGCCGACGCGCTGACGGAGGCCGAACGGTGCATCCAGTGCCTGAGGCCCTCCTGCATCCAGGGCTGCCCGGTCGCGATCGACATCCCGCGCTTCATCCGGCACCTTCTCGTGCGCGACCTCGCGGGCGCCGCCGCGGTCATCCGCGAGAACAACCACTTCCCGTCCGTGTGCGGCCGCGTCTGTCCGCAGGAGAGCCAGTGCGAGGTGCAGTGCATCCTCGTCAAGAAGATGGAGCCGGTCGCGATCGGCCGGCTCGAACGCTTCGTGGGAGACCATGCGCCCGTCACCGCCCCGCCCCCGCGCCCCGCAGCGCCGATCGGGAAGGTCGCCGTCGTGGGCTCCGGCCCTGCCGGCCTCGCGTGCGCGGGCGACCTCGCGCGCGACGGCGCGGAGGTCACGATCTTCGAGGCGCTGCACGTCATCGGGGGAGTCCTGCGCTACGGGATCCCGTCCTTCCGGCTGCCGCGCAACATCATCGACCGCGAGGTGAAGCAGCTCGAGGACATGGGCGTCCGTTTCGAGACGAACAAGGTGATCGGCAAGACATTCACGATTCCGCAGCTTCTCTCGGAGCGCGGCTTCGACGCCGTCTTCGTGGGAACGGGTGCCGGTGCGCCCGCGTTTCTCGGCATTCCGGGCGAGTTCGCCGGGCAGGTGTACAGCGCGAACGAGTTCCTCACCCGCGTGAACCTCATGGGAGGCGACAAGTTCCCGTACGAGGACACGCCTGTCACGCTCGGCCGCAGCATCGTCGTCATCGGCGCCGGCAACACGGCGATGGACTGCCTGCGCGTGTCCAAACGCCTCGGAGCCGAGCTGGTCCGCTGCGTCTACCGCCGTACGAAAGCGGAGGCCCCCGCCCGCGTCGAAGAGCTTCGCCACGCGGAGGAAGAGGGCATCACGTTCCACTGGCTCAGGGGCCCGACCGAGATCGTCACGGACGACAAGGGCGGCGTGAAGGCGCTCGTCTGCCAGAAGATGGAGCTCGGGCCACCGGACGCCTCCGGCCGCCGGCGCCCCGTCCCCATCCCCGGCGAGATGGAGACGTTCGAGTGCGACACCGTCATCTACGCGCTCGGCACGCGGGCGAATCCCGTCATCGCGCGGTCCACGCCCGGCCTCGACGTGCGCGGCGAGGGATACATCAACGTCGACGAGACGACGCAGGCTGCGAACCTCCCGGGCATTTTCGCGGGCGGCGACATCGTCTCGGGCGCCGCCACCGTGATCCTCGCGCTCGGCGCCGGCCGGAGAGCGGCCCGCGCGATCACGTCGTACCTGAAGGACCGCGTCTGGCCCCCTGAAGCGCGCGCGGAATCGAAGATTCCGGCCGTGGCCGCGCCCGCCGAGTCCGTGTGCAGGAAGTGCCGGCGCCCGATCGAGCCGGGCGAGGACTACGTCTGCTGCGCGGGCGAGCGGCTCTCGTTCCAGTGCACCTCCTGCCACAAGGTCTCCGAAGGCTTCGCGTTTCCGTACGGCCTCTGCCCCGTCTGCGGCGGCGTGTTCGCGCCGCGCGAGGAAATTGCGACCCCCGAGGGCGCCCTCGCCGAGGCCGTCCGGCGCGCCTACGAGATCGAGATCGGCGGCGTCCTCTTCTACGCGAACGGGGCGAAGGAAATGGAGAAGGCCGGCGCCGACCCGGAGGTCATTGCGCTCTTCAGCCGGCTCTCGGCGATGGAGCGCGAGCACATGGAGATTCTCGCGCGCCGTTACCATCTTGAGGCGCCGGATCTCACCGCTGAGGGGCCGTCCCCGACGCAGCTCGCCGTCTTCTCGGGCGTCGAGCCTTCGGCGAACGTGGACGGCGTCGCCCTGCTGCGCCTCGCCGTCCACCTCGAGAAGCGCGCGGGCCGGTTCTTCCTGGAGACCGGTCGCAAGTTCTCCGAGGCCTCGCCCGAGTGGCGCCTCTACCGCGAGCTGGAGGCGGAGGAGCGCGAGCACGCGGAGCTCCTCGAAGGCGCCGCGATGCGGCTCAAGGCGGGACGCCCGCTCGTGATCTGAGACCGGCTCAGTACGCGTTCTTGTGGGTGAAGCCCCACTTGATCGTGAGCCACAGGATCTTCACGTCGAGGCCGACCGACCAGTTCTCGATGTAGTAGAGGTCGTACTCGATGCGCTTGCTGAGGCTCGTGTTGCCGCGCCAGCCGTGCACCTGCGCCCAGCCCGTGATGCCGGCGCGCACGCGGTGGCGGAGCATGTACTGGGGGAATTTCTCCTTGAACGTGCTCACGAACTCCGGGCGCTCCGGACGGGGCCCCACGAGGGACATCTCGCCCGTGAAGACGTTGACGAGCTGCGGCAGCTCGTCGAGCGAGGTCTTGCGCAGGAACGCGCCCACGTGCGTGCGGCGCGGGTCGTTCTCCTCGGTCCAGCGCGCGCCGTCGTCCTCGGCGTCGACGCGCATCGAGCGGAACTTCAACATCCGGAAGAGCCGCCCGTCGAGACCCATGCGCTCCTGCGCGTAGAAGATCGGGCCGCGGTCTTCGAGCCAGATCGCGACCGCGATGACCGGGAAGAGGACGGCGATCGCGACGAGGCCGAGAGACGAGAGCGCGACGTCCATCGTGCGCTTCACGAGGGAATTCCAGCCCTCGAGCGGCATCTGGGTCAGGTTGATGACGGGCAGGCCGTCGAAGTCCTCGACGCCCGCCTTGAAGGTCACGTACTGGAAGAGGTCCGGCACGACCCTCAGGTCGACCATTTCGTTGCCGACCTCCTTGAGGATCGTGAGCATCGTGCGGTGGGCCTCGACGGGGAGCGCGAGGAAGACGGTGTCGACTTCATGCGCGCGGATGAGCGTCGTGACCTCCGACGTCGCGCCCAGGACGGCGAGACCGCGGTAGCCCTCGGTGCGCTTGGCGGGGTCGTCGTCCGCGAAACCCACGGGTTTCAACCCGGTCGCGGGGTGGTCGAGCAGCTTGTCGGCCAGGGCACGCCCCGTGTGCCCGGCGCCGACGATGAGGGTCCGGCGCACGCCGGTGCCCGTCGACCACATGGTCTCGAGGTACTTGCGGATCCCGAAGCGCACGAGCGAGACGAGGAAAATGTCGAGGAACAGGAAAAGGACGAGGAGCTGCCGGCTCGTGTAGGTGAAGCCTCGCCAGAAGGAGAGAAGGCCGACGAGCAGGATCGTCCCGAGAGACGCCGCGACGATGACGGCGAGCACTTCGTCGATCGTCGAGCGGTCGCGCCGGATCTGATACAGCCGGTGGAAGTAGAAGACGACCGGCCAGATCGCGACGAGGATGGGGATGAACGCGACGTAGTTCTCGAAAGGCTGCGCGCCCTTCGGCGTGGGCCACACGGACTCGAAGCGGATGAGCCACGCCGCGCCCAGCGCGAGCACGGTCGCGAGGACGTCGGCGGCCACGAACAGGGCCTGGAGGCGGCGGGTCTGGCGGCGGATCACACGGGCTCCGGACGGCCGATTCTAGCGTCCTCGGGCCCCTTTTCGGGTCGGCTCCGCGCTGCCGCGAGGGCGGCCAGGAAGCGGCCCCGGAAGACCTCGCGCGAGAAACGGGCGGCGTTCCGGGCAAGGGCAGCGGGGTCGAGCGTGAGGCCGCCAAGGCGGTCGAGAGCCGTCAGGAGGCCCGCCGCGCCCGGCGTGTCGTACAGGACGCCCGTTTCTCCGTCGCGGACGGTCTCGGTCGCCCCGCCGCGGCCCAGCGCCACGACCGGCGCGCCGCACGCTTGCGCCTCGAGCGGCACGATGCCGAAATCCTCCTCTCCCGGCATCAGAACGGCGTCGGCGGTCCGGTAGCACGCGCGGAGCATGTCGTCCTTGGGAGTGTCGAGGAATCTGACCGTCTCACCGGCCCGGGCCGCGAGGCGCACGCGCTCCGGCCCGAATCCTGCGATCGTGAGGGGCAGCCGGCGGGCGTTTGCGGCGTCGATGGCGTCCTCGAGGCGCTTGTAGGGGGCGAGGGCCGACACGACGAGGAGGCCGTTCCGGGGGGTTCCGGCCGGTGGCGGCGTGTAGAAGCCCGTGTCGACGGGCGGAAAGACCACGGCCGACTCGCGCCCCCAAAGGCGGGCGATGCGGGCCTTCACGTTCTCCGAGTTCGCGAGAAACGCGTCGACGCGGGGCACGGCCGCGCGATCCCAGGCGCGAAGGGGGCCGCGGGCGAGGCGAGCCGCCGCGGTCACGAGGGCCGGCCGGCCGCGGAAGTAGTCGTCGAACTGGTCGTGCAGGTACCGGACCGGCGTGTGGCAGTAGCAGAGGTGGAACGCGCCCGGAGCCTTCCTCGCGTTCTTGGCGACGCAATGGGAGGTCGAGATCACGAGGTCGAAGTCCGACAGGTCCCACGTTTCGGCGGCGACGAAGAAGAGGGGGAGCAGCTTGCGGTAGTCGAAACGCGGCGAGACGAGCTTCTGGAGGAACGTCGTCCGGATGTCGGCGGCCTCGATCTCGGGGGCCTGCGAGCCCGGGACGTGAAAGAGAGTGAAGACCGGCGCGCCCGGAAACATCCGGACCAGTTCCAGCAGCACCTTCTCGCCGCCGCGGGTCCCGGTAAGCCAGTCGTGAACGAGCGCAACCCTCACGACAGGCGCTCCGGTTTTTCAGAGGAAGGATTTTCTTTGAATGGGTAAAGAACGCCATCGTAGATTTCCGCGGTTCGTTCTGCGACGCGGGCCCATGTGAATTGAGCCGCCCGCTCCCGTCCCCCATTTCTAAGAAATCTTCTCTTCTCTTCATCTCCGAGCAACATATTCAAAGCGTCCGCGATCGACGAGATGTCGTGCGGATCGAAGAAAACCGCCGCGTCGCCGGCCGCTTCGCGGAGCGCGGGAATGTCCGAGCAGGCGACGGGCGTGCCCGCCGCCTGCGCCTCGATCACCGGGAGGCCGAAGCCCTCGGCGAAGGAGGGGAGGACGAGCGCCCGGGCGCCCGCGACGAGGCCGGGCACCTCCGCATCCGGCACGAAGCCGAGCACGCGAACACCTTCGGCGTGGACGCGCCCGGGGGCTACGCCCGCGAGGACGAGCGAAAGCGCAGGATGGGCCGCGCGCACGCGCGGCCACGCGCTGAGCAATCCGTCCAGGTTCTTGTGCGGCTTGTCGTTCCCGAGGAAGAGGAGATAAGAGCCTTTCTCCTCCCCCCCTTCGAAGAAATCTTCTCTTATGCCATTCGGAATCACGACGACCTTGCCGCCCCACTCGGGTCCGAAAGCAAGAATCTCCTTCTTCGTCGCGTCCGACACTGCGATGACGCGCGCGGAAAGCCGCAGAGCCCGTCCGATCATCCACCGCGCATACGCCCGCTTCGCGGGCGCCGCGTGCTCGGACCGGTTCAGATGCATGAGGTCGTGGATCGTGACGACCGTTGCCCGCGGCGGAAAGAACGGGACGACATAGTGAGGGGCATGGAAGAGGTCGGGGGCGACCGCTGAGATCGCCCGCCGGACGGCCACGAGCTCATCCAGCGAATAGTGCCGGGCGGCGCACGTCGTGGCGGTGACGCCCGTCGCGAGGAGCCCCTCCTCCCCGGGCAGGACGAGCGCGCGGAGATCGAACACCTGGAGACGCGCCAGGCCGCCGAGGAGGCCGCGGATGTACGTCCCGATCCCGAAGTCGCGCGCCTTGCGGGCGTCGACGAGGATCCGCTTCCTTCGTCCGGTCAATGGAGCGCCTCCTCAAAGAGAATCCGCATCTTCGCGGCGGCGGCCGTCCATGTGAAGCTCGCGGCGCGCCGGGGGCCCTCCGTGGCCGCGCGTTGCCGGAAGTCGGCGTCGTCGTGCGCCCGCTCGAGCGCCTGGGCGATGTGAGGAACGCTCCTGGGGTCGGGGAGAAGGCCGGCGCCGCCCATGACCTCCGGCAGCGACGACGCCGACGAGCCAACGACGGGGGTGCCCTGCGCCATGGCCTCGAGGGGGGGAAGGCCGAAGCCCTCGTACAGGCTCGGGTACGCGAAGACGCTCGCGTCCCTCAGCCAGCGCGCCCGCTCGCCCGCGCCGAGATAGCCCGCGAGCGCGATGCGGTTCGCGTGCCTCGAACGCGCGACGCCCTCCGCGAAGCCTCCCATTCCCCAGCCGTCCCCGCCCGCGAGGACGAGGTCGGGGAATTCCGGGCGCCGGTCCCAGATCGTCTCCATCGCCGCGACGAGCCGGGCGACGTTCTTGCGCGGCTCGAGCGTTCCCATGAAGAGGACATAGGGCCGCCCCGCGTGCGGCGCCTTGCTCTCTCTGTCAGGCGCCTCGGGCTCGATGCCGTTGTGCACGACGCGCGTCTTGCCGGCCGCGTCCGGGAACGCCGCCACGAGGTCACGCCGCGTAGCCTCCGACACGGCCGCGATCCGCCGCGCCCGTCGCACGGTCGCGCCGAGGAACGGCGTGAAGCCGAGGCGGTTCTTCCGCGAATGCCATTCGGGGAAGAGGATCGGCGTGAGGTCGTGCACCGTCGCGACGCCGGGGAGAGCGGAGGCGAGGGGGAGGATGCCGAGGCTGCCGAGGAACGCGTCGGCGCCGGCGCGACGGGCCGCCGGGCCGGCGGCCGTCTGCAGCCAGATCGTGCCCGGGAGCGCGGACGAGGGAAACACCGAGACTCGGCCCTCCAGGGACGCGGGCACATGGACCGGGCGCGGCGACAGGAGGACGACGCTATCCTCGGGCCGGGCACGAAGCCAGGCGGAGAGCAGCCCGTCGAGGTAACGCCCGACGCCGGTCGGACGCTCCTCGAACGGGCGCGCGTCGACGGCGATGCGCATGCTTCCATGTTATATTCCGCGGCTCCTCTTCGTGGAGGAGGAGCCTTTCCCCATGGATCTGAACCTCGAAGCGGCTTTTGACGAGCCGATTGATCTTTCTCATCAGTTCGACTTTCCGGCCGCCGGACTCGCGCGTCCCGAGCTCGTGGCGCTCTCTCACGTGTCCTTCACCGGCCGCCTCGAGCGCCAGGAGCCCGGCTTCGTCCTGAATGGCCGTGTCGTTTTCGACGGCGTCACGGCGTGCGCGCGCTGTCTCGCCCCCGTTCCTTTCCGCCGCTCGAGCGAGGCCTACTGGCTCTTTGCTCCTGCGCACGCGAAGCCGCGGGAGGAAAAACAGGAGCGCGACCCGGAAGACGGCCTCGAGCTCCTCGCGGCGGACCTCGACGTCCTGTACTACGACGACCTCGTCGTCCCCTTCGACGCTCTCGTCGAGGAACAGGTGCAGCTCGAGCTTCCGCTCAAGGCGCTCTGCCGCGACGACTGTCGAGGGCTCTGTCCGATGTGCGGCGCCGACCGGAACCTCGCTCCGTGCGCGTGCAAGCCTCCCGCGGACGACCGCTGGAGAACGCTCCGAACTCTTCTCGATCCCGGGAACTGAAGCAACGACAACTGAAGCAGCGACCTTTCTCGTCCTCGCCTTCGCAGCGTGTGACCGTCACAGGAGACCGCCATGCCGAATCCAAAGCATCGCCACAGCAAAACGCGTCGCGACTTGCGCCGCGCCCACGACTTCCTGAAGCCCAAGCAGACCTCGAAGTGCACGAACTGCGGCACGGAAAAGCTTCCGCACCGGGTGTGCCCGTCCTGCGGGCACTACAAGGGCCGCGAAGTCATGAGCGGAGCCGAGAAGGCCTGACTTGACGATCGCCGTCGACGCCATGGGGGGCGATCACGCCCCCCGCGTCAACGTGGAGGGTGCCGTCGCGGCGGCGGTCGATTTCGGTCTCGACACGCTGCTCGTCGGCAAGCGGCGCGAGATCGAATCCGAGCTCCAGAAGGCCGCTTACAGCGGGAGCCGCATCGGCGTCGTCGAGGCGGACGAAGTCGTCCTGTTCGACGAGCCCGCCATTACCCCGATCCGCAAGAAACGCCGCGCGTCCATCCGGATTGCCGCCGAATGCGTGAGGGACGGCCGCGCGAAGGGGATGTTCACGGCCGGGCACACGGGCGCCGCGATGGTCGTCGCGAAGATGATCATGGGCGTCGTCGAGGGCATCGACCGTCCGGCCCTCGCCACCGTGCTGCCGGGTCTCGACCGCAAACGCGTTCTCCTCGACGTCGGGGCGAACATGAATTGTCGCCCCGAGCACTACCGCGAGTTCGCCCTCATGGGGCACTTCTTCGCGCAGGAAGTTCTCGGCATCGAGAAACCGAAGATCGGCCTCATGTCCGTCGGCGAAGAGGAAGGCAAGGGCACGGACATCGTGAAGGAATCGTTTCGCCTTCTGAAGGAGTCCGGTCTCCATTTCGTCGGGAACGTCGAGGGCCGCGACGTCTACGGGGGCGACGTCGACGTGATCGTAACGGACGGCTTCACGGGGAACGTCATCCTCAAGGTCTCCGAGAGCCTCGCGCACCTTGTGGAGGAGGCGCTCAAACAGGAGATCACCCGCAGCCTTCAGGCGTCGATGGGCTTCCTGCTCTCGAAGGACGCCTTCCGTTCCTTCAAGAAGCGCCTCGACTACAGCGAGTACGGCGGGGCGCCGCTCCTCGGCGTGAACGGGGCCTGTTTCATCGGGCACGGGCGCTCGAATGCGAAGGCCGTGCGCAACGCCATTCGGGCGGCCGACGAATTCGTCCGGCGCGGAATTCCAGAGAAAATCCGCGAGCGCGCGCTCACGTTCGCGCCGCCGCCGCTCTCCCGGTAACATTCCGGCTCCACGCATTCCAGGGAGGAACGATGTTTCACGCCACGATCGCCGGCACCGGTCGGGCCGTTCCCGAAAGAGTCCTGACGAACGACGACCTGACGAAGATGGTCGAGACGTCCGACGAGTGGATCAGGTCGCGGACCGGCATCCGCGAACGGCGCATGGCGGCGCCGGGCGACATCCTGTCGGACTTCTGCGTCCGTGCCGCGGTGCCGGCGATGGAGGCCGCGGGCGTGGGCCCGATGGACCTCGACACGATCATCCTCGCGACCTGCACGCCCGACCACCCGATTCCGGGCGCGGCGCCGGTCGTCCAGAACAAGCTCGGCGCGAAGAGGGCCGCCGCCTTCGACCTGAACGCCGCCTGCTCGGGCTGGCTTTACGGTCTTCACGTGGCGGACGGCCTCGTCCAGTCGGGCAAGGCGAAGACCATTCTTCTCCTGGGCGCCGAGTTCCTGACGCGCTTCACCGACTATACGGATCGCGGCACGTGCGTCCTCTTCGGAGACGGCGCCGGCGCCACCGTTCTGAAGGCCACGAAGGCCGACCACGGAGTCCTCTCCACCTCGATCCACTCGGACGGGGAGGGAGCGCCGTTCATCTCGATGCCCGGCGGGGGCTCCACCTTCCCGCCGAACCGTCCCGAGTCGCTCGACAAGGGGCTCATGTACATCCAGATGAAGGGCGGCGAGACGTTCAAGGTCGCGATCCGTTCGATGGTCGAGGTCTGCAAGGAAGTCCTCGCGGAGAGCGGCTTCACGACGGCGGACGTGAGCTGGCTCCTGCCGCACCAGGCGAACGAGCGGATTCTCACCGCGACGGCCGAGCGGCTGCAGATTCCCCCCGAGCGCTGCATGAACAACATCGGGCGCTACGGGAACACGAGCTCTGCCTCGATTCCGATCGCGCTCGACGAATACGCGCGCGATGGCCGCCTGAAACGCGGCGATCTCATCCTCATCACGGCGTTCGGCGGAGGCCTCACCTGGGGCGCCGCGCTCGTCCGCTGGTGACTTTGTGAGCCTCCCTGCGAGCCTCGCCTTCCTGTTCCCCGGGCAGGGCTCGCAGTTCGCGGGAATGGGGAAGGACCTCGTCGACGCCTTCCCCGAGGCGAAACGCGAGTACGAGCGCGCGGACGCCGCGCTCCAACCTCTCGGCCTGTCGATCTCGAAGATCTCCTGGGACGGCAGCGACGAGGACCTCAGGCAGACGGCCGTCACGCAGCCGGCCATCGTCACGCACGCCGTCGCCGTCTTCGAGGTCCTGAAGGCCAGGAGCGTTTCGCCCTCGATCGCGGCGGGCCACTCGCTGGGCGAGTATGCCGCCCTCGTCGCCGCGGGCGCGCTGACGCTCGAGGACGCGGTCGTCCTCGTGAGACGCCGCGGACTCTTCATGCAGGAGGCCGTGCCGGCGGGGCAGGGAGCGATGGCCGCCGTCATCGGACTCTCGCCGGAGGCGGTGGCTGCTGCGTGCGCGGAGGCTGCCTCCGAGACGGGGGAAGTCTGCTCGCCCGCGAACTTCAATTCGCCCGAGCAGACGGTCATCGCGGGGAGCGCCGCGGGCGTCGCGAAGGCCGGCGAGATCCTCAAGGCGAGGGGCGCGAAGCGGGTTCTTCCGCTCCCGGTGTCGGCTCCTTTCCATTGCGCGCTCATGAAGCCCGCGAAGGAGAAACTGGCTCCTTTCCTCGCAGCGGCGTCGTTCCGGCCGCTGTCGATTCCGGTCGTCACGAACGTGGATGCCCGGGAGACGACCGATCCGGAGCTCGCGCGCGCATCGCTCCGGCGGCAGATCTGCTCTCCCGTGCGCTGGGTCGAGTCCGTGCAGCGCCTCGCTGCGCTGGCGCCGGCGGCCGTCGAGTCCGGGCCCGGCATGGTGCTCCAGGGGCTCGCGAAGCGCATCGCGAAGGACTGGCCCGTGAAGGCCACGTCTACGGCCGCGGCTCTCGCGACGTTTGCATCCTGACGTGGCGGATCTGATAGAAGATTGAACGCGAAAGGAACAGGGAGATGGCCGTTTCGTTCTCGCTCGAGGGAAAAGTCGCGCTCGTCACGGGCGGCTCGCAGGGCATCGGCGAGTCGATCGCGAGGGCGCTCGGCGCGGCCGGCGCCCACGTCGTCGTCGCCGCCCGCGGTGAAGAGAAGGCCGCCACCGTCGCGCAGGTCATCGCGGCCGCGGGCGGGAAGGCCGAAGCCCTGCGGCTCGACGTCGGCGATCCTGCGTCCGTCTCGGCGGCGTTCAAGGCCGTCGCCGAAAAGCACGGGAAGCTCGACATCCTCGTGAACAACGCGGGCATCACGGACGACGGCCTCATTCTGCGCATGTCGAAGGAGTCCTGGGACAAGGTCATCGCGACTGACTTGACGGGCGTCTTCCTGTGCGCCCAGGAAGCCGCGAAGCTCATGCTGAAAAAGCGCGTGGCCGGCCGCATCGTGAACATCACGTCCGTCGTCGGGCTCATGGGGAATCCGGGCCAGACGAACTACGCCGCGGCCAAGGCGGGCGTCGTGGGGTTCACGAAAGCTCTCGCGCGCGAGATCGGCTCGAGGGGAATCACCGTGAATGCCGTCGCCCCGGGCTACGTCGAGACGTCCATGACGGACGTCCTGAAAGAAGACCAGAAGAAGGCCCTCGTGGGCCAGATCGTGCTCGGACGGCTGGGAACCGCGGACGACGTGGCGGGGGCGGTGGTCTATCTGGCATCTGACGCGGCCGCCTACGTGACGGGCACCTGTCTCAACGTGAGCGGCGGGCTCTACATCGGATAGACTGCGTACGCTTGAATTCGAGTCCCGGCAGCCCTCAGAATGCGGGTTTCCAGAGACGACAAAATTTTCGGAGGATCGCAGATGGCGAATTCGGTGGAAGAAAAGGTCAAGGGCATCATCGTGGAGCAGCTCGGCGTCCAGGCGGACGAGGTGAAGCCCGATGCCTCATTCGTGGACGATCTCGGCGCGGATTCTCTCGACACGGTCGAGCTCGTCATGGCCTTTGAAGAGGCATTCGGCATCGAGATCCCGGACGAGGACGCCGAGAAGATCCAGAAGGTCAAGGACGCGGTTTCCTACATCGAATCGCACGCCAAGCCCGCCTGACCCGGGGTCCCTCGAACGCGTGTCCGCGAATCCCGCATCCCTGCTCGACGGCCGCGGCCGGCGCCGCGTCGCGGTCACCGGCGTCGGACTCGTGTCTCCCGTGGGACTGACGGCGAAGGAGAACTGGGCAAACCTGACGGCCGGCGTTTCCGGCATCGGGATGATCACGCGCTTCGACACCTCGGATTACGCATGCCGCATCGCCGGGGAAGTGAAGGGTTTCGACCCGGGCGGGTTCTTCGAGAAGAAGGAAATCAAGAAGTTCGACACGTTCATTCATTACGCCGTGGCGGCGGCGCGGGAGGCCATGACCGATTCGGGCCTTGCTGTCACGCCGGAAAACGCCGAGCGCGTCGGCGTGTGCATCGGATCCGGGATCGGCGGGCTGCCTCTCATCGAGGAGACGCATCGGACCGTGCTCGAGAAGGGGCCCCGGCGCATCAGCCCGTTCTTCATCCCGGGTCTCATCGTCAACATGTGCTCGGGCCTCGTCTCGATCCAGACCGGAGCGAAGGGCCCGAATTCGGCCACGGCCACGGCCTGCGCGACCTCGGCGCATGCCATCGGGGACGCGGCGAACGTCATCCGCCGCGGGGACGCCGACGCGATGATCGCGGGCGGCTCGGAAGCGGTCATCACGTCGCTCGCCGTCGGCGGCTTTTCGGCGATGCGCGCCCTCTCGACCCGCAACGACGATCCGAAGGCGGCGTCGCGGCCCTGGGACAAGGACCGTGACGGTTTCGTCCTCGGCGAGGGCGCGGGTATCCTCGTGCTCGAGGACATGGGCCTCGCGAAGGCACGCGGCGCGGCGATCTACGCCGAGCTCGCGGGCTACGGCATGTCGGGTGACGCATTCCACATTTCGGCGCCCTCGGAGGACGGAGACGGCCCCTTCCGCGTCATGCGCAACACGCTTCTCGACGCGGGCGTGAACCCGGAAGACGTGGCCTACGTCAACGCGCACGGCACGTCCACGCCGCACGGGGACCGCATCGAGACGATCGCCATCAAGCGTGTTTTCGGCGACCATGCCCGGACACTCTCCGTCTCCTCGACGAAATCCATGACC
Organism: Thermoanaerobaculia bacterium; assembly: GCA_036385755.1. Classification (GTDB taxonomy): domain Bacteria; phylum Acidobacteriota; class Thermoanaerobaculia; order UBA5066; family UBA5066; genus Fen-183. Next base: position 18,813 of record DASVJU010000018.1, read on the forward strand.
GGGCATCTCCTCGGCGCCGCGGGCGGTTTCGAGACCGGCGTTCTCGCGCTCGCGATGCGACACGGCGTGATTCCGCCCACGATTAACTACGTCACGCCGGACCCCGACTGCGATCTCGACTACACGCCGAATACGGCGCGCGAGAAGAAGCTCCCGATCGGCCTCTCGAACTCCTTCGGGTTCGGCGGGACGAACGCCAGCCTCCTGCTGCGCCTCGTCTAGGGAGAGTTCGGCCGCTGCTTCGGGCTGATCGCTCGCGCAGCCGAGCGTCGCAGAGCCCCTGTTAACATGGGAACGCCAACGGAGGACATCGAGATTCGACGCGTCTTCGTGGTCGCGGCCGCCGTCGCGACGCTCGCGATTCTCGTGGCGGGATTCTTCGTGCTCCGCGGGAGGCGGCCCTTCGTCTCCAGGTTCGGAGCCGACGTCCAGCGTCTCGTGTCGCCGGGCCGGATCGGCGAAGCCCTGGAAGTCCTCGCGAAGAGCCCGCATCGCGTGGGCACGGCCGCAAACGCGGCTGCCGCGGACGAGATCGCGCGGCGGCTGACGGCAGCCGGGCTCAAGCCCTGGAGCGATGTCCACGAGGTCGAGCTCTGGGAGCCCGTCGCGCTCTCGCTCGCGCTCACGAAGCCGGTGGCGAAGAACTTCGACCTTCACGAGCGCGCGCTCGCGGAAGACCCGGCGACAGCGGTGGCGAAGGACGAATTGCCCTTCCTTGCGTACGCGCCGGACGGGGACGTCGAGGCGCCGGTCGTATACGCGGGCTTCGGCGGCCCCGCGGACTTCGCCGCGCTCAGGAAGGCGGGCGTAGACGTGCGCGGCAAGATCGCGCTCGTCAAGGCACAGGGTGTCTGCCGCGGAATGAAGACGCTGGCGGCCGAGCGCGCGGGCGCCGCCGGCCTTTTGATCTACATCGAGCCTCGGGATCAGGGCATCGCGAAGGCTCCTTATCCCCAGGGGCCGTCGACGAACCGCTGGGCGGCCTCCCGCGGGACGCTCCTCAAGTATTTTCTTCGTCCGGGCGACCCGGGTCGCGCGAAGGCCGCGGGGGTCGACACCCGGCCGAAGATACCGGCGCTCGCGATCTCGCAGGATGTCGCCGAGGCTCTGCTTAAGGAGATCGGCGGCCCGCCGCCTCCGGCCGACTGGAAGGGGCTCCTCGATGCGCCCTATTCGCTCGGTCCGGGGCACGCGCGCGCGCGGATGACCGTGCGCGGGAAAACGGTGCGCGCGTCGCTGCGCAACGTCCTCGCGACGATTCCGGGAGGCGATCCGAAGGCCGCGCCGGTCGTCCTCGGAAGTCACATTGACGCCTGGGTCTACGGGGCGGTCGATCCAGCTTCCGGTACGGCGGCCGTGCTCGAGGTCGCGACCGTTCTCGGGGCTCTCGCGGATCGCGGCTGGACGCCCTCGCGGCCGGTCGTGTTCGCGTTCTTCGACGGCGAAGAGTTCGGCATGCTCGGTTCGACGCGCTTTCTCGAGACGCGCCTGACCGGCACCGACCTTCCCGCCCTCGCGTTCCTCAATGTGGACTCGGCGGTCCGGGCGAACGATTTCTTTGCGTCGACGACGCCGGGGCTTCGCGGTCCGCTCGCCGAAGTGCTCGCGCTCGTCAACGACCCGGACTCGGGAAAGTCGCTTCGCGAGGGCTCGGGCGAGCCGGCCCTCCCCGGATTTTCGAGTGACGCCGCGCCCTTCCTCGGGTTCAGCGCGACGCCCGTCGCCGAACTGGGCTTCGGCCGCTGGTACGGCAGCTACCACACGCTCTACGACACGACGACGTGGCTGAAGCGCTTCGGTGACCCCGGCTTCCGTCGCACGGCGACGCTCGCGCGCGTCGTTGCTCTCTACGTGGGTGTGCTCGCGACGCCGCGGTTCTTCCCCCTGCGCTTCGCGGAGCTTTCCGACTTCACGAGCCGCGAGATCCGGGAGATCCAGGGACGTCATCCCGGGGCGATTGGCTGGGTGCTCCAGTCGGTCCGGTCGCTCTCGGCTCAGATCGAGGGCTTCGAGGCGGGGGCGCGCGCCTGGGACGCCCGTACGCGCGCGTCGCGAGGCCCGGGAAAGGACGCGGCTCGATTCGACCGCAACGTCTCGCTCGCGCTCGGCGCGTTCGGGGCGCCCGGCGAGTCGTTCGGCCGGGGTTGCCGCCTCTGGGGGCCTTCCCCTGAAACCGGCTGCGGTGGCGCGGCGCTCCCGGAGCTCGAGGCAGCGATCAGCCGGAATGACCGCGCGGCGGCGGCGAACGAGGTCGGGCGCCTCGCGGGAGCATTCTCCCGCGCGCGCGACCATCTCGCCGTGGCGAATCGGCTCGCTGAGGGCGTGAGGAGTGCCCCGCGGCCAACGCCTGGGTTCTCGCGCAACCAGTGACGCGCCTCTCGAGCGCCGCCTTCGTTCTCGCCTTCGGCACTCTCGCGGCATGCGGGCGTCCCGATCCGCTCGCGCGGCGTGCCGCGCGACTCGAGTCCCTCGTGGATGCCCGTCGGATCGAGAGGACCGTCGAGACGCTCGCTCGGATTCCGCACCGGGCGGGGACTCCCGCGCAGCGCGCCGTAGTCGCCGCCGTCGCAGAAATCTTCCGCGCGAACGGCCTCGAGACCGCCGTCGCCGAGCAGAAGGTGAATCTGCCGGAGCCCGTCGAAGCCTCCCTGGACGTCGAAGGGCCTGCCGGGCACGCCCTCGATCTCGCCGAGCGGGCTCTCGAGGGCGACCCCTACTCCGAGGCAGCACCTCTCGAGGTCCCCTTCTTCGCCTGGGCTCCCGACGGCGACGTGTCCGCGCGTGTCGTCTACGCCAATCACGGGGCGCGCGAGGACTACGACGTCCTGCGAAGAGCCGGCGTTTCCGTGAGGGGAGCGATCGTCCTCGCGCGATCGCAGGGAGTCTGCCGCTCGATGAAATCCCTTCTCGCCGAGGACCAGGGAGCGCGGGGGCTCCTGCTCTATCCGGAGCGGCGCGACCTGGGGTTCGTGAAGCCGAATTTCCCGGCGGGGCCCTACCTCAACCCGTGGACCGTGCAGCGCGGGTCGATGCTGCGCTACTTTTTTCATCCGGGCGATCCGGACTGCGAGGCGGGGCGCGCAGTTCCGCGTCTTCGTCCCGAGCTTCCCGCGCTGCCCGTTTCCGAGTCCGTTGCGGCGGACCTCCTGCGCCGTATCGAAGGGGCGACCGCGCCGGAGGATTGGACCGGATGGCTCCGGATTCCCTACCGCCTCGGCGCGACACGCGAGACGGTTCGGCTCCGCACCCGCTCGCGCACCGAGGCGCGCGTGCTTTACAACGTCACGGCGACTCTCGCGGGACGCCGGCGTGGCGCCGCGGCGGTCGTCGTCGCGGGGCACACGGATGCGTGGGTGAACGGGGCGGTCGATCCCGTGTCGGGCGCGGCTGTCGTCCTCGAGACCGCGATCACGCTCTCGGCGCTCGCGAAGGAGGGCTGGAAGCCGGAACGCGACATCGTTTTCGCGCTCTTCGACGGCGAGGAGTACGGCATGCTCGGCTCGACACACTGGGTCGAGCAGCGCCTCGCTGCGCCTGCGGCGACGTCGGCTCCCATGGGCGCGTTCCTCTACGTGGACTCTTCCGTTCGCGCGCTCGATTTCATGGCTGACGCGTCGCCCGGGCTCACGGAATCCCTCGACGAAACCCTGGGGCACATCGTCGATCCGGTCTCGGAGCACATCCTTCTGTCCGTGCGGCCCGTCGTGCAGCTGCCCGGTTTCAGCGGCGACACGTCGCCCTTTCTCGGTCTCGGCGGAGTCCCGTCGGTCGAGCTCGGCTTCGGGCGACGCACGTATCCGCAATATCACTCGGCATACGACGATCCGTATTTGCTCGGACGGGTCCTCGATCCGGGCTATCGCGTGAGCGCCACGCTGGCCCGCATCCTCACGCTCTTCACGTCGGCGCTTGCAGAGTCGCCCGAGCCGCCCTGGCGTTTTTCCGAGGTCGCCTCGTTCCTGGAGGAGGAGCTCCCGAAGCTCGCGAAGGACCCCGCTTCGGCGGGCTTTTTGCGCGGGGGCGGGCTTCTCTCGGGGGTGCAGAGGCTGCACCGCGCGGCTCGAGACTGGGAGTCGCTCGACGCGGCGCGCCGGCGGGCCGCTGCGGAGAAAGCCGAGCCCTTTCTTCTCGACGCCATGGCGGCGTTCCACGACGCGGCTGCGCCCGAGTTCGCGCGCCGCAATCTCCTCCTCGGGCCGTCCGCCGAAACCGGCTGCGGCACGGATACGCTGCCCGGCCTCCGGCGGGCGCTGCACGGCGACGGGTCGGTCGAGGGCGAAGCCGCGCGGCTGCTCAACGCCCTCGCGACGGCCGCCTTGAAGGTGGAGGAGGCGGTGCGTATCGCGGCGGCACTCTGATCCGGAGCTTCACCGGAAATCGTGGCTGGGGAGGTCGGGCAGGGAAGGGAGCGGCCAGAACCGCTCGGCCCTCACGGAGACGTTTCCGCCTTCCTTCTGCAGCTTTCCCTCCACGACGAGGCCTCCCGACCCCACGATGACGGCCCGGTGCTCCTTGAAGAGGTCGGGGCGCACGATGGCCTGCACGATGCCGCTCTCGTCCTCGAGCGACAGGAAGACGAAGCCTTTCGCGGTGCCCGGGCGCTGCCGCACGATGACGGCCCCCGCGGCCTTCACGCGCGCGCCCTCGGGCACGCTCTGGAGCTCCATCGCCGACAGGATCGACCGTGCGGCGAGGGCCGGGCGCAGGTGCTCGAGGAGGTGCGGCCCCGCCGTGAGGTCCATCGCCTGATAGTCGGCTGCTGTTTCCTGGATTGCGGACATTTCGGGGAGGGGAGAATTCTGCGAGGAGGAAGAAAGAGGAAGATCTTCATAGAGAGTCCCCATCGGGCGGGAAACTTCTGCCACCTGCCACAGCGCCTCGCGCCGGGAGACGCCGAGGGACGAAAGTGCGCCGGCGTACGCAAGACGAGTGATTTCGTCCGTACGCAGTGAGCACCTTCGCTGGAGATCCGCAACATCTTCGAAGAATCCCCGGGCTCTTTCCCGTTCGATGGTTTCGCCGGTCGCCTGCTTCAGGCCCTTGATGAAGCGCATGCCGAGGCGAACAGCGAGACGCCGGCATTTCCCCTCTTCACCTTCTAAGAAATCTTCCTCCTTTCTTTCTCTCTCTATCCTGCATTCCCATCCTGAAAAATTCACGTCGATCGGCAGCACCGGCGTGCCGTGGCGCTGGATGTCCTTCACGATCGTGGCGGGGTGGTAGAAGCCCATCGGCCACGCGTTCAGGAGGCACGCCGTGAAGGCCGCCGGGTGATGCGCCTTCAGCCACGCGCTTGCGTACGCGATGAGCGCGAAGCTGGCGGCATGCGACTCGGGGAAGCCGTACAGCGCGAACGACGTGATGGACTTGACGATCTGGTCCTGCGCGGGCCCCGTGATGCCGTTCTTCGCCATGCCCGAGCGCAGGCGCTCCTCGATCGCGCCCATGCGCTCCTGCGAGCGCTTGAAGCCCATCGCGCGGCGCAGCTCTTCCGCCTCGCCGCCCGTGAAACCCGCGGCCACCATCGCGATCTTCAGGAGCTGCTCCTGGAACAGCGGCACGCCGAGCGTGCGCTTGAGGATCGGCTCGAGGCAGGGGTGCGGGTACTCGACCGGCGCCTTGTTCTGCCGCCGGTCGAAGAACGGGTGGACCATCCCGCCCACGATCGGCCCCGGCCGGATGATCGCGACCTGCACGACGATGTCGTAGAAGATCTTCGGCGCGTGGCGGGGCAGGGACGCCATCTGCGCGCGGCTCTCCACCTGGAAGAGGCCGATCGTGTCCGCGGTCTGGAGCATCGCGTAGACATTGGCGTCTCCCGCCGGCAGGTGGGCGAGGTCCACGTCGATGCCCTCGTGCTGCTTGATCGCGGGCAGCATCTTCTCGATCGCGCCCAGCATCCCGAGGCCGAGGAGGTCCACCTTCACGATGCCGAGGTCCGCGCAGTCGTCCTTGTCCCACTGGATGACGACGCGCCCTTCCATGGCCGCGGGCTCGAGCGGCACGACCTCGGACAGCTTTCCCATCGCGACGACCATGCCGCCCGAGTGCTGCCCGAGGTGGCGCGGCAGGTTCTGGACGCGCATGAAAAGCTTCCCGAAATGGGCGACACGCGGGTGCGCGGGGTCGAAGCCCGCGGCGGCCATCTCGGCCGAGAGGTCGGCCGCGCCGTCCTTGTACTCGCCGAAGCTCCACTTCCCGAGACGTTTCGCGATCGTGTCCACCTGCTCGGGCGAGAAGCCCAGCGCCTTGGCCATCTCGCGAGAGGCCGAGCGGTCGCGGTACGTGATGACGTTCGCGGTCATCGCGGCGCCCGCGGGGCCGTATGTTTTGTAGACGTGCTGGATGACCTTCTCGCGCGGGTCGCCCGAGGGCAGGTCGAGGTCGATGTCGGGCCACTCGCCGCGTTCTTCCGAGAGGAAGCGCTCGAAGAGGAGCTCCATCTTCACGGGGTCGACTGCCGTGATCGAGAGTGCGTAGCACACGGCGCTGTTCGCGGCCGAGCCACGGCCCTGCACGAGGATGTTCTCCCTCTTGCAGAAGTTCACGATGTCCCAGACGATGAGGAAGTAGCCCGCGAGGTCCAGCTTCTCGATGAGGTCCAGCTCGCGCTGGATCTGCGCCTGCGCCTTGCCCGTCAGCGGCCGGAAGCGGCTCCGTGCGCCCTCCCACGCGACGCGCCGAAGGTAAGACGACGGCGTCTCGCCCGGCGGCAGCGCGTAGGCGGGGAAACGGTAGCCGAGATCCGCGAGCGTGAAGGAGAGGCGCCCCGCGAGCGCGGCGCTGGCTTCGAGGACGCCCGGCAGGTCCGCGAAGAGAGCTTCCATGTCGCGCGCGGACTTCAGATGGCGCTCGCGCCCGGCGTGCAGCTTCGTCCCCGCGGCGTCGAGGTGCGTGTGGTGACGGATGCACGTGAGCGCGTCGAAGAGGTCTTTGTCCTTCCGCTCCGCGTAGCGCGCGCCGTTCGTCGCGAGGACACTCAGCCGCGCCGCGGCCGCGAGATCGAGCAGCGCGCGGTTCACGTGCTCTTCCTCGCGCAGGAAATGGCGCTGAAGCTCCACGTGCACGCGCCCGGGGAACAGCGCGGCGAGGCGGTCCAGCTCGTGTGCGGCCCCGTCGAGTCCGGAGGAAGCCAGCGCGCGCGTCACGACGCTCTCCTCGCCGCCCGTCAGGACGTGCAGCCCCTCCGCGTGCGCGGCGACTTCCTCCCACGTCGCGGCCGCCTGCCCCTTCGGCTTTCCCGCGGCGGCGGCGGTGAGGAGCAGGCAGAGGTTCTTGTAGCCCCTCTGGTTCTCGGCGAGAAGCGTCAGGCGGGGATAGGAGGCTCCTGCTGGGAGGGGAGGGGGAACGAGGCCCAAGGGGCCGGAACGGTGGCTGTTGTGAGGATGACCGGAAGGATTTTCTTCGAATGAGTGTGCGGTCAATGCGCCGCTCCCGCGGCGCGGGGCTGAGCTGCGCGCGCCCCGCGCTTCGGCTTCTTGCTCCTCTCTTTCTTTCTCTTCACCTTTCAAAGAAATCTTCTTCCCCCGATTCCCGACGAGAGCTGGATGCGGCGCGAGGACGACCTCCGCGCCGACGAGCGCCTTGACGCCCGCCGCCTTCGCCGCCTTCCAGAAGCGCGGGGCGCCGGAGACGCCGTTCGTGTCGATGAGCGCGACGGCGGGGAGATCGAGCGCGGCCGCGCGATCGACGAGGTCTTCCGGCAGCGACGACCCGTTCAGGAACGAGAACGCCGACGCGACGCGCAACTCGGCATAGGGCCGGGCGCGTTTGGCGGGAACCGGCGGGCGTTCGAAGGCGCGGGCGCGCGCCTTCTCCTTGCGCGCGCCGGGCCCGTTCGGATGCAGGCCGTACCCGCCGTAAGGACCGATGAAGTCGCGGGTGGGAGGCCCTTCCGCCATGGGTCGGCGAGCCTAGTCGCAAGTAAAGCGTAAGTCAATGGCGGCTACTTCGACGCGGGCGCGCGCTCCAGGGCCGTGAGCTGCTCGGCGAGGTCGGCCGCCGCCCAGAAACCGAGGCCGCACTCCACGAGGCCCGCTCCGCGGAACTTTCGCCGGTACCACGCCGCCCGGCGCATCTCGAAGCCCACCGTATCGCCCTCGATGCCGGTCTCGAGGTCGTCGTCGGCGGTGAGGAAATCGAAATACGCGACGCCGCCGACCAGCTCGTCGAGGCCCGTCAACCCGCGCACCACCTCCTTCGTCGACACGTAGTGCAGCGCGTCCGAGCACACGACGAGGTCGAACGGCTCGTCGAAGCGCAGCTCCCCCAGCTGGCCCCACGAGCCCGGCCTGACGTTGCGCGACCGGCCGAAGCGCCGCACGGCGTAATCGCTCGTGTCGAGGCCCAGGTAGCGCACCCGCGGACGCAGCTCGCGCAGCAGCGGGAACCACGAGCCCTCGCCGCAGCCGACGTCGAGCACGGACGCGAGCGGCCGCCCGAGGAGATGTTCCGCGACGCCGACGGCCATCGCGGCTTTCCGCGCGACGCCCGCGCGGCGCACGATGCGCTTGCGCGGATCGCGGTACCACTTCCGGAAATACGCCGCGTCGTAGAGCTTCTCCGTCCTCATCTGAACCTACGCCTTGATCATCACGAGGATCATCTTGAACGGTGTCGCGGCGCGCAGCGCGTGGGGCTCGTTCGCGGGCAGAAGGAGGATGTCTCCCGCCGAAACACGGTGAGGGGCGCTGGAGATCGTCACCTCGGCGGTCCCTTCGACCCCGAGTACGAGCGCGTCGAAAGGGGCGCTGTGCTCGCTGAGGGCCTCGCCCGTGTCGAACGCGAAGGCCGTCACGGTGCCGCCCGCGGTTTTCACGAGCGTGCGGCTCACGACGGCGCCGGTTTGAAGGGCGACGAGATCGTGCTGGGGAACGGGATTCGGCGGAAGGGGCTGATGGGCCATGGACTCTCCTTGCGCGCCGACGATAGCGCCCCTCGGGACGCGCGGGAAACCGCTCCTACGGGGACGACGAGAGCTCCAGCTCCCGGAGGCGCGGCCCGACGAGCGTGCCGATGCGCGCGCCGGTGTCGAAAAGGACGAATCCGAAGAGGGCGAGGCCGACGACGAGAGCGAGGAGCGCCCATCGATGGTGGGCCTCGAGCCTTTCCAGTGAGGGCGCGAAGGCGATGACGCCGAGTGCGCCGGCCACGACGATGACGGCATCCACGCTCGCGCGCTGCCAGTAGCTGCCGCCGAGGTGCAGCCACATTCCGAACTCGTCGAACGTCAGGCCGATCGCGATGCCGTAAGCCCACGCGGCGACGCGCGCGGCCCTGCCCGCGGGCCGCGCGAAGAGCAGGTACGCCGCCACGGCGGCCAGCAGGAAAATTCCGTAGTTCAGGTGGTGCACGTGCGTCCCGCGCAGGAAGAAGTACAGGTTCGGGATGCGCTGCGACATGACGAGGAACACCATCGTCCGCGACGCGATGAAAGTCAGGACGAAGGCGAGGAGCGCCCGGCGCGCGAGCCGATAGCCCTCGGCGTCCGTTGGTGCGGAGGTGTCCACGGGCGGAAGGATAGCGGTCTAGTCGTAGACGCCGTCCGCGAACCATTCGCCACCGGGCTCGTCGCGGAAGATGCGATAGAGGCCGCCGGCCGAAAGCTCGACGTCCCAGTACGCGCGGAAGGCGGGCGCCTCCTGCCACCAGCCCTCCTCGAGGCGCCACGGCCCCGAGGCGACGCGCACGGAGCCGGCCACGTCGAGCGCCGGCCGCCCTCCGCCCTCCGCGGGAGGAGTCGAAGGAGTCGAAGCCAGCGCGCGCAGCGACGCGGGGCGCTCGCCTTCGAGGAGCACCTCGAGCGGCACGGCCGGGCGCAGCACCCTGACCGAGAGCAGTCCGCGCCCCGTCCGCGGAGCCCTGCGGGCCGCGGGGGGAGGCGGTGGCGCGAACGGCACGAGGGCGAAGCGCTCGGGGCGATGCCCGTCCACCGCCTGCGGCGCGCCGGCGCGCCCCGGCCCCAGCAGCGCGAACAGCTTCGCGAGCGCCGTCGCGAGCCGGTCGGGCGAGATCTCGGCCGGCCCGAACAGCGTGAGCTGGCCCTTCCGCGGCGCATCGGGATGCGCCGTGAGGGAGAACCCCGTCACGGCGGCGCCGGGCGGCCGGCCCTCGAGGCCGAGACGCACGAGGGTGAGCAGCGTCTTCACGTCGCGCGTGGGCGCGGGCAGCTCGATCGTGCGCGTGTCGCAGCCCTCGGGCTCGAGCGTCAGCGACACGTCCAGCCGCGCGCAGCCGACGGCCTCGGCCTCGAGACGCCGCGCGAGCCTCTCGAGCGCGCCCTCGGCCAGCGCGAGGAACGGTTCGAGCGTGACGAGCGGCCACTCCAGCTCCATGCCCTCCGTGAAGCCCGGCGGCGGCCGGCGCGGCACGAGGGGACGCGGGTCGCGCCCGCGCGCGATCTCGTGCAGCGCGTGCCCGCGCGCGCCGAGCCGGCTCGCGACGTCGGCCGCGGGCAGCTTCGCGAGGTCGCCCACCGACGTGAGCCCCCAGCGCGCGAGCGTCTCGACGATCTCGGCCTCGGGGTCCAGCTTCACGAGCGGCAAGGGCGCGAGGAACGCGGCCTCGCCGCCGGCGGCGACGACGACGGGGGAGTCCGGTAGCGTCGCGGCCACGCGCGCGGCGAGCTTGCTCGACGCGAGGCCGCAGCGGGCGGGCAGCGATTCGCGCTTCGCGGCGGCGATCAGCGCTCGGCCGAGGTCGCGCTCGTCGGGGAAGAGGCGCTCGAGGCCGTCCGCGTCGAGGTACACGACGCCGTCGCCCGCGTCCTCCACGCGCGGCGACACCGTGCCGGCCACGTCGAGCAGCGCTTCCTGCGCGGCGCGCTCGCTCTCGGTGTCGCGCGCGCGGGTGAGGAGGTCGGGCAGGAGCGCCCGCGCCTGCGGCAGCGTGAAGCCCGGGCGGATGCCGGCCTTGCGCGCCTTGCGCGTGGCCGCGACCACGTGCGCGGACGTCCCGTTTCCTTCGCACAGCACGACCGCCTCGTCCCGCAGCGCGGGCTCGCTGCGCAGCCGCGCGGCGAGCGGAAACAGCGGCACCACGAGACACGCCAGGCGGGGGGCGGGAGGGGAGGAGGGAGATTTTTTTTGCTGATCCACGCCTCATGCCCGCCGTTCGTTCCATGCCTGCCGCGCCCCCGCTTTTCGTCAGGCTGCATTTCTTGGAAGGTGAATAGCCCCAGCCACCGGACCCTCAACGCGCAAATGCGGACAACCGGTCCGAAAATCCTTCGTTCTCTTCCTTTCTAAGCAAATCTTTCTTTTTTTCTTCTCTTTCTTTCTTCCCCGCCTGAACAGCATCCAGGAGAGAAAGATTCAGCAGGCTGGTTTTTCCCGTCTGCATTTCGCGCCTCTCGAGGTTTTTCTCCACCACGAGGCGTGAGGAGAGGCCGTCGAGGAGCGAGAGGCTCTGGCGGGAGCGGTCCCAGCCCGCCCGCGCCGCATCCGCCGCGAGGACGATGCGCGCCGCGGTGCCCGTGACACGGTAGGGCGCGAGGACGAACAGCGCCGCGTCGTGAAAGCGTGCGCGCCGCGCGAGGCGCAGCCACACGGCGTCGTCGAAGCGCCTGCGCGAGACGCGCGCGAGCCCGAGGTCGAGGATGACGAGTGCGAAGCCCGTGGCGAGGACGGTCTCGGCCGCCGCGAGCGCCATCTTCACCCCGCGCGGGCGCAGCCACAGCACCCGCGAAAGCTCGGCGCCCGCTGCGGCCGCGCCCTGAGGGTCGAAATGGTCGCCGGGGTCGACGAGAGCGGCGGCTTCGCCCGTCTCGGTCGTGGCCGCGAGCGCGGAGAGCGCGACCGAGAAGCGGCCCGAGGACGCGCGCCCGGACATTTCCACCAGCGCCCCGCGCGGCAGCCCGCCCCCGAGGAGGCGGTCCAGCCCCTCGCACCCCGTCGGCAGACAGGCCGGGCCCGTCGCGAACCGCCTGCGCGAGAGCCCCGCGGCGGTGGTCATCTGCGCGGCTATTTCTTGAGGCAGTGACGACACGCCGCAAACGTATGTCCGGTTAAGACGTAAGTCAAGCGTAAGTTTTTCTATGATGCCGCTACGTCATTGAACGGGCGCTCTCTCGAGAGCCCCATAGAATCCCAGAATCTCATCCTTCGGCAAGGAGCTCACATGAGTGCGGAAACGGCGCCCACGGCGAAGCCCGGCCTCGACCTTTCCCAGTCGCAGCAGGCGGCCATCGAGAAGCTCGCGAAGGACGAGAACGTCATCCTGCCGCCCATCTGGATGGCGCGCGAGGCGGTGATCCGCAACGACGCCATCGAGCGCGCGCACGCGTTCAACGACCCCGACGACTTCTGGGCCGAAAAAGCGAAGGCCCTCGAGTGGATCGAGCCCTGGAAGGAAGTCTGCCGCTTCAACCCGCCGACTCACGAGTGGTTCATCGGCGGCAAGCTCAACGCCACGGTCAACTGCGTCGACCGGCACGTTTACGGCGACAAGCGCAACAAGGCCGCGCTCCTGTGGGTCGGCGAGGACGGCGAAGAGCACGCGTATACCTACAACCGCCTCTACCGCGAGGTGAACCGCTTCGCGAACGCGTTGAAGCGCCTCGGCGTCAAGAAGGGCGACCGCGTCATCGTCTACATGCCGCTCACGCCCGAAGGCATCGTCACGATGCTCGCCTGCGCGCGCATCGGCGCCGTCCACTCCGTCGTCTTCGCGGGCATGGGCACCCAGGCCCTGAAGTCGCGCATCGAGGACTGCCGCGCGAAGGTCGTCGTCTGCACGGACTTCACGTTCCGCCGCGGCAAGAAGATCTCGCTCAAGCCCACGGTCGACGAGGCCGTCCGCGACCTCACGTTCGTCGAGCACGTCGTCGTCCACCGCCGCGGCTCGCGGCCCGGCGACGAACCCTTCACCTTCGAGAGCGAGCGCGAGCACGACTTCTACGACATCCAGAACGCGCGCGACATCCACTGCACGCCCGAGCCGATGGACGCCGAGGACCCGCTCTTCATCCTCTACACATCCGGCACGACGGGGAAGCCTAAGGGCGTCGTCCATACGACGGGCGGCTACATGGTGGGCGTGAACTATCTCGCGAAGGCGTACTACCAGATCGGCGACCGCGACATCTACTGGTCCACGTCCGACATCGGCTGGATCGTCGGCCACTCGTTCATCGTGTACGGGCCGCTCTCCGTGGGCGCCACCGTGTTCACGCGCGAGGGCGTGCCCGATTATCCGTCCGCGGACGTCACATGGGAGCTCTGCGAGCGCTTCGGCGTCAACCTCCTCTTCACGGCGCCTACCGCGATGCGCATGTTCATGAGCCACGGGCCCGAGGCTCCCGCCCGCTACGACCTCTCGCGCCTGCGCCTCATCGCGTGCGCGGGCGAGCCGCTGAACCCCGAAGCGCACCTCTGGGCGCAGAAAAATCTGGTCAGCCAGTCGGGCGGCATGGTCGTCGACAATTTCTGGCAGACGGAAATCGCCGCGCCCGTCCTCGGCACGCTTCCCACGTTCGAGGCGCGCCCCGGCAAGGTCGGAAAGCCCCTGCCCGGCGTCTTCGCCGACATCGTCGACAAGGACGGCAACTCGCTGCCCGACGGACACGGCGGCCTCCTCGTGCTGCGCCGGCCGCTGCCGTACATGCTCCGCACCGTGTGGGGCGACCACGCGCGCTACGAGAAGTACTGGCAGCAGATCCCCGGCTGCTACACCTGCGGCGACATCGCCGTGCGCGACAAGGACGGCTGGTTTGCCGTCCTCGGCCGTTCGGACGACGTCCTCAACGTCGCGGGCCACCGCATCGGCACGGCCGACGTCGAGGGCTCGCTCCTGCGCCACCCCGCCGTCGCCGAGAGCGCCGTCGTCGGCCTGCCCGACCCGATCAAGGGCGAAAGGATCAAGGCCTTCGTCGTCCTGAAGCCCGGCACCACGCAGGGCGCCGGCCTCATCGGCAGCCTCAAGGACCACGTGCGCCAGGACCTCGGTCCGATCGCGCAGCCCTCCGACATCGAGATCGTCCCGTCGCTCCCGAAGACCCGCTCAGGCAAGATCGTGCGGCGCTTCCTCAAGGCGAAGGAGATGGGGGAGGACCCGGGCGACCTCTCGACGCTGGCGGACTGAGGGCGGCCAGGCACTCCACCTCGACGCGTGCGCCAAGCGCGAGACCGTTCGCGCCGAGCGCGCTCCGTGCCGGGAGATTGCGCCTGAAGACGCTTCGGTACACCTCGTTGAACGCCGGCCATTCCTTCATGTCGGCGAGGAACACCGTGCACTTCACGACGCGTTCCATCGAGGAACCGTGCCGTTCCAGAATCGCCTTCATGTTCAGGAGCGCCTGCCGGGCTTCGGCCTCGATGCCGCCCGGAACGACGTTGAGCGTGCCGGGCGCCGTCCCGATCTGACCGGACACGAACAGCAGGTCGCCGTGACGCACGGCCTCCGAGAACGGCAGCGCGGCGAGAGCGGGATCCGGAGACGGAAGGAACTGCGGATCGCCGGGGCTCGGCTTCCGCAGCGCGACGCGGTTGACGCCGGTGACGCGCGCCATGACGGCTCCGGCTCAGCCTCTGCCCAGACTCGCAAGGTCGATCACGAAGCGGTAGCGGACGTCGCTCCTCAGCATGCGGTCGTAGGCCTCGTTGATCTTTCCGATCGGGATCACCTCGACGTCCGCGGTGATCTTTCTTTCCGCGCAGAAGTCCAGCATCTCCTGGGTTTCGGCGATGCCGCCGATCATCGAGCCGGCCAGCTTCTTGTTCCCGAAGATGACCGACATGGCGGCGAGAGAGGCGGGGGACGGCGGGACGCCCACGATCACCATCGCCCCCTCCGTCCGGAGCAGGCCGAGGTGCGCGTCGAGATCGTGCGCGACCGAGATCGTGTCGATCAGGAGGTCGAACCGTCCCGACAGCTTCTTGAACGCGTCGGGCTCGTTCGTCAGCGCGAAGGCGTGCGCCCCGAGCCGGCGCGCGTCCGCCTCCTTGGATTTCGATTTGCTGAGCATCGTCACCTCGGCGCCCATCGCCGCCGCCAGCTTCACCGCCATGTGGCCGAGGCCTCCGAGCCCCACGACGCCGACGCGCGTCCCGGGTGCGCACTTCCATTGCCGGAGCGGCGAGTACGTCGTGATTCCCGCGCACAGGAGCGGGGCCGCCGCCGCAAGATCGAGGCCGGCCGGGACCTTGAGCGTGTACCGCTCCTTCACGACGATCTCTTTCGAGTAGCCCCCGTACGTCGGCGTCTTCCGGTCCATCTCGGTGCCGTTGTAGGTGAAGGCCGCCCCGGCCAGGCAGAACTGCTCGAGGCCGCGCCGGCACGGATCGCACGCGCCGCACGAGTCGACGAAGCACCCCACGCCGGCGAGATCGCCCGCCTTGAACTTCGTGACGCCGGTGCCGACCTTCGTCACCCGGCCCACGATTTCATGGCCCGGCACCATCGGGAAAACCGACCCTCCCCATTCGCCTCGGACCTGGTGGATGTCGGAGTGACAGACGCCGCAGAAGAGGATCTCGATCCCGACGTCGTCCGGCTCCGGCTCGCGGCGTGGGATGGAGTGCGAAACGAGAGGGGCCTTTGCGGCGGGCGCCGCCCAGGCGGCTATGGTGGAAGACATTGGACGCTCTCCTTTTCCTATTTGGACGGTTCCGCCGCGACAGGGGACCAGCCGGTCTCGAGCTCCCGGGGCCAGGGGCCCTTGGGCTGGGCCGGCGCGTTGCCGGAGCACCGGTGCGTGAGAGGCTTGCCGCGGATGTTCCGCGTGAAGACGAGGTACGTGGCACCGGGCGCGAAGGAGTAGCCGCAAGCCTTCTCCGAGATCGGCGTGACGACCTGCGTCTGGACCGGCACGGACCCCTTGAAGACGCGCTGCGCCGTGAACGTGACGACGCGTTTTTCCGCTTCCGCGTCGAGGACGCTTGAAGTGACGGTGCCCACGAACGCCGCTTCCGCCTGTTCGATGGCCTGTCCGATTCTGGGAATGTTG
>DASVJU010000019.1:0-13406 GCA_036385755.1 Thermoanaerobaculia bacterium
CCGACGTTCTCGGGCGGCACGGCTGCCGGGCGCTCGAGGCCAAGGACGGGCCCGAGGCTCTCGAAAGGCTTCTAAAGGACACCGTCGACCTCGTCCTCATGGACGTGGCGCTGCCGGGCATGGACGGCTTCGACGTCACGCGCGTGATCAAGGCCCAGGCCTCGTCGAACGCCCTGCCCGTCGTCCTCACCTCGGCGCGCCTCGACCGCAGTCATTTCGCGTTCGCGATCCAAACGGGCGCGACCGACGTCCTTGCCAAGCCGCTCCAGTCCGAAGCCGTCGTCGGCAGGCTCTGGCACATCCTCACGCACCACGGCTTCCAACCGCCCGCAGGCAACGAGCCCGTAATCGCCGCGATGAAAAAGACGCTCCCCTCGGCCATGACGCCGCCTTCGACCCCGGGGAAGAGCGGCATCCTCCGCTGATCAAAGAAGCGGCTTGAGGTCCAAGAGACGCGTCACGAAGACGACGGGCTCGGGCGCGCCCTTCTCGTGACGGTCGAACAGGATCGGAAACCAGCCCGCCGTCCTCGCGCCCACGACGTCCGTGGCGAAGGAGTCTCCGACGTAGAGACGCCGGCGCTCTCCCCCGCCGGCGGCTTTCGCCGCCGCGTCGAAGATGATCCGCGACGGCTTCATCGCGCCGACGTCCTCCGAAAGAATCACGTGGCGCACCCATCTGTCGAGACCGAATCGTGCGATCTTGGCCCGCTGAGTCTCCCGGAATCCGTTCGACAGGATCCCGACGACCCCCTCGCGCGACGCGTGCTCCAGCACCTCCTCGGCGCCGTCGATGAGCCGCCAGTTGCGGCCATACGCCTCCATGTAGGACGTTCCGACGCCGATGCCATGCCCGGGGTCGAGGCCGAGATCGGCGAGCGGCAGCGCGAAACGGCGCGCCGTGAGCGTCGGGCGGTCGATCGTCCCCTTCCCGTACTCGTGCCAGAGGCGCAGGTTGTTCCGGCGATAGGAGGCGAGCCAGCCCTCGAACGCGATCCCCCCGAAGAGCGCGTGGTGCGCCGCATGCGTCTCGCGATGCGCGCCTTCCTCGGCCGCGTGATGGTCGACGAGGGTGTCGTCGAGATCGAAGAAGAAGAGTGGTTTCAAACGGGCTGCGGCGTCAGACGCCGGCCGGGTGCCACGTCGTCTTGATCTCGAGAAACGGCTCCAGCGCGGCGAGTCCTTCGGCCTTTCGCGCGTCGAACCAGTCGGCGGGCTTCGTGGCCTTCGGGCGGGAGATCCGGCGCACGCGGTCCGCCGCTTCGGCCTCCACGAGCGCCCCCAGCTTCGCGTCCCCGGAACCCTCGTCGATCGCGTCCACGTCGCGGTGCGTCGCGAGCGCCGGCACGAGCTCGCTCTTCTTTCCGGAGAGCAGGTTCACGACTCCCGGCGGAACGTCGCTCGTGCTCACGACCTCTCCGAAGAGGAGAGCCGGGATCGGCGTCTTCTCCGGGCCGATCGCAACGACCGTGTTCCCCGAGACCATGGCGGCCGCGACGCGGGACACGAGCGGCAGAAGCGACGGCGATTCGGGGCAGATCACGCCGACGACTCCCGTCGGCTCGGGCGTCGAAAAATTGAAGTAGGGCGCGGCGACCGGGTTCACGGTACCGAGCACCGCGCCGAGCTTGTCGGCCCAGCCCGCGAAATGGACGAGCCGATCGACGGCCGTCGCGACCTCGCGTTTCGCCGGCGCCGCCGCGGCGCCCGTGGACCGGCGGATCGCGTCGACGAACTCCGTCGAGCGCTCTTCCAGCATTTCGGCGGCGCGATAGAGGATCTGCCCGCGGTTGTAGGCCGTCCTCCCCGCCCAGGGAGCGAACGCGCCCCGGGCCGCCTTCACGGCGTCGCGCACGTCCTTGCGCGATCCCAGAGGGACGTGCGCGAGAAAGTCGCCCCCGTGCCCCACCGCGGGGTAGGCGCGCCCGGACTCCGTGCGCACGAACGCTCCGGCGACGAGGAGCTTGTACGTCTTCTTGACCTCGAGTCTCTTCACGAACCGATTCTAGCCTCGCCGCGATCTCGCAAATCGAGGGGCGTCACGGTTGCACGCCCGGCAGATGGAACGAACCGTACGTGGCGAGGACGAGGATCGCGCCGCCGACAGCCGCGGTCAGCCAGGTGGCGCGGTCCTTCGTGGCGAAGAGGACGGGGTCTTCATCCATCTCGCCCCGGTTGACGAGGACCCAGATCCGGCTGATCCAGTAGAGGAAGACGGGCACGATCAGCCACAGCCATGCCGGGCTCGCGTACAGGCGCCTCACGGTGTCGCTCTGGAGGTAGAGCGCGAGGACGATCGCGGCAAGATAGCCGCTCGTGATGCCGCAGGACTGCACGGTGAGGTGATCCCACGTGAAATACGCCCGGCCCGGAGCCTCCTGGAGCTCGACCTTCCTGAGCCGCACGAGCTCGGAAGCCCGCTTGCAGAACGCGAGGCTCAGGAACGTGAACACCGAAAACGCGAGAAACCACGGCGAGAGGAGGAGACCCGTCGCCGCGCCGCCGAGGAGGACGCGCAGCGTATAGAGGAGTGAAAGTGTGAACACGTCGACGAGCACGCGGCGTTTCAGGAAGAGGGAGTACGCCGTCGTCGCGACGAGGTAGACGCCGATGAGCTTCACGGCATCCGCCGGAAGCCTCAGGGAGATCGCGAGGCCAGCCGCCATCAGGAAAAGGGACAGGACGATCGCCTCAGGAATCGTCAGGCTTCCGCTCGCGAGAGGCCGGCGCCACTTTTCGGGATGCCGGCGATCGGCCTCCAGGTCGAAGAGATCGTTGAGGAGGTAGATGCTCGACGCGCAAAGCGAGATCGCCACGAACGCCAGGCCGGCGGCGGCGAGGATTCCCGCGTCCTGGAGCTTGTGCGCGGTGACGATCGGAATGAAGACGAGAAGGTTCTTGACCCACTGCCGGGCCCGGATCGCCCTGACGATCGTCCTGAGCTTCAAGGGAGACGGCGGGAAGAGTTCGGCGAGATTCCCGTCCCGCCGGAGCCCCGCCTCGACGGCGGGCAGCGCATTCACCGCGATCGCCCGGCGCGCCTTCTTCCAGACCGGCCTGTCCGTCGCCCCGTTTCCTGCGTAGTCGAATCCCTGGTCTCCGAACCGCTCGACGAGCGCCCGCGCCTTGGCCTCGCCTGAGAGGTTCGTCGTGCCGTCGCTCCCCATCACCTCGTCGAAGATCTCGAGGTGCTGGGCGACCTTCTCGGCCCAGAGGCGGTCGGACGCGGTCACGAGAACGAGGCGCCGCCCCTGGTCCTTCTCCTTCCGAAGGAACTCCAGGAGACGGAGGTCGTAGGGAAGCGTCGACGGTTCGAGCGCGACGCTCTTCGCGAGCTCCCTCTTGAAGCCCGCCTTGCCCTTCGCAAGCCAGAACGGCGCCCGGAAAAGCGGCCCCGGCCCCTCCTTCGCGAGGCGAGCGAGCCCTTCGAAGAGGAGATCGCCAAGGACCAGCGTCCCGTCGAGATCGACACAGAGAGGAACGTCGGCACCCGTGGTGTCCGCGGTCTCCGGGCCTTCCTTCATGCCGATCAAGAAAACATTCTATGCCGCCGAGTCACGGCCGCCGTTTCCGGCGCATGCAGGACCTCTCAACCGCCGAGGCGCCACGTTCCGGATTCGCCCAGGACGTTGCCGCCGTCGAGGGCAAGGCGGACCCTCTGGGTGAGCTGCGCCGGTGCGAACGGCTTGCGAAGAAGGCCCCATCCCGCGTCGGTGACGCCGCGAGTCGCGACCTCGGGGTCGGCGTATCCGGACATGAAGAGAACCTTGAGCCCCGGCCTGACGCGAAGCGCCCGTATCGCGGTCTCGGGACCGTTGAGCCCCGGCATCACGACGTCCGTGAGGAGGAGCGAGACGGGCCGGTCCGTGCGGCCGAGCAGGTCGAGAGCGGCCGCCCCGTCGCTCGCCTCCAGCACCTCGTAACCCGCCGCCTCGAGGGCGATGCGCGTGAGCCGCCGCACGGCGTGCTCGTCCTCCGCGACCAGAATGGTCTCCGTCCCGCGCGAGGATTCGGGCCTCGCGGCGCCGGGCGCCGGCGCCCCCGCCTCGTCCGCGACGCGCGGCAGGAAGACGCGGAAGCAGCTGCCGCGTCCGGGCGTGCTCGAGACGTCGAGGAAGCCGCCGCTCTGCTGGACGATCCCGTAAACCGTCGCGAGCCCGAGCCCGGTTCCCTTGCCCTGCTCTTTCGTCGTGAAGAACGGCTCGAACAGGTGCGCGAGCGTCTCGGCGTCCATCCCGACTCCGGAATCCGAGACCTCGATCACGACGCACGGGCCTGCCGGGCCGCCCATCGCACGCCCGTCGTCGACGTCCACGTTGAGCGTCTCGATCACGAGCTTGCCGCCCTTCGGCATCGAGTCGCGGGCGTTCACGACGAGATTCACGATCACCTGCTCGAGCTGGCCGGCGTCGGCGCGCACGCGGCCGAGGTCCGGAGCGAAATGGGTCACGAGGTGGACGTCCTCACCGATCAGCCGGCCCAGCATCGCGCTCATCGCGCGCACCGCGGCGTTCACGTCGAGAACGGTCGGCTCGAGCACCTGCCGCCGGCTGAACGCAAGGAGCTGCTTCGTCAGCGCCGCCGCCCGCACGCCCGCCCGCTGGATCTCCTCGAGATCGGCCGCGTTCGGGTCCGAAGGGCCGACGCGGGAAAGAAGCATGTCCGAGAAGCCGAGGATCACGGTGAGGAGGTTGTTGAAGTCGTGCGCGACGCCGCCGGCGAGCCGCCCGATCGCCTCCATCTTCTGCGCCTGCCGGAGCTGGTCCTCCAGGGATCGCCGCTCGGTCGTGTCGAAAAGGTATCCCTGGATCTCGTGCAGCTCGTGGCCGTGGAAGGTGCCGACGAAACTTCCGATCACGCGGACGCTCCGGCCGTCCCCCCGGCGCATCTCGAGCTCGACGTTGCGTACGCGTCCGTGGGCGCGCAGCGCATCGAGAGTCTGCGCCACGCTCTTCGCGTCCGGGAAAAGCGACGCGAGGCCGCACCGCATGGCCTCGGCCGTGGACGCGAACCCGAACATGCGCACGAACGCCGCATTGCATGCGAGGAGCTCGCCGTCGGGCCGGCACAGGAAGCTCCCGCTGAGGTTCTCGTCGAAGAGCGAGCGATAGCGGCGCTCGCTCTCGGTGAGCGCCTCCTCTGCCCGTTTGCGTTGCACGATCTCGTCCTCGAGCTCCCGCGTTCGCTGGTTCACGCGCACCTCGAGATTCCTGTTTGCGATCTCGAGACCGCCCTGCGCCGACTCGAGGCTCTCCACCATCCGGTTGAAGACCGTGGCGAGCCTCCCGAACTCGTCGCCGCTCCGCAGCGCCGCACGCTGGGTCAGGTCACCGCGGGCGACCCTGTCGGCCGTGGCGGCGAGGACGCGAAGAGGTCCCAGGACGAAGCTGCTGATCGAATACGCCGCTCCGGTGCCGGCCGCGAAGAGAAGAAGGCTGAGCCACGCGAGGTTCCGGCGCATGCGGGCGACCTCGACCCGGAGGTTCGCCAGGGATTTGCTGAGATCGACGGACCCGACGACCTGTCCGTTCGCCACGACGGGCGCCTCGGCGCGGAGCTGGAGCCCGTCCTCGGAGATCCGGAATTCCCGCCCGAGCGGCCGCTCCGCAACCGCCGGCCCGTTCGGACGCTTGTAGAAGGCCAGAGGCGAGCCGTCCCGCAGCCGGGCGACGGCGTATAGAACTTCGCTGTCGTTGGCGAGACCGTCGAGGAGCCCCTGCGCGGCGCCCGCGTCCCCGAAGAAGACCGATGCGGAGACGCCCGCCGAAATCATCTGCGTGATGCCCACGGTGTCGGACGTGACCCCGGCCACGAGGTCGCGCTCCACCATGGGAGGAACGACGACGAACACGGTCACGGCGAGGGCGCCCGAGACGATCGCCGAGAGGAGCGTGAGCCTCGTCGCGACGGAGAGGTCGCGCGGACGCGTCATCGGCGCTTCTCCCCCTGGAACACGGTGGCGAGATTCAGGAGCGAGGCGGCGAGCTCCGCCCCCTCGGACCGCGCCGCGGCGAGATTGACGAGAATGCGGGGCCGGTCCCGGCTCAGCGTGAGCGTGATCGAGAGACCGGCCTCCACGTAGGCGGGCACGCCCGTCAGACTGAGGACGCCGTTGCGGCGGGTCACGGCCGCGATCTGGGCGACGTCGAACGCGCGGAGCGGAGTCACGTAGAGCGCGGCGACGCCGGCGCGCGAGACCACGACGTCGAGGCTCTCTCCGCCGTCGAGGTCGAGAGGAACGACCCTGAGCGCGCGCCCCGCGGGCCCGTTCGGCGCTTCGCCGCGTGCGACGTCCACGAACTTGTCCTTGACGGCGACCGAGAGCCGGTAGCCGGACTGATAGGCGACGCCGAGGACGAAATCCTTCGTCTTTTCGCCGGCGATGCGCTTCTCGAACGTCACGACCTTGAGAAAGATGGGAACCTGCGTCTCCACGGGGACGGGCATCTCCTGCCCGCTCGCGGACACGCAGGCGAGGAGCAGGAGGAGAGCGGCCCCGAGACGGACTGGACCGGAGCACGTCACCACGAGTGCCTCAGAACGACCAGGCCGCGCGCCCGACGACGCTGCGGCCGTTCTGCTCGATCGCCGGCTGGATGTGCTCGAGGCCCCCGGGCGTGGCGTAACGGGTGTCGAAGAGATTCCGGATCGTGACGGACAATGAAAGACCACCAAGGGGTCTCGCGGAGAGGTGGATGTCCGTGACGCACGCGGCATCCGTCTCGGTCCCGTAGACGGTGAGACGCGCGCTCTCGCAGCGCAGCAAGCCTCCAGCGGCGACGGCGCCGAAGAGCGTTCGCCGGATCGAGGCCTTGAAGACGTTTCGGGGCGAGTTCGTGAGCGCCGCGCCCTGATCGTCGCGTGCCGCCTGGAGCGCGTAGCTTGCGGAGACCTGGAGTCCGTTCGGCAGGCGCGCGTCGAGCTGGAGCTCGAACCCGTTCGCGGCCACGCGGCTCCGGTTCAGGTATCCGATATTTCCGTCGGGTTCCGCCACCGGGTCGATGAGGTCCCGCATCTGGTAGCGATAGACGGACGCCGTGCCAAGGAGCCAGGGGGCGAGTCCTTGCTGGAGGTTCGCCTCCAGCGTGCGGATGCGCTCGGGCTGGAGCGCGGGGGTCGAGGCCTCGTCCTGCGGGTAGAGCGCCTCGTACGTGTTCGGCGTCCGAAACGCTTCCCCGTAGAGGAGCTTCAACGTGCCCCTCGGCGCGTACGACCACACGACGCCGACCCGGGGCGACGTTGCGTCCGGGCTCGTCGAGAAGACGTCGTGCCTGACCCCGAGCGTCAGGGAAAGCTCCCGGTGCAGCTGGATCTCATCCTGCGCGTAAACCGAGAAGACCGACGAATGGATGTCGGCATCGAACGCCGGCACGCCGTCGAACTCGTAGGAGTACGTGGAGCGGAAGTTGTAACGATACTCGGTCCCGAGCGTGAACCGGTGGCCGGAGGTCAGGTCCCACCGGAAACGTGCTTCGCCGCCCGCCCAGACGCCTGTGGAGCGGTCCTTCTCCAGAAACGTGTCGTACGGGTAGACGCCGTCGTACTGATAGCGGTCGGCGTACGCGCGAACGGTCAGCACCTTGTCGAACGACAGGACGACTTCCTTCGAAAGGTCCAGCCACTCGTGCTCATCGGTGGTTCTCATCCGCGAGTCGCCGAAGATCGTGCCGAATGCGGCGGTCGGGACGTCCTTGCGCCTCCAGGTCGCGCTGCCGCGAATGGACAGGCCGTCTTTCTGGACCGACACGAGAGCCGAAATCGCCCGGTCCCCGTCGAGGCCCCGGGCGACGCCGCCCGCGTCCGCGAACTCGGGAAACGTGAGGTCCTGCCCCGTGACGTCCAGGTAGCGCCCTGTCGCCATGACGTCCAGACCGTTCGGGAAGACCTTTCCCCACGTGAGAGAGGCTCCTTTCCGGCCGAAGCTGCCCACCTCCGCGCTCGCGTGCACTCCCCCGACGCCGCCCCCCGTCTTCATGATGACGTCGACGACGGCGAGCATCGCGTACGTGCCGTAGAGGGACGAGCCGGGGCCCCGCACGATCTCGATCCGCTCGACAGCCGCGAGGGGAATCCCGAAGTCCGTCCCGACCGGCGCCATGCCGTAAATGTTCTCGTTGATCGTGTGGCCGTCGACGAGAAGCAGGATGCGGTCGTTGTAGTCCGAGGGGCGGCTGAAGCCCCGGGTCCCGACGTAGTCGTAGTTGCGGTCGTAGCTGACGTAGAAGCTTCGAACGTTCGCGAGAACCTCCGCGAGCGTGTCGAAGCCGAAGCTCTCGATCTCTTCAGCCGTCACGATCGTGACCGACGCCGCGGCGTCGCGGGTGGTCTGCTCGTACTTCGCCGCCGCGCTGACCTTCTGGTTCAGAAGATCGTCCAGAGACGAGTTCTTCGTGCCAGCGGTTTCATCCGCGTGAACGACGGACGAGCCAGCGGCGCATATCGCGAATATCGCGAGCGCACTTCTCACATGGGCTCTGTCTCGTTTCAAGTGCTCCTCTTCCTCTTCTTGGCGCCTGACCCGTCGGCGAACCGTGAATGGCGATGCAAACACTCTGCCACGCGCCGCACGGAGCGCTGCGTGCATTCTTCCCGGATGTCGCTGCGGCGCCGTAAGATCGGGCAGAGTTCCCGCGCGAGACAGCGGGGTCTCGCTATGGAAGTTGTGTCTCGTGTGCCAACCGCCGACACACGAGGACACACACTCGCGGCTAGAATCCGGCCAAACCCCATGACGATCGCGACGGGAACCCGGCTCGGCCCCTATGAGGTCATCTCCGCCCTCGGCGCGGGCGGAATGGGAGAAGTTTACCGGGCGACGGACTCGAAGCTCGGACGCGACGTCGCGCTGAAGGTGCTGTCGGAAGAGTTCTTCGAAGACAAGGGACGAGTCGCGCGCTTCGAGCGGGAAGCGCGCCTCCTGGCCGCGCTGAACCACCCCAACGTCGCCGCCGTCTACTCCTTCGAAGAGATCCCCGGTTCTTCCGGATCCTCCGGCCGCCACCTTCTCGTGATGGAGCTGGTCGAGGGCGACACGCTTCGCGTCGCCTTTCCGGCGGAACCGCTTCCCGCGAAGAAGATCCTCGAAATCGGCGTCCAGATCGCGGACGGCCTCGCGAAGGCGCACGCGGCCGGCATCGTCCACCGCGACCTGAAACCCGAGAACGTCATGGTGTCCCGCGAGGGCTGGGTGAAGATCCTCGACTTCGGGCTCGCGAAGCTGACGGAAGCGCGCCCTCAGGAGTTGTCGGGTGCCGCGACGGCCTCCGGCACGGTGCCGGGGATGGTGATGGGCACCGTCGGGTACATGTCTCCCGAGCAGGCCGTGGGGCGTCCCGTCGATTTCCGGTCCGACCAGTTCTCCTTCGGGACGATGCTCTACGAGCTCGCGACGGGCCGCCGCGCCTTCCAACGGGCGACGAGCGCCGAAACCATCGTGGCCGTGATGCGCGAGGAACCCGAGCCGATCGCGAAGCTCAACCCGAAAGTTCCGGCGCCCTTGCGCTGGATCATCGACCGGTGCCTCGCGAAGGACCCGGACCAGCGCTATGCATCGACGCGCGACCTCGCGCGGGACCTCGCGAGCCTGCGCGATCACATCGGTGAGCTGTCGGGAGAGACCGCCGCGGCCGCCGTGGAAGTCGCGCCCGCTCATCCCACGTTTCAGCGTCTCAGCTTCCGCCGCGGCACGATCCTGTCCGCGCGCTTCGCCCCCGACGGCCGCACCGTGATCTACGGCGCCGCGTGGGAAGGCGATCCGTGCCGGCTGTTCTCGGCGCGGCCCGAGAGTCCGGAGTCCAGCCCTCTCATGCTTCCCGACGCCGAGATCCTCTCGGTCTCACGTGCGGGCCAGCTCGCGGTCTCCCTCGACCGCCACTGGGCGGGCCGGTTCGTCTGGAGCGGCACGCTCGCGCAGGTCCCTCTCGCGGGCGGGGCGCCGCGCGAGCTCCTCGAGGACGTGCACTGGGCCGACTGGGGGCCCGAGGGCGCGAGCCTCGCCGTCGTCCGCTCCGTCGCGGGCAAGACGCGGCTCGAGTACCCGATCGGCAAGGTGCTCTACGAGACGGGAGGCTGGGTCAGCCACCCGCGTGTCTCCCCGAAGGGGGATCGTGTCGCGTTCCTTGATCATCCGGCTCTCGGCGACGACGAGGGCTCGGTCGTCGTCGTCGACCGCGCCGGGAAGAGCACGGTGCTCTCGAAGGACTGGATCACGGCGTACGGCCTCGCCTGGTCGGGCGACGGAAAGGAGATCTGGTTCACGGCGACGCGTGTCGGCGTCGCGCGCTCCGTGTGGTCCGTCTCCCTGGACGGAAGGGAGCGGCTGCTCGTCCGCACGCCCGGCGAGCTCACGATCCAGGACGCGACCGCCGACGGCCGCATCCTCATGACGAGCGACAACGGGAAGGTCGGCATCATCGGCCGCCCGCCGGGCTCGGACCGGGACCGCGACCTGTCGCTCCTCGACTGGTCGCTCGTGAGGGACCTCTCGCCCGACGGCAAGCTGCTTCTCTTCGACGAAACGGGCGAAGGGGGCGGGGCGCGGCACGCTCTCTACATGCGGAATACGGACGGCTCGCCGGCCGTCCAGCTCGGCACCGGCTGGGCCGGGAGCTTCTCCCCGGACGGGCGCTGGGTCACGTCGACCGGACATGCCCCCGGCGGCCGCGAGATCACTCTCCTGCCCGTGAAGGCCGGGGAACCTCGCTCTCTTCCCCGGACCGGCCTCGCGATCCATCGCACGTGGTGGCTTCCCGATGCGAAGCGCATCCTCGTCGCGGCGAACGCTCCAGGGGAGGGACTCCGCCTCTTCGTCCAGGAGCTCGAAGGCGCGCCCCCGCGCCCGATCACGCCTCCGGGGATCGCTCTCGGGTTCTTCCCCGTCTCACCCGACGGACGCATCGTCGTGGGACAGGGGCCGGACCGGCTTTTCTACGGCTATCCGCTCGAAGGCGGCGACCCCGAGTACGTCCCCGGCCTCGTCGCGGAGGACCGCCCGATCCGTTTCTCGCCCGACGGCCGCGCGCTTTACGCTTACCGCCGCGGCGAGCTTCCCGCGCGCGTCATCCGCCTCGATCTCGCGACCGGCGAGAAGGTGACCTCGCACGAGCTGATGCCGGCGGACCCCGCGGGCGTCGTCGAGGTCGTCTCCGTGGCCCTCACGCCCGACGTCTCGTCCTACGCGTACAGCTACCACCGCATCCTGTCCGACCTGTTTCTCGTGGAGGGAATCCGATGAAGACGACCCGCTTCTCCGTTCTCGCCGCGCTCCTTGCCGCCTCTTCCCTCTTCGCCCAGGTTCCGCCCGACGCCGACCAGGCGAAGGACGCGCTCGCGAAGTCGCCGCGCCACGGCGAGTGGGTAGACGTCGCCCTGCCGGGCGGCGGCAAACTTCTCACGTGGGTCGTCTACCCCGAGAAGAAGGAGAAGGCCGGCATCGTGATCGTGATCCACGAGATCTTCGGCCTCACGGACTGGGTGCGCGGCGTCGCGGACCAGCTCGCCAAGGAGGGGTTCATCGCGCTCGCCCCGGACCTCCTCTCGGGCATGGGCCCGAACGGCGGCGGAACGGATGCGCTCGGCGCCGACGCGACGAAAGTCATCCGCAACCTGACGCCGGCCGACGCCGCCCAACGTCTCGACACCGTGCGCGCGTACGCCCTCAAGCTTCCGGCGGCGAACGGGAAGGTCGGGAGCGTCGGATTCTGCTGGGGCGGCTCGACGAGCTTCGCCTACGCCGTCGCACAGCCGAAGCTCGACGCGGCCGTCTCCTACTACGGAACGTCACCCGAGGCCGCCGACGACTACGCGAAGATAGGCGCTCCGATCCTCGCCCACTACGGCGGCGACGACGCGCGGGTCAATGCGACGATCCCTCGGGTCGAGGAGGCGATGAAAAAGCTCGGCAAGCGCTACACGTCGAGCGTCTACGAGGGCGCCGGCCACGGCTTCCTCCGCCAGCAGACGGGCCGCGACGGCGCGAATGCCCGTGCGTCGGCGAAGGCCTGGGCCGCGACGCTCGCGTTCTTCCGGGAGACCCTGAAGTAGCGGCACGGCACTGGTTCAAACGGCCCATGGCCCGCGCCCGGAGCGCGGTCTAACGTCGAACCGGAGGAATCCATGTTCCAGCGATTCGACGAGGCTGCCGAGTACGTCCGCCAGCACGCGGTCACGATGGTCGACCTCAAGTTCTGCGACCTCGCGGGCCGGTGGCGGCACGTGACGCTCCCCGCCGAACGGTTCACGCCCGAATTGATGGACGACGGCGTCGGCTTCGACGGCTCGTCCGTCGGCCTCAGGTCCGTCAAGTCCGGCGACCTCGTCCTCGTCCCCGACCTCGCGACCGCGTTCGTCGATCCGTTCCCCGAGGAGAAGACGCTCAGCTTCCTCTGCAAGATCCTCGAGGCCGACGACCGGTCTCCCGTCTCCTTCGACCCGCGGACGATCGCGGCGCGCGCCGAGGAGCGGCTCCGCGCGAGCGGTGTCGGGACGCGCAGCCTCTGGGGACCGGAGTTCGAGTTCTACCTCTTCGACGGCGTCGCGTACGAGAACGGCGTCAACGTCGCGAGCTACCGGGTCGAGTCGTCCGAGGCGGACTGGCGGAGCCACGAGCTCGGCTCCGGATTCACGATCCCGCGGCACGGCGGGTACCACGCGCTGCCGCCGAAGGACCACCTGGACGACGCGCGGACGAAGATCTCGCGGATCCTCGAGTCCGTCGGAGTCCCCGTGAAATATCACCACCACGAGGTGGGCGGGCCCGGCCAGTGCGAGATCGAGATCCCGCTCCTGGGGCTTCTCGACGCCTGCGACGCGATGCTGATGGTGAAGTACGTCGTGCGGCGCGCGGCGCGGAAGATGGGGCTGACCGCCACGTTCATGCCGAAGCCGCTCTTCGGAGAGGCGGGGAGCGGCATGCACTGCCACCAGCTCGTCCTCGAGGGCGAGCGCAACGTCTACTTCGACCCCGCAGGCTACGGATGCGTGAGCGAAACCGGGCGCTTCGCGATCGCCGGCCTCCTCCACCACGGCGCGGCCGTGATGGCCTTCACGAATCCCTCGACGAATTCCTACCGCCGGCTCGTCCCGGGTTTCGAGGCGCCGGTCACCGCGGTTTACTCGCTCGGAAACCGGAGCGCCGCGATCCGCATCCCGAAATACGCAAACCGCCCCGAGAGCGCCCGCTTCGAGTTTCGTCCGCCGGACGCCTCCTCGAACCCGTACCTCGCGATGGCCGCGCAGCTCCTCGCCGGGCTCGACGGCATCGAGAACCGGATGGACCCGACGGCGCTCGGCTTCGGGCCGGTCGACGGCGACGTCGCCTCGCTCCCGCCCGAGCGCCGCGCGAAGATCCGCGCCCTGCCGACTGCGCTCGACGAGTCGCTCGACGCGCTCGAAAACGACCACGACTTC
>DASVJU010000020.1:0-14301 GCA_036385755.1 Thermoanaerobaculia bacterium
CGTCGAAGTGTCGGCGACGGAAGTGACGTTCCGGCAGAACGTGAACGATCCGACGAATCCGAAGCCGTTCCGGGAAGTGGTCAAGGCGCTCACGCTCCAGAAGAAGTCGTGACCGAAGGGATGTCCATGACGACGATGCTGTTGGGCTCGAGGAACTCGAAGGGCACGGAAGATCTCGTGTCGTCCGGGGGAGGAAGCATGCGGCGAAACCGAAGGGGAGTCGCGTCCCGTTTCGCGGCGCTCGCGTTGATCGTCCCGGTGCTGGGCGGCTGCGCATCGCGCACCGACCGGGTCGTCGCGGGAGGCCGCTCCGCGGCCGGAGCGGCGCCCGCCACACTCACCGGAGCCACGCTCCTGACCGACGGAGAGACGCCGCGGCTTCTCCTCACCGGGAACGGTCCTCTCGCCCCCACTCTCTACAACCGCGAAGGTTCGACGAAGGTCGTCATCGACGTCGCGAACGCCGTGTTGTCGCCGGGCCTCGAACCCCCGCGCGCGGACGGCGTGATCCTTTCGCGTCTCGACATGAAGTCATTCACGGAAATGGGCAAGCCCCACATCCAGTTCGAGCTCACGGGGCGCGCGCCGATCGAGCCTGCCATCACGTCCGACTCCGGATCGCCGGCCATGGCGATCACCCTCGGGAAACGCGCGCCCGCCGCATTGCTCGCTTCCGCCTCGACGTTGCCAGCGGAACCCGCCCGGGCCGTGGAACCGGCCCCGGTGGATCCGGCCGTGAAAGTCGAGGACGTGGCCTCGCCGGTCGTGGCCGCGGCTCCCCCGACCGTCGCGAGCGCCGCGCCGGAAGCGGACGCGAAACCCGTCCGTGCCGCCGCCGTTGCCGACGCCGCACCGGTGCCCGTCCGGCACGCCGCCCTCGGCCATCCCGCAACGCGCCTGTCGGGCGTCAGCGTGCAGACGATCGACGGCAAGCTCGTCGCGACGCTCGCTGGCAACGGCAGCTTCGCGTACGAGACCTTCGCGCTGGAGAATCCGCCGCGCTACGTGGTGGATCTCCCGGGTGTCCTCCTGGCGACGACGAAGAAGTCACAGGAAGTCCGGCATGCGGCCGTGAGCCGCGTGCGCGTCTCCCAGTTCAAGGGCGGAAGCGAGCCTGTCACGCGCGTCGTTTTCGACCTCCCATCTCCCGCGGAGCCCGCCGCGAAGAACGCTGCCTCGGGGCTCGCGCTCTCCTTCGGAGGCGCCTCGACGCTCGCGGCGAGCACTTCGGCTCCGTCTCCGGCTCTGGCTCCGGCTCTCGCGATCGAACCGGCCGCTCCGTCGGCTCCGGCTGCCGTGGCCTCCGCGACGTCCGCCGGGTCCCCCGAGAAGCCCGCGCCCGCTCCGGTGCGAGCGGCGCCCGAGATGGTCGCGGCCGCGTCGCCCGTGCCGGCCGGGGGCTCGTACGAGAAGCATGAAGTCGACGATCCGAAGGAACCCGTCGTGCGCGAGGGACGCGCTCTCGACGTGACGACGTCTCCGGCGGCGTCTCCGGCGGCGTCGCTCGCCCCGGCTTCCCAATCCGACGCGCCGCGTCTCGTGCAGGCCTCGCCCGAGGTCCACGCGGTCAAGGCGCCGCCCCCGGCCCCCGCCGCTCCGCCTGTCACGACCGCCGCGGCTCCCGTCAAGCCGCCGGCCGCTACGGTCGCACCGCGTCGCAGGAAGGCCCCCACGGCGGAGGACAAGGCCCTGATCGAGGCAGCCGAGGCCCTTCTCGTCCAGCAAGACGGTTCCTCGCATCCCCGCGAAATCGCGAATCCCTACGAGACCCGCACGCTCGGCTCGGGGGACAAGCAGTACACGGGCGAGCCGATCACGCTGAACCTCAAGGACGCGGACATCAAGGACACGCTGCAGCGGTTCAGCGAACTGACGCAGCTGAACATCGTGCTCGACCCGGACGTCCGCGGAACCGTCACCGTGAGCCTCCAGGACATTCCGTGGGACCAGGCCCTCGAGTTGATCCTCAAGATCAACCAGCTCGGCTACGTGCTCGAGGGGAACATCATGCGGATCGCCTCCACGAGCAAGCTGACTCAGGAGGAGAACTCGCGGCTTCAGTTCATCCAGGCGCAGGACAAGAACCGCCCGCTCCGGACGGTTCTCCAGAAGATCTCGTACGGAAACGCCCAGGAGATGGCCGCTACGGCACGCAAGGTCATGTCGGCGCGCGGCGACATCTTCATCGACACGCGCTCGAATACGCTCGTCATCAAGGAGCTTCCGGACTACCTCCCGACCGTTCTCGACCTCATCAAGAACCTCGACATCGCGAGCCCGCAGGTCATGATCGAGGCCCGGATCATCGAGGCGAATCGCACGTTCTCGAACGAGTTCGGAATCGAGTGGGGATTCAACGGGGTGGCCGACGCCTCTCACGGGAACACGACGGGCCTCGTGTTCCCGAATTCGGGATCGGTCGTCGGGAACGTCTCGGTTCCCAGCGGCGCGCCGCAGGTCCTGCGCCTGAGCCTCGCGAACGTTCTCAATACGTTCAACCTCGACGCCGCCATTCACGCGGCCGAATCCCGCGGCCTCGTCAAGATCGTGTCCACTCCGAAGGTCCAGACGCAGACCGGCGAGCTGGCGTCGATCCAGTCGGGATTCCAGATCCCCGTCCAGACGACCGTCAACAACACGACGTCGGTCCTCTACATCAACGCGACGCTCCGCCTGGACGTCACCCCGCAGATCACGAATGAAGGCACGGTCATCATGGACGTCACGATCCAGAAGCGCGAGCCGGCCGTCGGCATCAACATCGCGGGGGGCCAGAACATCCCGCTCACGACGCGCGACGCCAAGACACGGCTCATGGTGCGCGACGGCGGCACGGCCGTGATCGGCGGCATCTTCAAGATCACGACGAACGACGGCCAGTCGATGATCCCGGGGCTCTGGAAGATCCCGATTCTCGGCAACCTGTTCCGGAGCCGCACGCAAACCGATAACACGGACGAGCTGATGATCTTCATCACGCCGCGGATCATTCGCTGAGGAGCGAACGATGAAAAAACTCTCTCTCTTCCTTTCGGCGGCCCTCGCGGCGCTGGGCCTCTTCGCGCTCCCCGGCTGCTCCACGAACACCCAGGGTGACAGCGCTTCCCCGGTATTCCTCGTGGGCAATTTCCAGCTCCTGCCCTTGGACGTCAACGTGGCTTCGAACGCGGCGGTCCAGTTCAAGACGACCGTCCTCAAGAACGTTCTCAAGAACCCGAACGTCACGTCGTTGCAGTTCCTCGACGTCCAGCTCGACCAGTACATCGTCGAATGGAGCCGAATCGACGGCGGCACGAAGGCCTCGGACAGGCAGATCTTCGGCGGCAACGTCATCGTGCCGGCGAACGGATCCGCGAATCTGACGGACTACCCGTACATGTCGGGGGACAGCCTCATCCGCCCGCCCCTCGACCAGCTCTTCCCCTTCAACGGGGGAATCGACAAGGAGACCGGGCGCTCCGAAATTCGTCAGGCGGGCAGGGTTACCTGGTATGGCCACACGCTTTCCGGGCAGGTCGTCACGTCCAACGTGGCGACCTTCGACATGATCTTTCTCTACAGTGCGACCGCTGGACGCATCGAGCTGAAGCGTGTCCAGTGACGAGGTGACTTCCATGCGACGTTTTCAGTTCCCGAACGCCGCGCTCCTCGCGGGCCTTGCGGTTCTCCTGAGCGGCTGCTCCGGCGAGACGCCGACAGCGCCCGGTGTCGCGACCCCGCCCGGCGGCGTCCCCGGCGGCTCGTGCACGACGCTCGTCTCGCTGACGGCCACGACGGACAACCCGTTCGCCGGCTCGGGCGCGATCGTGCGCGCCACCGTCACGAAGAACGGGGTGCCCGTCCCCGACGGCGGGTCCGTGCAGTTCACGACGACTCTCGGCCTCTTCCTCGAGAACAACCTCAACACGATCTCGAAGACGACGGTCGGCGGCGTCGCGGACGTGACGGTCGGCTCGTTGAGCGCCGGAACGGCGCAGATAACCGCGGTCTACGACTGCGCGCGCGCGCAGAAGAACCTTCAGTTCCAGGGGGTTCCCGACGTCGGTCCGGTCATCACGTCGTACCTGCCGACGAACGGCTCGTGCGCGGGCGGCGACGTCGTCACGATCAATGGCGTGCGCCTCGGCAACGGCACGAACGTCCGGGTCTTCTTCGGCGGCATCGAGGGATCGGTCACGACGAGCGGAAACACGCTCATCAAGGTCGTCACGCCGGCCCGTACGCTGAAGAACCCGCTGGTTCCGGAGTCGGTGCCGGTCGTCGTCGTCGTGAACGGCGTGTCCTCGCCGCCGGCGGCGATTCTGTTCACCTACGCCTGCATCGGGGACGCGCAGAAGATGTCCATCGCGTCGATCACGCCGACGGCCGGGTCTCCCGCGGGCGGCGACGCCGTCCAGATCCTCGGGCGGAACTTCGGCACGACCGTGGCGACGACGCAGGTCACGTTCTGCGGCCGCTCCGCGCAGATCATCGGGCAGCAGGACCAGCTCATCACCGTCTCGACGCCCACGCATATCCTCGCGAACCCGGCGGTGTCGGAAGCGTGCGACGTCATCGTCACGCGGGACATCGGCCTCGTCTCGCAGCAGTCCGCCACCGCGCCGAAGCCGTTCACGTACAGCGGGACGGGCGGAAACGCCGCCTGCAACACCGACCCGAGCTTCTTCATCTCCAGCATCTCGCCGAACACGGGCAGCCCCGACGGAGGCGTGTCCGTCACGATCGTCGGCAGCGGCTTCGGGTCGAACCCGGCGCTCCTGCGCGTCGATTTCGGCGGCATCCCGGCCACCATCCTCGGCGCGATCACGAACACGTCGATCGTCGTGTCGAGCCCGAGGCGCACGCTCGCGAATCCGAACGTCCCGGAGACCGTCGACGTGACGGTGACGGACCTCGGAAGCGTCAACCAGCGCTGTGCGCGCGTCGTGAGCGCCTTCGTGTATACGGTGGCCGCCCTCGACCCGATCATCTACTCCGTGTCGCCGCGCACCGGCCCGAACGACGCCACGACGCGCGTTTCGATTTTCGGGACCGGCTTCCAGTTCCCGATGCAGGTCTTCTTCACGGGCGGGGCGTGTGGCGCGCAGCGGGTCGAGGCGGATGTTTCGGACATCTCACTGAACACGATCGTCTTCAAGACGCCGGCCGCGGTGGGCGCAAACGTGTGCCTCGCGAACCAGCTCGTCGACGTCGTGATCCTGAATCCGACGACCGGGAAGACGGCGTCGTGCCCGGCCTGCTTCAAGTACTACAGTTGTCCGACGATCACGTCGATTGCACCGGGCTTCGGACCGTATACCGGCGGGACGCAGGTCATCATCACCGGCCACAACTTCGAGGAGCCGGCGACCGTCGGCGGCGGCGGCACGGCATGGTCGACGATCTCCGTGTCGTCCCAGGAGATCATCGCGATCACGCCCCCGCTTATCGTGTCCGAGTGCAAGGACATCTCCGCCCCGGTCCTCGTGAACGGCACCTCGTTGAGCTGCCCGAACGCCATCGGACCCATCTTCACGTATTACGTCAAGAGCGTCAGCCCATTCATACAGAACATCGTGCCTTCGAGCGTTCCCGAGGCCGGTGCCGCCGGAGTCGTGATCACGGGCGGCAACTTCTTCGGGAACGAGCGTGTGGAAGTGAAACTCACCCCAGCCGTAAGGGTGATCCCGACCTCAGAGACGGCAACGCGGATCATTTTCAATGCGCCGCAATTCACGGGCACATTCAATACGGTCGCATGTACGACCGGTGGCGGTGCTGCGGGCAAAATGAACGTCCCCACGCCCGTCGATGTGGACGTCGTCAACGCCACGACAACGTGCCCCTCCTCGACCGAGCAGATCACGTACATCCCGATTGACCAGACCTGCAGGATTGCCGCGCCTTGACCGGGAGTTTGTCAATCAGGGTCAGCTGACGGCCGTTTTCCGAGACCCCTCGTTCGGGCCGCTTTCGGGCGGCCCGAACTGTCTCGAAACCGGATGCCGTAGACTTGGGGGTCGAGCAAACGCACATGGCGCTCTTTGGCCGTCCTTCCGCCCCCGTCTCACGTCTGGAGGAGCTCAAGAGGCTCCTCCAGAAGGACCCGACGTCCCGCCAGTTCCTGGCGCTCGCGGAGGAATACCGACGCCACGGGAAATACCGCGACGCGGTCATCACGCTCGAACGCGGCCTCCAGATGCACTCCACGTCGGTAGCGGCGTACGTGGCGCTCGGCAGGACCTATCAGCAGCTGGACCGGCTCGAGGACGCCATTCGCGCGTTCACGAACGCGCTCCGGCTCGATCGCGAGAACCTCGTCGCGATCCGCCAGTTGGCCGAGGTCTACCTCGCAAGAGGCGACAAGATCGAGGCGATCAAGAAGCTGAAGCTCTATCGCGGGCTCAAGGCCGGGGACCGCGACGTGTCGGAGATCATCCAGAGGCTCGAGGAGGAGATGTCCTCCGCGGTGGCCGAACGCCCCCGGTCGGGCGTGCATCAGGCGTACTCCGAGCTCCCGGAGAGTCTGCGTCCGTCGCCGTATGCGAGCGGCATCCGGCGCGTCGCGATGATGCCTCGGCTGGACCACCCCACGACGCCGCCGTCGATGACGCCGATCCCCCCGCACGGACCGGCGCCGGATCTCATGGAGATGACGTACGACGGCGCCGCGCTCTCGCGGGCCGTCAAGGCGGCGCGCTCGGGCCCCGTGGCCGGCCCGGAGGCGTCGCTCTTCGTGCCGCCGCCGTTCGCGGACCTCGTCGTGGAGACCGCTCCCGGTTCCGCTTCCGCGGTGCCGCCGTTCACGGCGCCGATCGCGACGATCCGCGAAGAGCCGGCGCTCGCCCCCCAAGCGCCGGCCCTGGAGATTGCTCCCTTCGCGCTCGGCGAGGGCGGGCCGGAGGCGGACGTCCCCGAAGAAGAGGCGACCGCTCCCTTCACGTTCCCGGTGGACCTCTATCGGACGGAGGCCTATGCGCGGCCTTCCGGGCCGGTCGAGACCGCCCCGTTCGACGTCCTGGACGAGGTTCCCGAGGCGCCCCCGGCGGGGCTTGCCGCTGCTCCCGCTCCTTCCGCGCCGGCCGTGCCGCTCGTCACGGAGACGCTCGGGGACCTCTATCGCGCGCAGGGCCACATGGCGGATGCCCGCGAGACGTACCGAACGCTCGCGGAGGCCGCCGCCGACGAAGAACGCGCGCGCGCGCTGCGCGAGAAGGCCGCCGCACTCCCGCGGGGCGAGAGGACCGACCATCCACGCCTTCGTCGCCTCGCCCGGCAGTTCCCGAAACGGCTGGAGGCGACCGTGGACGATATGCACGGGCTCATCTCGGGTCTCGTCGCGGGAGCGGAGGGCATCCGCGCCGCGACGCTCACCGATCGGGAGGGGCTTCCAGTGGTCATGGCCGGGGCCTCGTCGCGCGACGCCGCGATGGAGATTCTCGTCGCGGAGCTCAGCTCGTTCCTGAAGAACGTCCGCCGGACGAAATCCGAGACCGGCGCCGGCGAGCTCGAGTCCTTCGCGGTTGCCGGCCCGCACGGTGGGGCCGTCGTCTCGCGCGTGAACGCGGACTACTCTCTCATCCTGCAGGTCGACCCCGATGCGGCGCTCGGCGAGATCCGCTGGGGGGCGGCGCGCACGGCGCGCGCGCTCCGTCCGGCGGTCCGCTGAACGGCACGAGCGGCCGCTCGAAAGGAATCGAAAGGGCACGATGAACGTCAAGGAGATCAAGGAACTCGTCGAACTGGTGTCGCGCCGGGGCCTCGCCGGCCTCGAGATCGAGCGGGCGGGCTTTCGGCTCCGCATCGAGGGAGCCCCCGCGCACCGCGGCACGCCCGTCTTTTCGCGGGCCGTGGCCGACGCCGTGCCTGCGGAAGCATCCGCTCTGCTCCCCGCCCCGCAGGTTGCCGCGGCCCCGCACGTGCCTCCCGGGCCGCCCGGCTCCGGAGAACACGAGGGCTTCCACGTCATCACCGCACCGATCGTCGGCACGTTCTACCGGTCCGCGAATCCCGACGCAGAACCGTTCGTGAAGGTCGGGGACGTCGTGGAAAAGGGCAGGACGCTCTGCATCGTCGAGGCCATGAAGCTCATGAACGAGATCGAGGCGGACATCTCGGGCACGGTGGTCGCCATCTACCCGCAGAATGCCCAGCCGGTGGAGTTCGGGGAAAAGCTCTTCGCGATCCAGCCGCGCTGACGGAAAACGCGTGTTCCAGAAGATCCTCGTCGCCAACCGTGGAGAGAT
Organism: Thermoanaerobaculia bacterium; assembly: GCA_036385755.1. GTDB lineage: Bacteria > Acidobacteriota > Thermoanaerobaculia > UBA5066 > UBA5066 > Fen-183. Next base: position 8,226 of record DASVJU010000020.1, read on the forward strand.
CGCGCTGCGCGTCATCGCGGCGTGCAAAGAGCTGTCGATCGCCACCGTTGCGGTCCACTCGGAGGCGGATCGCGACTCGCTTCACGTGCGCGCGGCGGACGAATCGGTGTGCATCGGTCCCGCCGCGCCGTCGGGCTCGTACCTCAACATCACCTCGCTCGTCGCCGCCGCGGAGATCACGGGCGCCGATGCCGTGCATCCCGGGTACGGTTTCCTCGCGGAGAACGCCCACTTCGCGGAGATCCTCGAGGAAGTTGGACTGAAGTGGATCGGTCCGTCGCCGGATTCGATTCGACGGATGGGCGACAAGGCCGTCGCGAAAGCGACCGTCAGGAAGGTGGGCGTGCCGACGGTTCCCGGCAGCCCGGGGCCTCTCGACTCGATCGAGGACGCGATGAACGTCGCGGAGGGTGTCGGCTACCCGGTTCTCCTGAAGGCGGTGGCGGGAGGCGGAGGACGCGGCATGCGTGTCGCGCGTTCCGACAAGGAGCTCGCGGCCGCCTTCGAGCTCGCGACTTCCGAGGCCGAGCGCGCCTTCGGCAACGGAAGCGTTTATCTCGAGAAGTATCTCGCGGAGCCGCGGCACATCGAGCTCCAGATCTTCGGCGACCGGGCCGGTCGCATCGTGCATCTCGGCGAGCGCGAGTGTTCCCTTCAACGGCGGCATCAGAAGGTCCTCGAGGAATCGCCTTCGCCGGCCCTCAGCGACGTTCTCCGCGCGAAGATGGGCGCCGCCGCGATTACCGTCGCGAAAGCCGTGGACTACGTCGGGGCAGGGACGGTGGAGTTCCTGCTGGACGACGACGGCTCTTTCTACTTCATGGAGATGAACACCCGGATTCAGGTGGAACACCCGGTGACGGAGATGGTGACCGGCTTCGACCTCGTGAAGGAGCAAATCCGCGTCGCGGCGGGGGAGCCGCTTTCGTTCGGGCCGACGCCTCCCGGCGACGGACTGGGGTGGCGGCCGCAGGGGCACGCGATCGAGTTCCGGATCAACGCCGAGGATCCGGTCACGTTCGCGCCTTCTCCCGGGACGATCACGACTCTCCACCTGCCGGGGGGGCCCGGAGTGCGCGTGGACACGGCGGCCTACTCCGGCTGGAAGATTCCTCCGTACTACGACTCGCTCATCGCGAAGCTCATCGTGCACGGCCGCGACCGGGAGGAGGCTCTGAGCCGCGGCCGGCGTGCGCTCGAACTCTTCATCGTGGAGGGCATCAAGACCACGATTCCTCTCCACTTGAGACTTCTCGACGACCCGGACGTGCGCCGCGGCCGTGTCTCCACGAAGTGGCTCGAGCGGTGGCTGAAAAGCGCCCCGTCGCGTTGACGGATCAGGCCGGGAAAGCCCTGGCCGGGACGCCGGGCCGCGTGTACCTCGTCGGCTTCATGGGAAGCGGCAAGACGAGCAGCGGGCGCCTCCTGGCGAGCCGATTGGGAGTGCCGTTCGTGGACCTCGACCTGGCCTTCGAGTCGATATCCGGAAAGACGATCCGCGAGACCTTCGAGACGCACGGGGAGGCCTATTTCCGCGAGAGGGAGGCCGAGCTCCTGCGCGGCACGGAGACGCTCGCGGACGCGGTCGTCGCCCTCGGGGGAGGGACCTTCACGTTTCCCGAAAACGTCCGGTTCGTGAAGGAACACGGCGTCTCGGTCTTCCTGGACCCGCCGTTCGAGGTCCTCGCGGCGCGCCTGGCCGCCAAAGCGGCGGATCGCCCTCTCTTCGGTTCGCTCGAATCGGCCCGATTGCTCTGGGAAGCGCGGCGCGCGTTCTATAAAATGGCGGACCGGACCCTGGACGTGGATCACGAATCGACTCCCGGCGACGTTGCCGGCAGGCTGGCCCTTCTGCTCGACCCGCGCATCGCCGGGGGGAGCTGACGTGCGCTACCTCATCCTGTCCGACCTGCACGCGAACGACGAAGCCCTGACGGCCGTGCTGCGTCGCGTGAAGCGCAAGACCTTCGATCGTGTCGTCTGTCTGGGCGACTTCGTCGGCTACGCCGCCGATCCGAACAAGGTTCTGGACCGCTTCCGGAAGCTCCGGAAGACGACGATCTCGGTGCGCGGAAATCACGACAAGGTCGTTTCGGGCGTCGACGAAGGGGCTCTGTTCAATCCGCCGGCGCTCGAGGCGGCGCGCTGGACGACGGACCGGCTCTCGAAGCAGAACATGGACTTCCTGAAGAAGCTCCCGCTCGGGCCGGAGGTCGTGGACGGGCTCTTCGTCGCGTGCCACGGCTCGCCCCTCGACGAAGACGCCTACATCTTCTCCGACTTCGACGCTTCGCTGAACTTCGTGCAGCTCCACAGGTTCGCCGAGGGAATCGACCTCTGCTTCTTCGGTCACAGCCACATTCCGTCGATCTTCACGCTGGAGCCGGGAGGCATCCGCGTCGAGGCGGTGCGCGAGGCGCGTTACAAGCTGAGGCTCGAGCCCGGGAAGCGTTACCTCGTGAATCCCGGTTCGGTGGGCCAGCCGCGGGACCGGAATCCGCGCGCCGCTTACGCCATCTACGACGCGAGCGCCCGCGTCGTCCACTTCGACCGCGTGCCGTACGACGTGGGCGCCGCGCGCCGCAAGATCCTACGCGCGGGGCTGCCCGCCGTATTGGGCGACCGGCTCGTCGTCGGGCTCTGAGTTCCGGCGGGCAGTCGATGTCACGCCTCAGCCGTCAGACTTTCATTGCCTGTCTCGCCGTCTGCCTCGCCGCACTCGGCCTTTCCGGCTGTTCTTCGTTCGGCCCGGAGAAGGGAAGCCCGAAAGGCACCTATGAGGAACGACTTGGCGGATTCGCCAGACTCCTCCGGATGGAGGATCGCCGCGCGTACGACCCGCTCCTCACGGGGCGCGCGGCGGTCTCGCCCGACCCCTGGCTGCGCGCGAAGACGGCGCTCGCCGCAGGAAGGCTCAAGGATCCCGCCGCCGCGGTCTACCTGCCGGTCCTTCTCGCGGATCCGGACGCGGGCGTGCGGCGCGCGGCGGCGTTCGGGGCGGGGGTCTCCGGCGACGCGCGCCTCGTCAGGTTCCTGGCTGCCGCGCTCCGCGATTCCGACGAGGAAACGGCCGCGAATGCGGCCGAGGCGCTCGGAAAGATCGGCGGGAAGGAAGCGACGGACGCGCTCGTCTCCGCGCTCGCGTGGCGCGAGGCCGCCGAGTCGACGCGCGCCGCGAGCGCGCTCGCGATGTTCCGCAAGCCGGAGGCGCGGACGGTCGAGGCGCTTCTCATGGCGTTTGGAGAAGAGAATTCTGCTTCGGACCTGAGGCGCGCGGTTGTCTATTCCCTGTCACGGAAGCCGCAGCGGGAGGCGGCGCCCGCGCTTCGCGCGGTGCTTAGAAAGGGGAATGAGGACCCGACGGTCGTTTCCTGGGCGGCACGCGCTGCGGGCTTGCTCGAGGATGAAGAAAGCGCTCCAGACCTCGTCCGACTCGCGACGAGCCGCGACATCTCGGTTTCCGTGCAGGCGTTGGGTGCGCTGCATTCACTTTCAAAGAAAAGCGCCGTTGCGGCCAACGATGAGCTGACTCGTAGCGCACGGGAGGCTGCTCTTCTCCGAGCAGATGATCCCCTCCCAGGCGTGGCAATCGCAGCGCTGCGCCTCCTCGGAGTTCTACCTGACGCGCCTGCGGCACGCGTGGCGCTCGAAGAGAACCTGCTTCGAAAGGGCTGGAGAGGGCAGACGGCCCTCGTGAGCCTGACGCGGCTGGACGCGGCGCGGGCACGGCAAGCCGCGGCGGCGCGGCTCGACGCCGCCATGACGGGCGCGACGCTGGAACAGCGCCTCGGTGCGGCCGAAGCGCTGGAATTCTTCGAAGGTGACGGGCCGCCGGAGGCGCTGGCGACGGCGCTGCTCGCCGATCGGGCCGCCCGCGTCCGCGCCGCCGCGCTCTCTTCACTTTCGAAGAATCCGAATTCGAGGCGTTCGCGGTGGCTTCTCGCCGGCCTGATCGACCGGGATCCGGCGGTACGCGACGCGGCGCTCGACGCGGCCGCGCCCCTCCTCGACGGGGCAGGCCCGGAGCTCCGGAGAGCCTGGGAGGCTGCTTTCCAGAAGGCCTTCGAATCCGCCGAGCCGGACTTCACGGTCGGCGCGCTCGACGCGGCGGCCGCCCGCGGTGAGGCCGGACGCGCCCTCGTCGCGGCGCATGCGAACGACGCCGACGCGGTCACGCGGGAGAAGGCGCGGCTGCTCCTCGTCGAGAAATTCGGGGCCTCGCCCGGCTCGTTCCGCCCGATTCCCGTCACGACGAGGCTCTCGGCGGCCGACTACGACCGCCTCTCGCGCGCAGCGAACGAGTCGACGTTCGAGACGGAGATCGTGACGCCCAACGGGGCGATTCGGATGGAGCTCCTCGCCGAGGAAGCCCCGATGACGGTCGAGAATTTCCGCGCGCTCGCGGCGCGGCGTTTCTTCGACGGGCTCCTGATCCATCGGGTCGTGCCCGACTTCGTCGTCCAGACCGGCGACCCGCGCGGGGACGGGAACGGGGGGCCGGGCCACGCGATCCGCGACGAAATCAACGCGGCGCGTTACGTCCGAGGGACTCTGGGAATGGCGCTTTCGGGGCCGGACACGGGCGGATCGCAGTGGTTCGTCGCACTCTCGCCGCAGCGGCACCTCGACGGCGGATACACGGTCTTCGGCCGCGTCCTCGAAGGGATGGAAATCCTCGACCGCACCGAGCAGGACGACCGGCTCGTCTCCGTGCGCGTGATGGAGCGCCCGCGCGCAGCGCGCCCGCCAGGAGCGCTGAAGTGAGGTTCGCGATCGGCCGGTCGCTGCAGCTCGTCGGGATCGTCCTCGTAGGCCTCGGCCTCGCCATTGGCCTCGTGCGTGACGACTTGAAGTACGAGGAGCGCATGTTTTTCGCGGGGGGCGGCGTCTTCTTCGCGGGCTGGCTCCTCGTGCGTCCGTTCAAGGCACCGTGAAGATCTTCGTCGGACAGCCGCTCGTCGAGCCCTCCACGAAGGACCTCCTCGCGGGACACGAGGTTCTCACGGGTGCCGGCGGTCTGCCGGCTTCCGAATGGCCGCTCCTCGAGGAGGTCGAGGCGCTCCTGCCAACGCCCGCCGAACGTGTCACAGAGGCGGTGCTCGCCGCCGCGCCGCGGCTCTCGATCGTGGCAAGCCATTCGGTGGGCGTCGATCACGTCGACCTCGGCGCGTGCCGCGTCCGCGGGATCCTCGTGACGAACACCCCGGACGTCCTCACGGAGGCGACGGCGGACCTCGCGTGGGCCCTGATCCTCGCGGTCGCGCGGCGGCTGTGCGAGGGCGACGCGCTCGCGCGCTCCGGGACCTGGGACGGGTGGAAGCCGAAGGAGCTTCTCGGCGTGTCGCTCTCGGGTCGCGCGCTCGGGGTCTACGGCATGGGCCGCATCGGCCGCGCCGTGGCGCGCCGCGGCGAGGCGTTTGGGATGCGCGTGCTCTCGTTCGACAAAGACGGCACGGAAGCGGACTTCGAAGGGTTTCTTTCGAAGGCCGATGTCCTTTCGATCCACGTGCCGCTGACGGATGCGACACGCGGAAGATTCGGAGAGAGAGAATTCCTGCGAATGAAAGAGGGAGCGATTCTGATCAACGCGGCACGCGGTCCGATCGTCGACGAGGCCGCGCTCGTCGCTGCTCTTTCCTCGAAGCATCTCTTCGGAGCGGGACTCGACGTCTTCGAGAAGGAGCCCGCGATTCATCCGGGGCTGCTTTCCCTCCGCAACGTCGTTCTCCTTCCGCACCTCGGTTCCGCGACGCACGAGACGCGCCTCGCGATGGCGCGCCTCGCGTGCGAGGAGATCGCGCGCTTCGCGCGCGGCGAGCCGCCGCTGCACCCCGTTCCCTGAGCGCGTCACCCGATGGAGATGTCGCGCGTCGAGAGGGACCTTGCCGCCAGTGCCATCGGCCCAAGCGCTGCTGCCGCCGCCGCCGCGCAGAATAGCAGCAGGAGCGGCGCGAGCGACACCCGCATCTTCACGAGCGACCCGAGGAGCAGGCGGAGCTCGTCCGACACGACGAGGGTCGAGAGGAGCGAGAGTCCTGTGGAGAAGACCAGCGCGAACACGCCGCCGGTCGAGAGG
>DASVJU010000021.1:0-9403 GCA_036385755.1 Thermoanaerobaculia bacterium
TGCCTCGTGCTCGAAGCGGGAAAGCGCGATGGCGTCCCTCGCGACCTCGTCGGGCAGGACCTTGACCGCCACCTCGCGCCCGAGTCGCGTGTCCCGAGCCCTCCAAACCTCCCCCATCCCGCCGGCACCGAGGGGCGCGACGACCTCGTAAGGTCCCAGCCTCGTTCCCGGGGTGAGCGGCATCGGCTCACCTCAACCTTTCAAAGATGGCTCCAGGGCGCGGGAAGCGCCACTTCGGTCGGCGGTCGCGCCGCCTTACGGGGCGGGCGGCCGCCTCGGTGCCTCGGGGGCCCAGGCGGCGTCCGGCGCGACGACCCAGTTGTGGTCGGTCTGCGGGCGGACGTGGCCGAGCTTCCGAAGCCGCTCGATGAGGAGCTCGCGGATCTCGTCGGGCATCTCCTTGACGACCTTCGCGCCCTTGAGCGCCTTGTACCCTCCCGAACCCTGGGCGCGGTAGGCGTTGACGGCGAGCGTGAACCGGTCCGCCGGCTGCACTGGCCTGCCCTTGTAGGCGAGCTCCTTGATACGCGAGCCGACGGGCGCGGTCGGGTCGATGCGGTAGGTCGCACCCTGAACGACGTCGAAGTTGTAGGGGATCATCCCTTCCTTCGGCTTCAGGACGAGCCGGCCGTCCTCCCACGCCGCGCTCGCATAGAACTCGGCGGCGTGCTCGAGGCAGGCCTTCAGCGTCGCCCCGTCGATCTCGATCGCGACGAGGGTGTTCTCGTACGGATAAAGCGTGTAGACGTTCCGGACCTTGATCGGGCCCTTGCGGAACCCCTCGAACCGCCCCGGAAGGAGCGACGTCATCGAGAGGTCCGCCGCCGTGGCATCTCGCATGGTGTCGTTCACGAAGTCGAGAAGGGCCGTGTCTTCGAGCCGCGCGCGCGCGCCGGGAAAGTCCTCGTCGGCGATGGCGACGAGCTCTTCCATGTACGCGCGCGCCACCGCGTCGTGGGGCGCCGCGATCGCGGCTACGACCGGGTCCGTCGCGACGGAGGCGTCCGAGGGAAGGAGCGCGGCCGTGACGTCCGCGACGGTCACCTTCCCGCCGGACGTCTCGAACGTGACGTCCACGCGCGCGAGGACGTCGCCCCAACGGCCCGGCTGGATCATCGGGACGCCGTTGAGCCGTGTGAGAGGAATCCGCCGGTGGGTGTGCCCCGTCAGGAGGAGGTCGATCCCGGGGACCTTCGAGAGCGCGACGACGCGGTTCTCGTCGTCCGTGCCGTCGGGCACGCCGGTCACGAGGTCGACCTCGGCGCCGCTGTGAATGAGCGCGACGACGAAGTCGCATCTTTCCTTGCCGCGCAGGACGGGCACGAGGCGGGCGGCTGCCTCCACCGGGTCCTCCCAGCGCAGGCCGGGGCGATTGCGCGCGGGCTCCCAGTTCGGGATGTTCGGCGTCGTGAGGCCGAGAATGCCGATCCGGATGCCCGCGACCGTCTTCACGAGGTACTCGGGAAACGCGGCGGACCCGTCCGAAACGTTTCGTGTGTTCGAGGAGAGCCATGGAAAGGAAGACTCTTTCTGCGCCTTGCGGAGGACCGCGAGGCCGAAGTTGAACTCGTGGTTCCCGACGGACATCGCGTCGTACCCGAGCGTGCTCATCGCTTCGGCCATCGGGTCGCGGCCCTTCGATGGGTTCTTCGCGTGGAGGAACTCGATCGGCGTGCCCTGGATCGTGTCGCCCGCGTCGAGGAGCAGCACGTTCGGCGTCTCCTTCCGGATCGCGGCGATGCGCGAGGCGACGCGCGCGAGGCCTTCGTCGGCGGGCTGGGCACGCTGATAGTCCCACGGGAGGAGGTGCCCGTGCAGGTCGGCCGTCTGGAGGATCGTGACGGTGACCCGTTCCGCACCGGCCACGGGGGCGACGGCGAGAAGGCTCAGGAGGGCGGCCCCGACGACCGACCGGAGACGACGTGAAGACCTCAAGGTCTGCGATTCTTAGCATATTCTCCGCCCTCATGCCGGCGAAGCGCCTCCCGCCCGCGCCCGTCCCCGGGACGCTCGCCCGCCTCGAGCATCTCTACGCGGACGCAGCGTGCTCACTCGATTTCGGGCAGCCGCTCGAACTTCTGGTCGCGACGATCCTCTCGGCACAGTGCACGGATACGCGCGTGAATCAGGTGACGCCCGAGGTCTTCAGGCGCTTCCCGGACGCGGCCGCGCTCGCGGCCGCTCCGCCCGGCACGCTCGAGGACGTCATCCGCTCCACGGGCTTCTTCAACGCGAAGGCGAAGTCCCTGCGCGGGATGGCGAAGGCGCTCGTCGAGAAGCACGGCGGCGAGGTTCCGCGCACGATGAGTGAGCTCCTCGCGCTGCCGGGTGTCGGGCGCAAGACGGCGAACGTCGTCCTCGGAAACGTCTGGAACGCGCCCGACGGCGTCGTCGTCGACACCCACGTCGGCCGCCTCGCCCGCCGACTGGGATGGACGAAACACGAAGACCCGGTGAAGGCCGAGCGGGATCTCAACAGGATCATCCCGAAGGAAAAGTGGACCTGGATCAGCCACGCCCTCATCCAGCATGGCCGCCGCATCTGCTCCTCGCAGCGGCCGAAGTGCGACCTCTGCACGCTCGCTGACATCTGCCCGAAGGTGGGGGTGGTCGCAAAAGAGAAGAAGAAAACTTCTGCTAAGAAAGAGAGAAAGAAGGAAAAGGACAAAGAGAGAAAAAGAGAGATTTCTTTGAAGGGGAAGAAAGAAAGAACAAACGTCACGGGCGCGGTGCGCCGGGGTCGGCACGCGACGAGCCTTCACGCGCCTTCTGAGAAATCTTCCGGTCCCCTCGCGCGGCCGCAGGCCGCGCGCAAATCTCTTTCTCCGAGAGGACCGCGATGACCCCACCCGGAACCGGTTCGATCGAAGTCATCTGCGGGTCGATGTTCTCGGGCAAGTCCGAGGAGCTGATTCGCCGTCTGACGCGCGCGCAGATCGCGCGCCGCCGTATCCAGGTGTTCAAGCCGAAGATCGACAACCGCTTCTCGGAGGTCGAGGTGGTCTCGCACGGGGGCCTTCGGCTCCTCGCCATCGCCGTCTCGTCCTCGGCCGACGTGCTCGAGAGGACCGACGCGCGCACGGAAGTCGTAGGCCTCGACGAAGTTCAGTTCTTCGACGCCGGGATCGTCGACGTCGCGAGCCGCCTCGCCGATCTGGGCAAGCGCGTCATCGCCGCGGGCCTCGACCAGGACTATCTGGGACGGCCGTTCGAGCCGATGCCGGCCCTCATGGCCGCCGCCGAGGAGGTCATGAAGACGCGCGCCATCTGCGTGCGCTGCGGGCAGCCCGCGAGCCGCACGCAGCGCCTCGTGGAGTCCACGGAGCGCGTCGTCGTGGGTGCCGCCGGGCTGTACGAGGCGCGTTGCCGGCGCTGCTTCGAGCCCGGCGTTGCCTCCGCCGCTGGCTCGCTCCCCTTCCCGGAAGACGGGGACGGGACTCGTTCAAACACTTGACGAGGCGAGGTTTCGGAGGAAACCCAGAGGTTCTGTGGGTTACCCTGTGAATTTCGGTGTGCAAAACCCCGAGGATTCCGCGCCGATGGCCTTCTCCGGAACTTTGCACACGTTCGGGTGCAACCTCGAACCTGCTTTCTGACAATCACTTGCGGCTTAGGCACCGTGTAAGAACGGCGCAAACCCGCATTCAGCATGGGTTCGGGCGAATTACACAGCGGCGCGTCGGCTTTCCATGCGGTTTGGAGGCTCTGACGCCTCGCCAAACCCGCACGGAATGCCGGTTTGGCGCACCTCCGGGGCCGTCGACGGGCTTACCAGGCCGTCGTTTCGTGGTGCTCGCCGAAGACCGAACGCAGGGACTCGACGATCTCTCCGAGCGTGACGAGCTCCGCCACCGCTTCCACGATCGGCGGCATGAGGTTTCGTCCCTCACGGGCCGCTTCGGTGAGCGCCGCACGCCGCTTCTTCACGGCGGCCGCATCGCGTCGCGCGCGCAGGGCCTCGAGGCGCGCGATCTGATCGGCCTCCACGCCCGGGTCGACGACGAGAGTCGGGATCGCGCGCGCCTCCGGCGAGACGAACGCGTTGACGCCGACGACGACCTGCTCACCCGCCTCGATCGCGCGCTGGGCACGCCAGGCGCTCTCCTGGATCTCGCGCTGGAAAAATCCGGCTTCGATCGCTTTGAGGGCGCCGCCCATCGCGTCGATCCTCCGGATGAGGGCGCCGGCGCCGTCAACGAGACCCGCCGTCAGAGCTTCGATGGCCCACGAACCTCCAAGCGGATCGACGACGCGCGCGACCCCCGTCTCGTGCGCGATGACTTGCTGGGTGCGGAGCGCGAGGAGCGCGGAGGCTTCGGTGGGAAGTGACAGGGCTTCGTCTTTTCCATTCGTATGGAGGGATTGCGTCCCGCCGAGGACCGCCGCGAGGGCCTGGATGGCGACGCGCACGACGTTCACGTCGGGTTGCTGCGCGGTGAGCGTCGAGCCCGCCGTCTGGGTGTGAAAGCGCATCGCCGCCCCGCGCGGGTCCGTGATGCCGAACCGCTCGCCCACGAGCCGCGCCCAGAGCGTTCGCGCGGCCCGGAACTTCGCGATCTCCTCGAGGAAGTCGTTGTGGACGTTGAAGAAAAAGGAGAGCCGTGGCGCTATCTGAGCAGCGTCGAGGCCCGCGGCGCGCGCGGCGGCGAGGTACTCGAGCCCGTCCGCGAGCGTGAAGGCGATTTCCTGCACGGCCGTCGACCCGGCCTCCCGGATGTGGTAACCCGAGATGGAGATCGTGTTCCAGCGCGGGACGTTTTCCAGGCAGAACGCGAACACGTCGGTCACGAGACGCAGTGACGGCTTCGGCGGGAACGCGTAGGTCCCGCGGGCCGCGTATTCCTTGAGGATGTCGTTCTGGATCGTTCCCGAGAGCTTCTGCCACGAAGTGCCGCGGCCTTTCGCGACCGCGAGGAGGAACGAGAGAAGGATCGACGCGGTCGCGTTGATCGTCATCGAGATCGACACCTTGTCGAGCGGGATGCCGGCGAGGAGCGTCTCCATGTCCTCGAGGGACGCGACGGGAACGCCGACCTTGCCGACCTCGCCGCGCGCGAGCGCGTGGTCCGAGTCGAAGCCGATCTGGGTCGGGAGATCAAACGCCACGGAGAGGCCGGTCTGGCCCTGGTCGAGAAGAAACCGGTACCGGCTGTTCGATTCGGCGGCGCTCGAGAAGCCCGCGTACTGCCGCATGGTCCACAACTTCGTGAGGTATCCGCCCGGGAGGGCGCCGCGCGTGAAGGGGGCGGTTCCCGGAGGAGGAGGCGCCCAGCCGGACGGGACATCGCCCGGACCGTAGACGCTCCGGAGGGGCAGGCCGGAAGGCGAGGACTCGGTGGAATCGCTCATGACCCCGATGCTAGCCTCGACGCGCCGAGGTTTGAAAGTGCGTGGGGGGACGCGGAATCCTTTCCCCGCCTCTTCGTGTCAAACTCTTCACGGCCGTGGCACGCACGCTCAGCGGAAACCTCGACACGTTTTCCCTCGCCGACCTTCTTCAGTGGCTGGAGATCAACGCTCTCTCCGGCCGCGTGACGGTCTGGCGCGGAGAGGTCCTGCGCACGATCGACCTCAAGGGCGGCGCGATCGTCTTCGTCTCCTCGTCCCTTCCGAACGAGCGACTCGGCGTCTACCTGACGCGCCGCAGGGTCCTGTCCGAGACCGCGGTCTACGAGCTTCTCGCCGAGAGCTTCGCGACGGGCAAGAACCTCACGCGCCTCATCCTGGAGCGCAACCTTCTCGCCCGCGAGAAGCTCGCCGAGGCCGTCGAGGGCCTCGCGATGAAGATCCTCCTCGACCTGTTCCAATGGGCGGGCGCCTCGTTCGAATTCGACCCGCTCTTCAAGATCGAAGACCTGATCCGGATTCACCTGTCGCTTCGCGGACAGGTGCTCGCGTTCCACGGCGCCAAGGCGGTGGACGACTCGCGCGTGAACATCGGCACGGCCACCGGCGCCGACGAAACGGGCGCGCGCTGGGAGAAGGAGTTCAAGCCGGACGCGCTCGCTTCCCTCTTCTGGACGATCCTCGAGGGCCTTCCCGGTGAGACGCCCGCGCCGGCCGCCCTTCGCGAAGCGTTTCAGGGCTTCACCTCGTTCGCGAACCGCGTCCACAAGCGGCTGCGCGAGCCCGCGCGGCTCTTCCCGATCTACGACGACACGGCCACGATGCTGCGGACGGTCCTCGACGAAGGCGGCGATCCCGAACGCCTCGTGCAGGTCGCCGCGCTAGACCCTTTTCTCACGATCGATCTGCTCTACCTCGCGAACTCGCTGCGCACGGATCCGGCCGAGCTGATCGGGACGGCCCGGGAAGCCGTCCGGGTCGTGGGACCGCCCGCCATCCGCCGATTCGCCGGCCTCCTCGCGGACGCGGGGTCTCCCAAAGTGCCGTCGGAAGAGAAGATGGAGCGCGTCGTGAGGCGCTCGGCGCTGTCCACCGCAGTGGCCAGCTCGCATCTCGCCGAGGAGCATGGTCTCGAGCGGGAGGACGCGTACACGCTCGGACTCCTCGAGCCCCTCGGCAGCTACGAGCTCCTCAAGTTGTTGATCTCGGTGGCTTTCCCCCCGGGGCCCATACGCGCGGCCGCCCTCTCGCGCTTCCGGGCCGCTGCGGGCCGCGTCCTGGCCCGGAAATTGAATCTCCCCCAGTCGGTCGAGGATGTCCTCGGCTCGAGCGGGCGCGTCACGACAAAAAGCCCCGTCGCCGAACGGCTGATCTTTCTTGCCAAGCAGGCCGCTCCCTCCGAACAGATCGGACAGGAATGGTCGAGCGACGACCCGCGACTCACCGAACAGGTCGTCGCCCTGACCGCGCGCCCGGACCGATGCGACCTCATTTCCCGGGACGCGGCCATGCTGCGCGAGATCCTGCAGCTCTGACCGCCTTCTTTTCTCTCTTCTTCTTTCAACGAGGTACCTCATGAACGTCGCCCGTCTTCCGCGGCTTGCTCTCGCCATGCTCGTCTCCGCCGTCGCCGTCGCCGGGCCGGCGGGGGCCGCCGTCGCTCCGCCCGTGCGCACGGGCCTCCGCGCGACCGTGGACGTCACCGCGATGGATCTCGACGTCATCGCGACGGCGAAGGACGGCCGGTCCGTGACGGACCTCACCCGCGCCGAAATTTCCGTGGCGGTAGACGGCAAGCCCGTCGCGCTCGACTACTTCGCGCGGGTCGAGGCCGGGCAGCTTCACGGCCCCGACCTCGCGACGGCGTCGCCGGACCTGATCCTGCAGACGACCGCGGCGGGCGCGGAGCACTTTCTCCCCCGGCAGTTCCTCGTGTTCTTCGACGACGAACATCTCCTGCCCTTCGAGCGCAAACGCGTCCTCGAAGGCCTGCGCGACTTCGTCACGCGCCTCTCGCCCTCCGACGCGATGGCGATCCTCGCCTACAACGTCTCGACGCACGTCTTCGTGCCGTTCACGAATTCGAAGGAGGATCTCCTCGGCGGTCTCTCGCGCCTCGAAGCAAAGCCGCCGCGAGGTCTCCACTGGGACGTCGAGTACCGCCAGTCCATTCAGCAGGCGCGCCGGTACTCGCCCTTCACGCAGCGCGGGCAGAGCGCGCGAGACTCCGTCGTGAGGAACTGGGGCGCCCAGGCGTGGGCGCGCGACAAGGGGACTCTGAACGAGTTCCAGCGCGCGGTCGAGGCCCTCGGGGCACGCTCGGGGAGGCGCGTCCTCCTCTACGTTTCCCACGGCATGGAGCTCCGCCCCGGGCAGAGCTTCGCCCAGGCGCTCGGCGGCACGGCCCTGAATCAGTTCGACTACAGCATTCAGGACCCCTACCGGGCCGTGCTGGACGCCGCGAACCGCTCGGGCATCACGATCCATGTGCTCGACGCACGGGGCCTCGCCACGGACGTGGATGCCGGCGAATCCGACCCCCCCGCGATCGACCCCTTCCTCGCGAACGCGAACCGCCGCGAGCTGCTCGCCGGCTTCGCCGGCGAGACGGGCGGCATCCTCGTCGAGAACCGGAATGGATTCGCGCCCGCGCTCGACCAGATCTATCGCGAGTCGTCCAGTTACTACGCCGTCGGCGTGACGCTCGCGTCGTTCGACGCGAAAAAGCCGCGTCACGACGTGAAGGTGTCGACGTCGCGCCCCGGGGTGACGGTCCGGACGCGGCGCGGCTACGCGCCGCTCACGGCCGCGGACGCGGCGCACGACCGCATGGAAATGAGCCTCATCACGCCGGACGCCGGGGGCGACTTCCAGGTCGCGCTCCAGACGTCGACCCCGAAGAAGGGCGCCGGGCTAGGCCGCCGTACCGTCCCCTTCGCCGTCGTCGTTCCGCTCTCGTCGCTCACGTTCCTCGACGAGAGCGGGAAGAAGAGAGCCGTCGTCGAGATGACCCTCGCGGCCGTCGAGGACACCGGTGGACGCTCCACCCCCGTCGTCGAGAGACAGGAGATCGTCGTCAGCCCGGAGGCCCTCGCGAAGTCGGCCGGGGAGCCCTTCGTCTACCGGGGCGAATTCAAGTCGCGCACGGGCAACATGCGGTTCGTGGCGACCGTACGAGACGTCGCCACGAACCACATCGGCGTCGGCTCGGTGTCCGTGCGCGTGGAATAGCCTACTTCTTCGCAGATCCCACGACCGTGAACGGCGTGGCGAGGTCGAGCTTCTTCTGGGTCGTGGGCTCCAGCAGCGTGAGCCTGAGCTCGTACTCCCCCGGCTTGAGGTACTGCCCGACGTTCGAATCCACGACGCCTCCGGCAATGTCGAGCACGAGCGTCCCCTGCTCCTTCTGCTCGGGAACCTTTGCCGGTTCGTCGGGCGGAGTCGGCACGTCGATCGCCGGCTGTCCCTTGGGCTTGATCTTGAGCGTCCGCTTCAGCGTGATGGTCTGCGAGACGGGGTCGATCGGCGGGTTGTAGAGGCGTACCGCATACGAGAGGCCGTCCGCGAGATCGACCCGTCCGTCCCCCTTGACCACGAAGCGCCGCGCCGAAAACGTGAACGGCTCGTCGGGCTTCGGGGCCTCGACGGGAAAGTCGTTGACGGCCACGACGAGGGGCGAGGCCGCGAATTCCGTCGCGAGAGGAAGCACCGTGACGGGCCGCCGGGCCGACGCGAGCACTTTTCCGGCCGGGTCCACGAGGGCGGCGGCGACATCGTAGTCGCCCGGAAGGATCCGGACGGCGCGGTCCGTGAAGAAGTCGGCTTTCGTCTTGCGCAGCGCCGCGGCCTCCTCGAGTCGCACGGCGTCCTTGCCTTCCTTGTCGCGCGCGAGGACGAGGAGCTTCGCGCCTTCTCCGGTTCCGGCGACGGAGGCCGGCACGAAGAGCTGCAGCATGAGGCGCGACGCCCCGTCGCGGTACGAGACCGGCAGGAGCGCGAGCGGTCCGAACGGCTCCTTGGCGTCTTTCGCGAGCCCTTCGAGCGTCGCGCGCGCGCC
>DASVJU010000022.1:0-4604 GCA_036385755.1 Thermoanaerobaculia bacterium
CGACGAACGAAACGTCGTCCGTCGTGAGCCGGATCGGCCGCCCCGGGTTCATACCCTTCCATGGCTTCGAGGTCTCGTTCGGCCACATGACGGCGAGGTTCTCGCCCGTCGAACGGCGGTTGCGGTCCATCTGCCGCTTGAGGCCCTCGCCGAAAGAGAGGAGAAGGAGGATCGCGACCGTCCCCCACGCGATCGCCGCGATCGTCAGGAAGGCACGCTTCTTCGACAGCCGCGAGGACTGGGCGAAGAGGGTCAGGACGACGGCGGGTGTTCGCATCAGAGCTTCATCGCGACGACCGGGTCCAGCCGCGACGCCTCGCGCGCCGGGAACCACCCGGCGAAAAACCCGATGAGCCCGAGGATCGCCATCGTGATCGACGCGACGAAAGGCGAGACCTCCGGGATCCCGACGTAGTCCGTGAGCCCGAACCGCGGGAACACCGCGCAGATCGTGAGCGATACGGCGAACCCGATCGTCCCGCCGATCCCGGTCACGAGGAGCGTCTCGAGGAGGAACTGCCGGAGGATGAAGCCCTGCCGCGCCCCGAGGGCCATCTTGATCCCGATCTCCTTCGTCCGCTCCTCGACGACGACGTTCATGATGTTCGAGACACCGATGCCTCCTACGAGGAGCGTGAGCGAGCCGACGACGCCGAGAAACCCCGTGAACGCGAGCATGAAGGTGTCGAAGAACTTGAACTGGCCCGTCGTGTCCCATACGGAAAGGGCCTCCTTGTCCGTCGGGTCGAATTTCTTGCGCTTGCCGAGGATCTCGAGAATCCGGGCCGAGAGCGCCTCGGTCTCGAACGTCGACGAGGCCTGATAGATGACGTTGTCGACGTACTTCTCGCCCGTGAGGGCGCGGTAGGTCGTCCCCGGAATCGAGGCCTTGTCGTTGTCGCGCCCGCTGTAGCTCGAGTCCTGCGTCTTCGTCCTGAGGACGCCGATCACGAGGAACGGCGAGCTGCCGAGCATGACGGTCCTGCCGACCGCGTCCTCGGCCTTGCCGAAGACGTTCGCGGCGAGCTTGTCGCCGAGGAAGACGACGCGGCGCCGCTCGGCCATGTCCGTCGGGTCGATGAACCGGCCGCCGGCGTCCGGGATCAGGTTGCGCATCCACCCGAACTCCGGCGAGACGCCGGAGACGTCGACGGGCCACGTCTTCAGGTCGAGGTGGAGTTTCATGGACGTCGAATACTCGCTCGACACCCCCGAGAGCCCCTCGGCCTCGTTCCGGATCGCCTCGACGTCCTCCTCCATGAGGCGGATCTTCCGGCCCTTGCCGAGGCCCTGGTACGGGATCGACGTGAGCCCCGGCCAGGCGATGCAGATCCGGTCGCCGAGGCCCGCGGTCGTCTTGATCATCTGCTTCTTGAGGCCCGTGCCGAACGCGAGAAGCAGCGTGACGGCCACCGTGCCCCAGACGATCCCGAAGACCGTCAGGAACGTGCGGAGCTTCTGGCTGCGCACGTCGCGGAGGAGCTGGCGAAGGACTTCTTTCAATGTTGCCATTTCGTTATCTCGTCACGAAAAATCTCCTCTTCTCTTCCTAAGAGATTTCCTTTGGGGGTCTCTGAACGACTTTGTCGCCTTTGGCGAGACCCGACACCACTTCCACGCTCATCCCGTCCGAGATCCCGAGCTTGACTTCGACCTTCTTCGGCTCGATCTTGCTGCCCTTCGCTTTTTCGTCCGGGATCTCGACGAAGCTCTTCTTGCCGCCGTCCTCCCAGAGGACGAGGCGCTCGGGGATCGTGAGGATGTCTTTCTTCTCGCGGATGATGAGGTCCGCGTTCGCCGAGTAACCGGCGCGCAGCGTGATCTTCGGGTTCCGCTCGAGCTCGATCTCGACGTCGAAGAGCGTCGCGCCCTCCTTCTGCTGGGCCTGCGGGGCGATGCGCGAGACCTTGCCCGTCACGACGTCGGTGGGGAGCGCCCCGACCTTGATGCGCGCCGGGAGGTCGACGCGGAGCTTGCCGACGTCGATCTCGTCCACCGTGCCCTTGAAGACGAGGTCGCTCATGTCCGCGATGGTCGCCATCTCCGTGCCCGGCTGGTAGGACGTGAGCGGGACGACGGGGTCGCCCGGGTTCACGAGGCGCGTGAGGATCGTCCCGGCCGCGGGCGCCCGGATGATGGATTCGAGCCCCGTCGTCTCGGTCTTCGCGAGCCGGCCCTTGCGCGTGAGGTCGCGGTCCTGCTCGGCCTTGTTGAGCGCGACCTTCGCGAGCTCGAAGCTCTCGCGCTTCTGGTCGACGTCGGACTTCGGCGTGATCCCCTGCCGGAAGAGCTCCTGCGAGCGGTCGAACTCGAGCTGGGCCCGCTGGAAGGTCGCCCGCGCCGATTCGACTGCGCGGTCGACGCCCGTCAGCTCGAGAGGCGTCGGGTCGGGGCCGATCTCGAAAAGCGGATCCCCGGCTCTTACCCTGTCGCCGACCTCGACCCGGCAGGAGCGCACGATGCCCGAGATCTTCGACTTGACGGAGAACTTCTGTCGCGGCTGGATCTGCCCGACGGCGATCGCCTTCTCGACGATCGAGCCGGTCTGGGCGTCCACGAGCTTCATCCCGCCGTCGGCCTTCTTGCCGCCCCGGCTGTAGGCGTAGACGCCGGTAGCCGCTCCCGCCAGGACGATCAGCGCGAGGAGAGTCTTCACCAGTTTTCGCATGTCCAAGGCCTCCCGGGCAGGGCCCGATTTCAGAAAGGATTACGCCAACCCCCACCCGAAGGTTCCTCAGCGGGGGCGGACGCCGGAACCCAAGGTCGTAAATCCACGTATTGAGAGAAAAGGAGACTCTCCTCTCATGCAGAAATCCCTGTTCTCGCGGGCCGCCCTGACCGCTGCCGCCCTCGCCCTCCTCGTCCCGGCCGGCTCCCTCCCGGCCCAGGTGCCGCCTCTCATTTCCCGGGAAATCCTGTTTGGGAATCCCGAACGGACGCAGCCCCGGCTCTCGCCAGACGGCCAACGCCTCGCCTGGATCGCCCCCGACAAGAAGAACGTCCTGCAGGTCTGGGTCAAGACCGTCGGCAAGGACGACGACAAGATGATCACGGCCGACAAGAAGCGCGGGATCCGGCAGTACTCCTGGGCGAAGAACAGCGGCACCCTCCTGTATCAGCAGGACAACGACGGCGACGAGAACTTCCATGTCTACGGCGTCGACCTGGCCTCCGGAAACGTCCGCGACTACACCCCGTTCCAGGGAGTTCGCGCCCGCATCTCCGCGCTCGAGGATGCTTTCCCGGACCAGGCTCTCGTGGAGATGAACCTGCGGAACCGGGAGCTCTTCGACGTGCACCGGCTGGACCTCAAGACAGGAGCGCTCGTCCTCGACACCGAGAATCCGGGCGACGTGCTCGGCTGGGGCGCCGACGCGAAGTTCCGGGTGCGGGCGGGCCAGGTCCAGACCCCCGACGGCGGCATTGAGATCCGGGTGCGCGACGACGTGAAGTCGCCCTGGAGAAGCCTCGTCAAGGTCGGGCCCGACGAGATCCTCGACATGGAGGACTTCAACGCCGACGGCACGACCCTGTATCTCAGATCCTCGACCGGGCGCGACACGGCCGCCTTCATCGAGAAGAATCTCGCGACGGGAGCCGAAAAGGTCCTCGCGTCGTCCGGGGAAGTCGACGCCGAAGGCGTCCTCATCAATCCCAGGAGCCACGTCGTCGAGGCTGTCTCCTTCGCGCCGGGCCGCGCCACGTGGCGTGTCCTGGATCCGTCGGTGAAGGCGGACTTCGAAGGCATCGCGAAGCTCACGGACGGCGACTTCAACGTGGTCGACCGCACGTTCGCCGACGACGCCTGGCTCGTCGCCTTCGACTCGGACCGCGGTCCCGTCACGTACTGGCGCTGGGACCGCGCCGCGAAGAAGGGCACGTTCCTGCTGTCGCAGAGGCCGAAGCTGCAGGGTCTGCCGCTCGCGGCGATGAAGCCCGTCGTCATCAAGAGCCGCGATGGGCTCAACCTGAACTCCTATCTCACGCTTCCCGTCGGCGTGCCGCCGAAGAACCTCCCGATGGTTCTCTTCGTTCACGGCGGTCCCTGGGGGCGCGACACGTGGGGCTACAGCGCGTACGCGCAGTGGTTCGCGAACCGCGGCTACGCCGTCCTCCAGGTGAACTTCCGCGCCTCCACCGGATACGGCAAGAAATTCCTGAATGCCGGGAATCGCCAGTGGGGGCTGAAGATGCACGACGATCTCGTCGACGCGGTGAACTGGGCCGCTAAGGAAGGAATCGCGGACCGGAAGAAGGTCGCCGTCTTCGGAGGCTCGTACGGCGGCTACGCCACGCTTGCCGGCCTCACCGTCACGCCCGACGTCTTCGCCTGCGGCGTGGATATCGTGGGCCCCTCAAATCTCAAGACGCTCATTGCGGCGATTCCGCCTTACTGGAAGCCCGAACGCGCCTCGATGGACGTCCGCATCGGCAACGTGGACGACCCGAAAGACGCCGAGCTGATCCGGAACGCCTCACCGCTTTTCAAGGCCGACAAGATCGTCCGCCCGCTCCTCATCGGGCAGGGCGCGAACGACCCGCGCGTGAACGTGAAGGAGTCGGAGCAGATCGTCGACGCGATCGAGAAGAACAAGGGCAACGTG
>DASVJU010000023.1:0-1616 GCA_036385755.1 Thermoanaerobaculia bacterium
TTTCCGGTTCAGGGCCTCACGGCCGCCGAGGTGAGTGATCACCTCGAGGCGCTCCTGAAGGAAAAGTACGTCAACCGGGCGGACGTCTCGATCGTCATCAAGGATTTCGCGAACAAGCCCGTTTCGATCCTCGGCGCGGTCCAACGCCCGGGATCGCTAAACATCTCGGGCCGCTGGTTCCTCCTGCAGGCGATCTCGGCCGCGGGAGGCGTGACGGAGGCGGCGGGGCGGAAGATCTACGTCCTTCGCCGCAGCGACAACGGGCTGTCCGATACCCTCGAGGTCTCGACCGACGACCTCTTCCGCAGCGCCTCGCAGATGTGGAACATCCCGATCTACCCGTCGGACGTCGTGAACATCCCGGCGCGGAGCACGGTGAGGATCTTCTGCATCGGCGAGGTCAAGGTGCCCGGTGCCGTCGAGTTTTCGGCCGACGACCGGCTCACACTTCTGTCGGTGCTCGCGAAAGCGGGAGGGCTGACCGACCGCGCGTCCAAGACGATCCGTATCAAGCGGCGGGACGCGTCCGGACGGGACGTCGAGACCGTGGTCGACTACAAACGCGTCCTGTCGGGCAAGGACGTCGACCCGGCGCTCAAGGCGGACGACGTCGTCGTGATCAAGGAGTCGTTCTTCTAGGTCCCGGCGCCCGGGGCGCAGTCTTCCCATTCGTGATCGAGATCCACTTCCACTGCCTCCCGCGCGTCGACGACGGCCCGGCGTCGTGGGATGAGGCCGTCGCGCTCTGCCGCGCCGCTGCGGCGGAAGGCACGACGCGGATCGTCGCGACGCCGCACGTCCTCCGCGACAAGTGGGTAAACACGAACCCGGTCGCCCGGGACCGTCTCGTCCGGGCGCTCAACGAGCGGCTCGGCGGTACTCCTCGCATCCTGCCGGGATGCGAGTACTACTTCTCGGATGAGGTCGTCGGGCTCGCGAAGAAGGGGCCGACGAGCCCGCTGACCGGGCTCGCCCGGGGGCATTACCTCCTGATCGAGTTCAGTCCGGGCCACGTTCCGCCGCTCATCGTGTCCGTGTTCCACGAGCTGAGGGTTCTCGGACTCCACCCGATCATCGCGCACCCCGAACGCCACCCCGTGTTCGCGCGCCAGCCGGAGAGGCTCGCGGAGTTCGTCAAGAGGGGCGCGCTCGTCCAGATCACAGCGGGCAGCCTTCTCGGCGACTTCGGAAAGACCGCGCAGAAGGCGTGCGAGGATTTCTTCCGGCTCGGCCTCGTCCACGCGATCGCGTCGGACGCGCACTCCATGTCGCAGCGGCCTCCGCGGATGGCCCCCGCGCACGAGAGGGTCCGGAAGAAGTGGGGGGCCGACGTCGCGCGGGGCCTCTTCATCGACAACCCCGAGGCGATCCTCGCCTCGCAGCCGGTCCCGTTCACGGGCGCCTGACTTGTCGGCGAGCGTGCAGCTCGGGTAGCGTGTCCCTCCGGCCTAACGGGCCGGAGCGAACGCCTTCCACGCGGCACGCGCCACGGACGCGATCGCCGCGTCCCGCCCGGCGGCCGTGCCGCCGCGCACGAAAACGGCGAGGACGAGGTGCGTGCCGTCCGGGAGCGTGACGATCCCGGCGTCGTTCGAGCAGGAGCCGACGGTTCCTGT
>DASVJU010000024.1:0-25256 GCA_036385755.1 Thermoanaerobaculia bacterium
CGCCCGCAGAAGTACTTTCGCGAGATGTGCGCGGAGCTCTCCGTCGAGTGCCGGGACCTGCTGCCGGCGATGCGCCGCTGGCACCGGGAGGGCAAGTACATCCATTACGACGGTTGCCATCTCGTGAAGTGGGGGCACGCCGAGGTTGCACGCGACTTCCTGGCGTGGCTCGACGGGCTCGGCGATCTGCCGCGGCGGCCCTAGGTGTCGCGGCTAAAGGTTCCGGGGCACGAAGCGCGTGCCGGCCGGGAAGTCGAGTCCGAACCTTTCGTGGAGGACGTCGAGCAGCGCGTCGCCTTCCGGCGCGGGCGACTCGATGGGCGCCTCGCCCGGTCTCACGGACTGAAGGACGGCGCCGCGCAGCATCTCGGCGCCGGTCGCCCACGTGCGCTGGACGACGGGGATCTTCGTGAACATGCAGTTCGGGTGCGTCGACGTGTAGTGATTCGCGACGACGTAATCGATCGGGAGCTGCGGCTCGAGCGTGAACCCGTAGAGGTCGCGCCACCCGTCAGGCCCCGCGTTCTGAAGGATGCGCTCGCGACGGTCCTCCACGATGCGGAAACGCCAGCCGCCCTGGCGCACGTCGCCCGAGGGCTCGAGCGGAATCGGCTCCCACGGTCCGCCGCCCCCGAAGCCGACGTCTGAAAGCCAATCGCGGCCTTCGGCGCGGACGGAAAGGAGCATGTGCGCGCGGGCGCTGTCCGCGCGGCCGCCGAGCCGCACGCGCGCCGCGAGCGGCGTGACGGCGAAGCCGAGGCCCGTCAGCGCCGCGGCGAACAGCGCGTTCTGTTCGAAGCAATAGCCCCCGCGCCGGGCGGCGACGAGCTTGGCTTCGAGCGACGGGAGGTCGAGGCGGATTTCCTTTCCGAGGAGGATGTCGAGGTTCTCGAAAGGAATCGAGCCCGCGTGCGCGCGGTGGACGGCCGCGAGGCCTTCGGGCGTCGCAGGCGGCGCCGTGTCGAGGCCGACGCGGCGCAGGTACGCGGGGAGATCGACGAGCGAGTCCATCCGCGTAACGATGCCGCATGCGCCGGCGAAAACTCAATCCCGAAGGAGCGGCCGGGCGCTAGCATCACCCCGTGCCCCGCCCGCCCGCCACGTCGCCCGCTGCCGCCGCGCTTCGCGGCAACCCGTACTCGAGCCTCCTCGGCCGCATGGAAACCTTCGAGGGAGAGGTCTTCCCGCTCCACGTCGGCGACACGTATCGGACGGCGCCCGCGGGGTGCCGTCCCGAGGAGCTCGGGCGGGGCATTCCGGGCATCAACCGCTACACGGACGTCTGGGGCCTCCCGGAGCTGCGCGACGCGATCGCGGCGCGGACCCGGGCTCGCGCGGAGACGAACATTGCACGCGGAAACGTCCTCGTGACCGGCGGCGCGACGGCCGGCCTCATGGCCGCCGTGGGCGCTCTCGTCTCGCCCGGCGAAGAGGTTCTCCTCCTCGCGCCGCACTGGCCGCTCATCGAGGGACACGTGCGGCTGGCCGGTGCCGTGCCGGTCGAGGTGCCGCTGGTCTTTGATCGTCATTCGGGCGACCTTTTTCCGGAGGCTGCCGTCGAGGCGGTCGAGACTCGAGCCACGGAAAAGACCGTCGCCCTGTATCTGAACACCCCGAACAATCCGTCGGGCCGCCTGATCCCGCGCGCGTCGCTCGCGGCTCTCGCCGCCTGGGCGCGGCGGCGGGACCTGTGGATCTTCGCCGACGAGGTTTATGAGGACTATGCGTACGCCGGTCCGCACGCGTACGCCTTCCCGTTAGCGCCCGAGCGGACGGTTGCCGCGCACTCCCTGTCGAAGGCCTACGGCCTGGCGGGCGCGCGCCTCGGCTGGCTCGTCGGGCCGGAGGCCGCGCTCTCTCAGATCGTGAAGCTCGGGGCCCACACGACCTACAGCGCTCCGACGGCGTCCCAGCACGCCGCGCTCCGCATCCTCGCGGGCGCGGCCGACGCCTGGGTCGCCGAGGCGCGCGCCGAATACGCGGCCACCGGCGCCGAGGCCGCGCGCCGGCTCGGCGTCCCCGCGCCGGAGGGAGGCACGTTCCTCTTCCTCGACGTCGCCGCTGCGCTCGATGCCCGGGGACTCGGCGGCCTCCTCGTGGACTGCGCGGAGGAGGGGCTCTTCCTCGCGCCGGGCCCGAGCTTCGGTCCCTACCCGACTCACGTGAGGCTCTGCTATACGGCGGTCCCTCCGGAGGCCGCCCTGCGCGGCGTGGATGTCCTCGCGAAGCTCCTGCGGCGGTGACGAGCTCGCACCGCCCCCTCTCTCTATCTCATTCTAATAAAATGCCTTCTACCGATCTGCGTTGAGTTGACTCATATCAGGGAATAGGGGTCGATCCGCAGGCGTTATCGGGGCATGTCGGAAACCCTGACTCTGCCCGTACTCCCCCTTCGCAACGCCGTCCTCTTCCCCGGTGTCAGCTTCCCGATCTCGGCGGGGCGCGCCGGAACCCTGCGCGCCATCGAGCACGCCGTCCGCCAGCCGGACTCGCTCATCTTCGCGGTCGCGCAGCGCGCCGACGTCGAACGCGTGACGCCCGAGGGTCTCTTCACGATCGGCACGATCGCGAGCGTGAGCTCGGTCCAGCGCGGGCCGGGCGGGATGCGCCTGCTCCTCGAAGGCAAGCGGCGCGGCATCGCGATGCGCGTCGTCGAGAAGCCGAACGGCATGATGGAGGCCGTCGTCGCGGACGCGCAGGAGATGGCGCCCACGGATCCGAAGGACCCGCTCTTCTCCGCGCTCCACAAGGAAGCGCGAGAGCGCGCCGCCGAGCTCGGCACGAAGATGGGGCTGCCGGACGAGGCCGTCGAACAATTCCTCGCCCAGGTCGGCCAGCCGGGGCTCCTCGCGGATCTCGTCGCGGGGTACATCGACATCCCGACGCCCGAGAGGCAGCAGCTTCTCGAGACGCTCTCGGTGGAGGACCGCCTGCGCCGCGTGCTCGTCCACGTGCAGAGGCAGATCGGCGTCCTCGCGGCGCAGGAAGACATCCAGTCGAAGGTGAAAGAGCAGATCGGCGACCGCCAGCGCGAGATGCTGCTTCGCGAACAGCTTCGCGCGATCCAGAAGGAGCTCGGCGAGGGCGAGGGCAAGGACGCCGCCGACCTCGAGGAGCTCAGGAAGAAGCTCGCGGCGCACCCGCTGTCCGAGGAGGCCCGCAAGGAGGTCGATCGCGAGCTGTCGCGTCTCGAGCGGATCGGGCGCGAGTCGATGGAGTCCCAGGTCATCCGCACGTTTCTCGAGACCGTGGCCGAGCTGCCGTGGGGCGTCCGTAGCGATGAGAAGCTGGACGTGAACGAAGCCTCGCGCGTTCTCGACGAGGACCACTACGCGCTCAACGACGTAAAGGACCGGATCCTCGAGTTCCTCGCCGTGCGCCAGATGCGGGCCGGAATCAAGGATGCGCCCGCCGGCAAGGGACGCATCCTGCTCTTCGTCGGTCCTCCGGGCGTCGGCAAAACCTCCATCGCGAAGTCCATCGCGCGCGCGATGGGCCGCAAGTACGTGCGCATCGCGCTCGGCGGCGCGCGCGACGAGGCCGACATCCGCGGCCACCGAAGGACCTACGTCGGCGCGATGCCGGGCCGCATTCTCCAGGGGCTGAAGCAGGCCGGCACGAAGAACCCCGTGTTCCTCCTCGACGAGATCGACAAGCTCGGCGTGTCGTTCCAGGGCGATCCCGCGAGTGCGCTCCTCGAGGTGCTCGACCCGGCGCAGAACGACTCGTTCACGGATCACTATCTCGGCCTGCCGTTCGACCTCTCCGAGGTTCTTTTCATCGCGACGGCGAATCTCCTGCAGGGCATTCCCGCGCCCCTTCTCGACCGTCTCGAGGTCGTCGAGTTCGCGGGCTACACCGAGAAGGAGAAGCTCGCGATCGCGCGGCAATACCTGGTGCCCCGCCAGCTCGGCGAGAACGGCCTGGCGGCCGGGCAGCTCACGCTGACGGACGGCGCGATCGCCGAGGTCATCACGAGCTACACCCGCGAGGCGGGCGTGAGGCAGCTCGAGCGCGAGCTCGGAAAGCTCGGGCGCAAGGTGGCGCGAAAGATCGCGGCCGGAGAGGTCGCGGGCGTCACCGTCGATGCGGCGGAAGTCTTTCCGCTCCTGGGCAAGAAGCGCGTGCACCCCGAGAAGAAGATCGTCACGGACCAGGTGGGTCTCGCGACCGGCATGTACTACACGCCGGCGGGCGGCGACATCATGTTCATCGAGGCCATGCTCATGAAGGGAAAGGGCGAGGTGGTGCTCACGGGCCAGCTCGGGGACGTCATGAAGGAATCCGCCCGCGCCGCCTGGACCTACGCGCGCTCGCACGCGGCTCTCCTCGGCATCCCGGACGACGCCTTCGAGCGCGACCTCCACATCCACGTGCCGGCGGGCGCGATCCCGAAGGACGGCCCCTCCGCGGGCATCGCGATGGCCACGGCGATCGTGTCGGCCCTCTCGAAGATCCCGGCCAGGCACGACATCGCGATGACGGGCGAGGTCACGCTCTCGGGCCGCGTGCTGCCGATCGGCGGGCTCAAGGAGAAGGTGCTCGGCGCCGTCCGGGCGGGGATCCGGACGATCGTCATCCCCAAGGACAACGAGCCCGATCTTGCGGATCTGCCAAAAGAAGCCCGCGACATGATCACCGTCCACCCGGTGGACGATCTCGGCGAGGCCCTGGCCGTGACGCTGCGCGGGGCCGCCCTCCGGGGCGGGCTCCTGCTCCTCCGCGCTGACGGCCCGGAACCTCAGGCGGGAATCGTCTCGAACTGAATTAGCGGCGCCGGGCGCCCGCGCGTCAGGAGTGGGCGGCGAAGAACGCGCGGTGACGCCGGACGACCCTGCCGATCGTCGCGGGGTCGCCCGGCCCGAACGGGAGCACGTAGAGGGCGCGGTAGAGCGCCTTCTTCACGGGCGTCGAGACCGGGAGAGCCGAAAGGCGCCGCCATGCCTTCAGGCTCGCGGCGCGGATCGGCATGAGCCGCCCGACCGGGCGGATACCGTGGGCGAGGACGATCGGCGTGCCGAGCGGTCCGCGGAGGAGTTCCTTCCAGGCGAAGCGGGGGAAGCGCGCGCTTTTCATGTCGCCGAGGATACGCCGCTCGCCGGGGGAAATGCACGCCGGTCCAGCAGGAGGAACGCGGGCACCGAGAGCACCGCGAGCGCGGCGGCCGTCCCGTACGCAGCCGGGAAACCGGCCCGCCCGATGACGGCGCCGAGCGCGATCGAGCCGGTGCCGATCCCCACGTCGAACGCCGCGAGAATCGCCCCGAAGGCGGCCCCGCGCCGCTCCTCACGGACGTGCCGCGTCACATGCGCGGCAAAGACCGGGTACACGTTCCCGAACCCCGCGCCGAAGAGGACGGCCGCCAGAGCGAGGAGCGGCCCGGTCGTCGCGACGGCGAGGAGCGCGAACGCCAGCGCGGTGATGCCGAGCAGGGGAACGAGGACGCGGCGAGGCCCCGTGCGGTCGGCGTAGCGGCCGAGAAAAGGCCGCAGGACGAGCACCGTCAGCGAAAAGACGGTGAAGAAAAGACCACGCGGTGCAACGCCGTTCTTCTCCGTCCACATCGCCACGAAGCTCGTGACGCCCCCGTAGCCGAAGCTGCAGAGGAAGAGCGCGAGCGACGGCGCGAGAACGCGCCACTCGACGAGGTCCATCGTGAAGAACGGTCCGTGCGGAGCCTCTCGCGGGGGATCCGGCTCGAGGTTCCACGCGATCGCGGCCATCGCGAGGTTCAGGACGCCGACGGACGCGCAAAGCGCCTTCCAGGAGAGCGCGTAGACGGCGAGGCCGAGGGCGGGCGCGAACGCCGTCGCGAGGACGGTCGCCATTCCCCAGTAGCCGATGCCCTCGGCACGCCGCTCGTTCGGGATCAGGCCCGTCATGTACGCAGCCGACGCCGAGAGGAGGCCCGACCAGAAGAGACCGTGGAAGAAGACGAGCGCGACCAGGATCTCCCAGCGCGTCGCGAACGCGTAGGCGAGGGCGAAGCCCGCGATCGCGATGCTCGAGACGAGAAGCATCCGGCGCCGCCCGATCCGGTCCGCGAGCGCGCCGGTGAGCGGAGCCGACAGCGCAGAGGCGTACGTCAGGAGTCCGAGAAAGAGCCCCGCGGCCGTCGTGGAGCCGCCGAGCTCGAGAATCCGGAACGGCGCGGTCGGGAGAAGCTGGAAAAGGGACAGGAAGACCGTGAAGGTGAACCCGCACATCACGAAGAACCGGCGCGTGAAGAGGCGGTCGTTCCCGGTCACCCCGTCAGTCTAGGGCGGTCGAACCGGCGGCCAGCAAAAAGAGGCCGCTCGGGAGCGGCCGGAGGAGGAGAAGTGCGCTGCCCCTCTTTCGCACGCCGCATGCCAGCGCGATCGCGCCGAAACGACGCTCCCGGTCAGGCTTCGAGGACGATGTCGAAGCGCTCGTGATGCAGGTGCTCGTCGCTTTGGACGTGGACCGGCATGCCGATCTGCTCCTCGAGCTCTTCCACGAGACGTCTCTCTTCCCCCACGAGCGCGCGGTAGATCTCCGGATGGACGCGCAGCACGAGGGAGTGCGCCTCCCCGACCTCGACCCTCTTCAGGATCTCGCGGCGGATCTCGAGAACGATCGTGGGGACGCTCTTCGTGCGGCCGGAGCCGGCGCAGTACGGGCACGGCATCGTGAGCGCGCGCTCGAGGCTCTGGCGCTGCCTCTTCCGGGTGATTTCGACGAGGCCGAACTCCGAGACCGGCAGCATCCGGTTCTTCGAGCGGTCCTTCTTCATCTCGGCCTCGAGCGCGGCGACGAGCTCCTTGCGGTGCTCCTCCTCCTCCATGTCGATGAAGTCCACGACGAGGAGGCCGCCGAGGTCGCGGAGCCGGATCTGCCGCACGATCTCCTGCACGGCTTCGAGGTTCGTCTTCACGACCGTGTCTTCGAGACGCTTCTTCCCCACGAACTTGCCCGTGTTGACGTCGATTGCCACGAGCGCCTCGGTCTGGTTGATGACGATGTAGCCGCCGGACTTGAGCCAGACCTTCGATTTGAGGGCGTTCTCGATCTCGACGTCGACGCCGTACTCCTCGAAGAGGGGCGCCGACTTGCGGAAAAGCTTCACCTTCGAGACGAGCGCGGGCTGCACCTGATCGAGGAACTCCACGATGCGCTGGTATTCCTCGTCGTCGTCCACCCAGAGCGTCGCGAAATCCGAGCCGAAGATGTCGCGCGCGGCGCGAAGCGTGAGGTCGAGATCGCGGTGCAGGAGCGTCGGCGCGCCGGCGCGCTCGCCCTTCTTGCGAATCTGCTCCCAGAGCTTCGTGAGGTAGCGGCGGTCGGCGGCGAACTCGTCCGCCGCGCGCCCCTCGCCCGCCGTGCGCACGATGTAGCCGCCCGGGCCCTTCTTGAGCGCCACGAGGATCTCCTTGAGCCGGGTGCGCTCGTCCTCGTTCTCGATGCGCCGCGAGACGCCGATGTGGTCGATCGTGGGCATGTAGACGAGCGTGCGCCCCGGGAGGGTCACGTGCGTCGTGACGCGCACGCCCTTGTGCGCGATCTGGTCCTTCGTGACCTGCACGACGAGCTCCTGCCCCTCGCGAAGCAACTCGTCGATCGACGGCAGAACCGGCTTCGGAGCCGTCTCGCTCTCTCCAGGGGCGAGGGCGCTCTCGGCGGGGATGCCCTCGGCGGGGGCCGGGGATGCCTCGAAGGCCGCCGCGGCGCCGCCGCTGCCGAAGGCGTCGAAGTCGTCCACTTCCTCTCCGACGTCGGCCACATAGAGGAAAGCGTCCTTCTCGAGGCCGACGTCCACGAAGGCCGACTGCATGCCGGGCAGGACGCGCGTGACGCGCCCCTTGTAGATGTTCCCGACCGTGCCGCGCTGCTTCCGCCTTTCGATCTGCACCTCGGCCACGGCCCCCTCTTCGAGGACGGCGACGCGCGTTTCGCGATCGGAGGCGGAGACGAGAAGCTCTTTCGGCACGCGGGGAGTGTACGCGGGGGGTTCCCTAGACGTTCACGTACCTTCGGTACGCGACGGACAGCATGAGCCCGACCATGCACCACGACGCGATGAGCGAGGACCCGCCGTAGGAGACGAACGGCAGCGTGATGCCCGTCGTGGGCATGACGCCGACGTTCATCGCGACGTTCACGAGCGCCTGCACCGCGATGTTGAGCACGAGCAGGATGACGAGAATCGACCCGCCGCGGTCGCGCGCGTCACGTGCGAGCGCGAGAGAGCGTGCGATGAGGAACCCGTAAAGCGCGAGAAAGACCGCGACGCCCACGAACCCCCACTCCTCGGCGAGCGCCGCGAAGATGAAGTCGGTGTGGCGGACGGGCAGGAAGCCGAGCCGGCTCTGCGTTCCCTGCTTCCAGCCCTTGCCGAGGATGCCGCCCGAGCCGATCGCGATCCGGGCCTGCCGGACCTGATAACCCGCGCCCCGCGCGGCGAGGTTCGGATCGAGGAACGTGCGGATCCGGTCCTTCTGGTAGTCCTTCAGGAGGAACCACGAGCCACCGACGGCGAGCGTCCCCGACACGATGAGGACGGCCCACCAGCGCCCGGGAAGGCCGCCGAAGAACAGCGCCGTGAGGAGGAACGGCAGGTACGTGAGCGCGACGCCGAGGTCCGGCTGCAGCATGACGAGAATCACGGGCACGCCGATGGCCGCGGCCAGCGCCCAGATCGTGCGCGAGCGCAGGAGCGCGCGGTCGTCGTTTTCGAGGATCCACGCGAGGAGCAGCGCGATCGAGATCCGCGCGAACTCCGACGGCTGGAGCTGGAACCCGCCGCCCACCTTGACCCACGACTTCGCCCCCGCGATTCGCTTGCCGAAGACCGGCAGCCAGAGGAGCACGAGAAGCGTGAAGGCGTAGAGTCCCGGCGAGTACTGGAGGAGGATGCGGTAGTCGATTGCGAGGAGAACGCCTGCGGCGACGAGGCCGAGGACCGCGAACAGGATCTGTTTTCCGGCGAGATCGGCGCGCGGCGTTCCGGCGGTCGTCGAGACGACCATCGCGATCCCGATCCCCGTGAGCGCGAGCGCGAGAAACAGGATGCGCAGGTCGATCCGCCGGGGAATGATCTCGGCGAGGCGGGACATGCGTCAGTTCGCCCGCGCGGGAGCCCGGCCCAGCGGGCGCCCGGCGACTTCCGCGAGGATTTCGGGCGTTCCGCCGCGGCCCTTCGTGATCCAGTATTCGGCGAGGCGCGCCGCGAGGGGCGCCGCGGCCGACGCGCCGTGTTCGCCATGCTCCACGAAGACCACGACCACGACCTTTGGGTCGTCCCGCGGCGCGAAGCTCGCGAACCAGCCGTGATCGCGCAGCTCCTCGGGGAGAAGGTGGCCCTTTTTCGCCTCCTTCTGCCCGACGACCTGAACGGAGCCCGTCTTCCCGCAGAGGTCG
Organism: Thermoanaerobaculia bacterium; assembly: GCA_036385755.1. GTDB lineage: Bacteria > Acidobacteriota > Thermoanaerobaculia > UBA5066 > UBA5066 > Fen-183. The sequence goes on from DASVJU010000024.1 coordinate 9,379, forward strand.
AGACCGGCCACCCGCGAGCCGTAAGCGGTCCCCCCGGGCATGTTCACGACGCGCCACAGGCCTTCGACGATCGTCTCGTGCGCGCCGGGCGGCCAGGGGATGGATTCCTTCGACTCGGGCCGGTACACGAAGCGCTCGCCGGTGCGCACGTTCTCGCCGATGTGGAAGAGGTGCGGCGTCGGGAGGGCTCCGTCCGCGTTCGCGATGCCGGACATGCCGCGCGCGATCTGCAGCGCGGTCACGAGAACGGGCCCCTGGCCGATCGCGACGGAGATCGTCTCGCCGAGATACCACGGGTGCTTGCGCGCCGCGAGGCTCCAGGCCGGCGAGGGAACGATGCCGTTCTTCTCGTGCGCGAGGTCGATCCCGGTGGGCCGGCCGAAGCCGAAGAGCCCCGCAGACTCGGCGATTGCGTCGATCCCGAGCCGCTTGCCCATCGTGTAGAAGTACGTATCGCACGACACCTGAAGCGCCGTCGTGAGGTCTACGGATCCGTGACGGCCGTGGCAGCGGAAGAAACGCCCGTAGAACGTAGCGCCGCCCGGACAGAAAACGCGCTCTTTCGGGTCGATGCCGTGCGTGAGGATCGCGTAGGCCATGTAAGGCTTCCAGATGGACCCCGGTGAGTAGACGTTCTGGAGCACGCGGTTGTTGAGCGGGTGGTCGGCGTCCTCGATGATGTCTTCCCATTCGGACCGGCTCACGCGCCGCGTGAAGAGGTTCGGGTCGTAGGCCGGAGCGGAGAGAAGCGCCAGGATCTCGCCCGTCTTCGGGTCGAGCGCCACCGCGGAGCCCACGCGGCCCTCGAAATAGTCTTCGGCGATCTTCTGCATCCCGAGATCGATCGTGAGACGGAGCGTGTTGCCGGGCAGCGGCGACTCGTGCCCGGACTCGCCGACCTCGCGTCCGAAAGAGTCGATGACGTACGTCCGCGACCCGGAGACTCCGGAGAGAAGGTCCTGGTACGTCGCCTCCACGCCCTGCTGGCCGATCGCCTCGCCGGGGCGCGGCGGGTTCGCGTCGCCGGGGCGCGCCTTCGCCCGCGCCGCGACCTGCTCGGCGGTGGCCTCGCCGAGGTGGCCGAGAAGATGGGCGGCCGCCGTGCCCTGCGTGTACACGCGGCGCTCGGTCTTCTGGACGACGAGCTCGGGATGCTCGAGCGCGCGCGCCTGAACGGCGCCCACCTCGGAGATCGTCAGGTTCTCCTGAAGCACGACCGGCACGAAGTCGTAGTACGAGCGGTCGCGCTCGACACGGTGCTTCAGGTCCTCGAACGGCCTGTTGAAGAGCTCGGCGACGAAACGCAGCGAGGCGTCGAGGTCTTTCGTCTCACGCCGGTAGAGGAGAAGCGTGAACGAGGGCTCGTTCTCGGCGAGGACGACGCCGTTTCGATCGAGGATGAAGCCGCGGGGCGCCGTGACGGGAACGCGGCGCAGGCGATTGTTCTCGGCCTGGCGTTCGTACTCCTCGCCGCGCAGCACCTGATGGACCCAGTAGACGCCGGCGAGGACGCCGATGAGGATCCACGTGCCGCGCGCGACGACGTCGAGGCGCGACAGGACGGGGCGGCGGTCTTCGCGCGCGCTCGCGGGCATCAGGTCAACCTCACGCGGCGGCGGGCCTCGCGACGCTGTTTCCAGGGCACCCGCGAGGCGGCGTACAGGAGGCCGCCGAAGAGGCCCGTCGTCGCCGCGCGCGCGAGGAGCCGCCATGGCGCCGGCGGCAGGAAGTCGCCTTTCAGGACCCAGACGAGAAAGGTGAGCGTCGCCGCCTCCACGAGGACGGCGCCCGCGAGGAGGCCGCCCACGGCGACCGGCTTCTCGACGACGGTGCGCGCGCCGAGCGTGGCGAGAAGGTACCCGACGAGGATCTTCGAGAACGCGTGGAGTCCGAGGAGTCTGCCGGGCCCGAGAAGGGTGTCTTCGAGAAGGCCGGCGGGAAGACCGACGAGCATCGCGGGCACGGCGGCGCCGCCCTTGGCCATGTCCGCGATGACGAGGAGGAAGAAGTCCGGGGGCGCCGGCACGTGGAGCGCGCCGAGCGCGAGCGTCGCGAGGACCGCGAGAGAGAGGCCGATCGCGACGCGAAGCGGTTTCAAAAGGACCCTCCGGGCGTCAGCGGCGTTCCGCCACGGAGGGGCCCGACGTGACGTCGGACTTCCTCACGGGAGGGAGGACGAAGACGATGGATTCGCCGTGGGGATCGGCGGCGGCAGAGACCTGGATTTCCCAGAAGAGCGTCTTGTTGTGCCGGACCGACGCGACGCGGCCGACCGGAAGACCACCCGGGTAGAGACCGTCCGTGCCCGAAGAGACGAGCACGTCGTTCGGCTCGACGGGTTCGATGGTCGGCACGTACTCGACCGAAACCCCCCCCTGTCCGTCGCCTTTCGCGACGGCGGCGCGGCCGGCGCGCGAGGCGTGCGTGAGGAGAACGCCGACGGCGGCCGTGCTGTCCGAGAGGAGCTGCACGCGCGCCGTCCTCGGGCCGAGGGCGATGACGCGTCCCAGGAGCCCGCCCCGCGCGAGAACGACGCCGTCGAGCTGGAGGCCGTCCGAGGCGCCCCGGTCGAGGAGGGCCGTGTGGAACGGGCCGCTCGATTCGACGGCGATCAGCCGCGCGGGGTACGTACCGGGCGGCGGTGACGGCTGTGCGCCGAACAGCTCGAGGAGGCGCCCCTTGTCGCTTTCGGCGTCCCTCAGGCGGAGGAGCTCGCCGCGCAGCTCTTCGACCTCGGCGTTCAGCGCGCCGTTTTCGACGCGCAGGGCGTGCCGCGACTGCGCCCAGGTTCCGACCTCGTGGGCCCCCGAACGCACCGCGGTCACGAGGTCGACGAACGGGGACACGGCGGTGAGGAGCCAGCCTTCGCCGACCGTCCGTCCGCCGGGACGCCTGACCTGGAGCGACAGCGCCACGAGGCACAGGGACAGAAGCACCGCCAGGAAGACTTCGGGACGGCGTTCGGCGAGCGTCGGCGCGGCCACGGGCGTCAGTCGAGGCTGATCTTCCGCAGCAGGTCGACGTCCGCGAGCATCGCGCCCGTTCCGAGGGCGACGGAGGAGAGCGGATCCTCTGCGGTGGCGATGGGAAGACCCGTCTCCTCCCGAAGGCGCCGGTCGAGGTTCTTGAGCATCGAGCCTCCGCCCGTGAGCACGATGCCCTTGTCCATGATGTCGGCCGACAGCTCGGGCGGCGTCTTCTCGAGGGCGACGCGCACGGCGTCGAGGATGATCCCGACCGTCTCCGCAAGGGCTTCCCGGACCTCGGCGTCCGTGAGCGTGAGCGTCTTCGGGACGCCCTCGACGAGGTCGCGACCCTTGATCTCCATCGAGATCGGCTCGTCGAGCGGGTAGGCCGAGCCGATCTCGATCTTGATGGCTTCGGCCGTACGCTCGCCGATGAGGAGGTTGTACTTCCTCTTGATGTACTGAATGATCGCCTCGTCCATCTCGTTCGACGCGACGCGCACGGACTTCGAGTAGACGATGCCCGCGAGCGAGATGACGGCGACGTCCGTCGTGCCGCCCCCGATGTCGACGATCATGTTGCCCGTCGGCTCCGTGATGGGGAGGCCCGCGCCGATCGCGGCCGCCATCGCCTGCTCGACGATGAAGACCTCGCTCGCGCCCGCCTGGAGGGCCGAGTCCTTCACGGCGCGCTTCTCGACCTGTGTGATGTCGGACGGCACCGAGATGACGATCTTGGGACGGACGAAGAGGGAGCGGCCGTGCGCCTTCTTGATGAAATAGTCGAGCATCCTTTCCGTGACCTCGAAGTCGGCGATGACGCCGTCCTTCATGGGGCGGATGGCGACGATGTTGCCGGGCGTGCGGCCGAGCATCTCCTTGGCGGCGCTGCCGACGGCCTCCACCTTGTTCGTGATCCGGTTCACGGCCACGATGGACGGCTCGCGCACGACGATCCCACGGCCCTCGGCGAACACGAGCGTGTTCGCGGTCCCGAGGTCGATCGCGAGGTCGGAGGAAAAAATCGAGAAGAAGGAACGAAAAGCCAAGACGAGGTCCTTTCGAGAGTCCGACGGCCCGGAACGGCCGCCCCCTCCGGTCAGTTGCTGTTGATGAGTACCGATTCCTTCTTGACCGTCTCGCCGCCGGTCGTACGCGCCTTGATGACGATCGTCTGGAGGCCGTCACCGCCCATGGAAATGACCTTGCGGAAGGTGCCGTCCGGGCTCACGTCCGCGATCTCGCCGTTGACGGTGACCGACGCGCCGGGAGCCGTGCGTCCCACGAGGACGACGGACGAGCCGACGACGTTCGGGCGCTGGGTGATGACGAGGTCGGGGGGAAGCGTGTCCAGCCGCGACTGGGAGAGGTCGCCCGAAGTGACCTTGAAGCGGCGCGAAGCCGACCAGTCCGAGAGGGCGGCCGGCGTTCCCTTGCGGATCGAACGTACGTGCCAGAAATACGAGCCGGGCTCGTAGATGCCGATGAGGACTTCGGACTTGCTGCGTTCCGACGCCCCGATGTCGAGCACGGAGTCCTTGACGAAGAGGCGGCTGCGCGCGATCTCGACTTCGAAGGCGCTCGCGTCCTTCACCGGCGACCAGCGCAGAAGAAGGGGCTCGTGCTTTCTGTAGTCGATCTCGAGATTGTCTTCGGGCTTGACGAGCGACGGCGGTTCCGGGAGCGTCGACTTCGGCCCGATGCCGCCGTCGCGCAGCGCCGCGACCCTCTCGCGCGGACCGAGGGAAACGGCGCGCCCCGCCTTGTCGGTGAGCGTCGTCGTGCCTGCGAAGCTGCTCACGTTCGTCCGCAGCGCGTTGGTTTCCATGCCCACGCTGGCGTTCGAGCCGATGTTCGCCGTCGCCGAGTCCGTCGACACGGAGGCCTTGCTCTTCTCTCCCGTGTTCACGTCCGTCGTGCCGACGACGAGTTTGACGTTCGCGCCCGACGGGCCGCCGGCGCCGTGGACCTCGAAAAGCGTCTCGGGGCGGATGCGGTACATCGTGCCGTCGTTCCACAGCACTTCGGCGGTGCCGTTCGGGCCGGTCTTGATGAAGTCGCCCTCGCCGAGACTCGTGCTCGGCCGGAGCGTCTCCCAGGTGTTGCGATTCGCCTTCTGGATCTTGACGTCTCCGGCCGTGTCGGCGACGTTCGCACTGCTCTTCACGCCCGCGCCCGCGATGATCTTCATCGCGCGCGACTGCACCTCGACGGCCGTGCGCGAGGCCTTGTCGTTCAGGCCCGTCGCGAGATCTCGCCTGGCCTCGCCGAGCATGTCCTCGGCCGACGCGAGCTCTTTGGAGAAAAGCGCCGCGTCCTTCTGCTGGCGGGCGCGTGCGAGCGTGTCTTCGGCACGGGCGATCTCCTGCTTGGCGCGGCTCGTGGATTCGCCCCGCTTCATGAAGAAGAAGACGCCGCCGGCAATGGCAGCTCCGAGCAGGACGACGCCGATCAGAATTCGAACGAGCGTCTCGGTGGAGACGTAATACCACTCGAGCTGGGACTCCAGGTTGCTCGGGGACTTCTTGGGCATAACGCTCGTTTTTGGAAACCCTTACAGCAATTCTTATAGCATGCCCGATATCCGGAGCGCCCCTTCGGTCGAGCTCCGGCGGAGCGAACTTTACCGCCGTTTGCCTCTGGGGTATCGTCCTCGATTCTTTCGGGCCCCATGGCGCCGCCGAGCTCCATGGGCGAGCCCTCCTTCGGAGAACAGAATGCTCAAGGCACTGCGCGAGAACTTCAAGCACCTCCAGTGGATTCTCTGGGCGGTCATCGCCGTCTTCGTGATCTTCGTCTTCGCGGACTGGGGCATGGGCTCCCAGCGCGGCGGCGGGGTGGCGGACTTCGCCGCGAAGGCCGGCGGCATCCGGATCACGACGGCCGAATTCCAGAAGGAATACGCGTCCGCCGAGGATCGCTACCGGCAGGCCTACGGCAAGAACTACAGCCCCGAGCTCGCGCGCGCGATGAATCTGCCCGAGCAGGTGCTCAACTCCCTCATCGACCGGCGTCTCTTCCGCGAGGAGGCCGATCGGCTTCACCTCAAGGTCACGGACGACGAGCTGACGCAGCACCTCCTCGGCATCAAGGACCCGCAGAGCGGCAAGCCGTTGTTCGTGAAGGACGGGGTCTTCGTGGGCGACGCGACGTATCGCCGCATCCTGGCCGCGAATCGCCTCGCGCCCCAGAGTTTCGAGGAGGCCCAGCGCGAGCAGATTCTCCTCGAGAAGCTGAACCGCTTCTTCACCGAGGCCGTCGTCGTGTCGGACGAGGACGTGAAGTCCGAGTTCGAGAAGCGGAACGTCAAGGCGAAGATCGCCTGGGCGCTCCTGCCCGTCGTCTCGACCGCTCAAGCGCCCGCGACCAATGCCGAGGCGGAGGCGTACTTCAAGGCGAACCCCACGCCCTACATACAGCCCGAAAAGCGCAAGGCCAAGTACCTCCTGGTCGAGACCGCGAAGATCCGTCCCACGATCCAGGTCACGGACGCGGACGTCGCGGCCGACTACGCCGCGAACGCGGAGACCTACCGCAAGGGCGAGGAAGTGCATGCGCGGCACATCCTCTACAAGGTCGAGGGGGCGAACGACGCCGCCCAGAAGGCGAAGGCGGAAGCCGCGGTCCGAAGGCTCCGGGGCGGCGCGGACTTCGCGGCGCTCGCGAGCGCCGAGTCGGACGATCCAGGCTCGAAGGCGAACGGCGGCGACCTCGGCTCGTTTCCCCGTGGCCGGATGGTGAAGGAGTTCGAAGAGGCCGCCTTCGCCGCAAAGGAAAAGGACATCGTGGGTCCCGTCAAGAGCTCTTTCGGATACCACGTCATCCAGGTTCTCGAGAAGTCGGGCGAGAGGGTCCAGCCGCTGTTCGAGGTTTCGGCCGGCATCCGTTCGCGCCTCCAGGACGATCGCGCGAAGGACGAGGCCAGGCGCCTCGCGGCGGGCCTCGCCGAGAAGGTCGCGAAGATGGGCAAGCCCTCCGACGACGATCTGCGCAAGCTCGCGGGGTCCGGCGTGACGTTCAACGAAACCGAGTTCCTCTCGCGGACCGACGCGCCGGCGGGCATCGGGTTCAACCCGCAGTTCAGCGAGAAGCTGTTCTCCCTCAAGGAAGGCGAGACCGCGGCCGCCCCGGTCTCGACGCCGCGGGGCGAGGCGATCGTCAAGCTCGTCGAGATCAAGAAGCCCGGTCTGCCGGCATTCGCCGATGTCAAGGCGCGCGTCGCGGCCGACATCCAGAAAAAGAGGCAGGACGAGGCGACGCTCCTCGCCCTCAAGCAGGCAATGACCGAAAGCGCGACTCTCGAAGGGATCGCGAAGAAGCTCGGCCTCAAGGTCGAGACCCCGGACGCATTCTCGATGGGCGGCCCCATCCCCGGTCTCGGCTCGCCGAAGGCCGTGCTGGACGCCGTGTTCTCGGCCAAACCAGGCGAGCTGAAGGGACCCCTCGCCGTTGCCGAGCGCGGCGCGGTCGTGATGCGCATCGACAGCGTGACGCCGTTCGATCAGGCGGCGTTCGAGAAGGAAAAGGAAGTCGTGCGAGAGGGTCTCCGCGGCAAGAAGTCGAACCAGCTCCTGCAGGCGCTCGTCCAGAAGAGGCGTTCCGACCTGAAGATCGAGTTCAACCGCGAGCTCCTGTCGCGGATGGGCGGCTCGAAAGCGTAACCCCGTGATCGCCCGCCTCTCGGGGACCGTCCTCGACCTCCGGACGGACCGGCTCGTCCTCGACGTTCACGGCGTGGGCTACGACCTTGCGATCCCGCTCGGCACGTTCTCGGCGCTTCCGCCCGCCGGCGAGAAGGCCTCGGTCCACGTGCACATGCACGTCCGTGAGGACGCGCTCTCGCTCTTCGGCTTCGCGACGGCGCAGGAGAAGTACGTGTTCGAACGCCTGATCTCCGTCTCGGGTGTCGGGCCGAAGGTCGCGCTCACGGTGCTTTCGGGCCTGCCGCTGCCGGATCTCGTCCGCGCCATCGCGACGCAGAACGCGCGCGTCCTCGCGACGATCCCGGGCATCGGTAAGAAGCTGGCCGAGCGCCTCGGCCTCGAGCTGAAGGAAAAGCTCTCGAAGTTCGGCACGGAAGCGGGCGCGTCCGGCGCGCCCGGGAAGGCGTCTGCCGTCGACGACGCGATCGGCGCGCTCGAGAACCTGGGCTACAAGCTGGCGCAGGCCGAGCAGGCCGTGGAGAAGGCCGTCCGCGACGTCGGCGTCGACGACCTGAACAAGATCCTCCAGGCCGCGTTGAAATCCATGGCGCGATAGGGCTCGTCGGCCTCCTCGCGCCATAATCGAGGCGATGGACGAACGCATTCTCTCGGGCGTGCTGCAGACGGCCGAGGCGGACCCCGAGGTCACGCTCCGCCCGCGCGCGCTCCTGGAGTTCATCGGGCAACCGAAGCTGAAAGAGACGCTCGGCGTATTCCTGCAGGCCGCGCGGCAGCGGCAGGAGCCGCTGGACCACGTCCTCCTCTGCGGCCCGCCCGGTCTCGGCAAGACGACGCTCGCGCACATCATCGCGCGCGAGATGGGCGCGCAGATCCGCGTCACGTCCGGCCCCGTCCTCGAGAAGGCGGGCGACCTCGCCGCGATCCTCACGAACCTCGCGCCGGGCGACGTCCTTTTCGTGGACGAGATCCACCGCATGCCGCCCGCGGTCGAGGAAATCCTCTACCCCGCGATGGAGGACGGGAAGCTCGACCTCGTGATCGGCACCGGGCCGGGCGCCCGCACGGTCGAGCTCCGGCTTCCGCCGTTCACGCTCGTGGGCGCGACGACGCGGGCCGGCCTCCTGTCGCAGCCGTTCACGGCGCGCTTCGGCATCACGCACCGCCTCGACTTCTACGACGCCGAGGCGCTCGCGACGATCGTGACGCGTTCGTCCTCGATCCTCGGCTGCCCCGTCGAGCCCGCGGGCGCGCGCGAGATCGCGCGCCGCAGCCGCGGCACGCCGCGCATCGCGAACCGCCTCCTGCGCCGCGTGCGCGACTACGCCGAGGTTGCCGGGGAGAGCGCGATCACCGAGCGCGCGGCCGAGGTCGCGCTCGACAAGCTCGAGGTGGACCAGCACGGTCTCGACGAGATCGACCGGCGCATCCTCACGCTCGTCATCGAGCGCTTTTCGGGCGGGCCGGTCGGCCTCTCGGCGCTCGCGCACTCGCTCGGCGAGGACAAGGGCACGCTCGAGGACCTGTACGAGCCCTTTCTCCTGCAGTCGGGGTTCCTCCAGAGGACGCCGAAGGGTCGCGTCGCCTCGGCGCTCGCCTACCGGCACCTCGGGCTGAAGCCGGCCACGGGTTCGGGAACGCTGTTTGGCTGACGCGGCCGCGAGCCCATGGCGGCGCGGTCTCCTCGTCTACAACCCGATGGCCGGCGGCGCGCGGCGCGTCGACGTCGGAGGCATCGTGGAGCGCGCGGCGGCCCGGAAGATCGAGCTTCTCGCCCTCCCGACCGAGCGCCCGCGCCACGCGACCGAGCTCGTGGCCGCGCGGCTCGGGGAAACGCTGGACCTCGTGGCGGTGGCGGGCGGCGACGGGACGGTGGGGGAGGTCGCGGAAGCCCTCCTGGGGACGCCAATTCCGATCGCGATCCTTCCGACGGGAACGGCGAACGTCGTCGCGCGGGAATACGGCGTCGGCCGCACCCTGACCGAGGCGGAGCGCACGCTGACGTCTTCTCGCAGGAGGCCCATTACGGTGTGGCACGCGGCCGGCCGGACGAGCCTCATCGGCGCGGGCGTCGGCTTCGACGCGCGCGTCATGAAAAACGTGGTCCCCTGGCTCAAGCGCGTCTTCGGACGAACCGGCTACAGCTGGACCGCGACTCTCGAATGGCTGAAATACGAGTTCCCGCCGATCGAGGTGACGGGCCTCGACGCGGATGGCGCCCCTTTCACCGTTCGTGCGACGTTCGTCCTCGCCGCCAACACGCGCCGCTACGGCGGCGACCCGATCCTCACTCCGTTCGCGGACCCGGAGAGCGATCTCCTCGACCTCGTCATTTTTGCTTCGCGCTCGCGCACCACGCTCATGCGCTGGTACGGCCACCTCTCGCGCGGGAAGGCCGCCCACCTCGAGCTCGAGGGCTGTTCGCGCCGCGCCGTGCGGAGCTTTTCCGCACGTTCTCTCGCGGGCTACGAGCTGGACGTGCAGGTGGACGGCGACGCCGTCACGACGACGCCGTTCGAGATCGGTCCCGCCGCGGGCAGTGTGCGACTCGTCGTCCCGGAGTGAGAGAGGGCGGCGCCCGGTCAACTCTTGCGATAGTGGCAGCCGCGCGACTCGGGGTTGCGGAAGGCCGCGGTCGCGATGAGGTGCGCGGCGTGGATCCCGTGCGTGAGGTCGACGATGTCCTTCGAGATCTTCGTCACCTGGTAGAAGCGCAGGATGCGCTTCTCGAGATCCCTGAGGTCGGCCACCGCGCGCGCGAGCCGCGCCGTCGTCCGCACGATGCCCACGTAGTTCCAGAGCGTGTTGCGGATCGTGGCCCAGTCCTGCTGCAGAAGGGCGGGGTCCTCGTTCTGCGCCTCGCCGGGAGACTGCCAGTCGGGGATCGCGCGAAACACGCGCGGCCCGAGCGGCTCGCCCCTCTTCAGGCGTGCCGCGATCGACCGGCCGGCCGCGTCCCCCCAGACGAGGCCCTCCAGGAGCGACGTCGACGCGAGCCGGTTCGCGCCATGGACGCCCGTGCACGACACCTCGCCCACCGCGTACAGGCGCCGGATCGTCGTCCTGCCTTCGAGGTCCGCGAGGACGCCGCCGCAGTGGTAGTGCGCGGCGGGGACGACCGGAATGGGTTCTTTCGCGATGTCGATCCCGAACGTCGCGCAGGTGGCCGCGATCGTCGGGAATCTCTCCCTGATGCCCTGCCCGTCGTGAGCGCGGTAATGGTGCGCGAGATCGAGGTAGACGCAGGGGTCGCCCCGCGACGTCATCTCCTCGACGATCGCGCGGGTCACGACGTCGCGCGGCGCGAGGTCTCTGAGCTTCGGGGCGTAGCGGCCCATGAACGCCTCTCCGGCGCGGTTCACGAGCACGGCCCCTTCGCCGCGCAGGGCCTCGGAAATGAGAAAACCCTGGGCGTCGGGGCGATACAGCGTCGTCGGGTGGAACTGCACGTACTCGAGGTTCAGCGTGGCAGCGCCCGCGCGCTCGGCCATCGCGAGGCCGCCTCCGATGGCATGGCGCGTGTTCGTCGTGTGGAGGAAGAGCCGGCCGACGCCGCCGGTCGCGAGGACCGTAAAGTCCGCGAGGACGGTGTGGACGTTGCCCTGACCGTCGAGCACGTACGCTCCGAGGCAGGGATCCTGAAGCGCGTACCGCTGGGCGACGTCCCGCGACTGGTGGCGGGCGGTGATGAGGTCGATCGCGTTCGCCTCCGTGAAGAGCGTCACGTGCCTCTCGCCGGCGAGCCGGGCGAGGAGGGCCGTCTCGATCGCCCGTCCGGTGGCGTCGGCCGAATGGACGATGCGGGCCACCGAGTGCGCGCCCTCGCGCGTGAAATCCAGCTCGCCGCGCGTCGTGCGTGAGAAGGGGACGCCGACCGTGTCGAGGAGGATCTCCTTCACGACCTGGGGACCGCGGCGGGCGAGGAATTCCACGGCCGCGGGCTGGCACAAGCCGGCGCCGGCGGCGAGGATGTCCTTCACGAGAGAGCGCGGCGAGTCTTTCTTGCCGAAGTAGATGATCCCGCCCTGCGCCCAGGCCGTGTTGCAGTCCTCGGGCTCCTTCGCCTTCGTGAGGACGAGCACCTTCAGGCCGCGGCGCGCGAGCGTGAGGGCGGTCGTCAGGCCCGCGATGCCCGTGCCGAGCACGAGCACCGGCGTGTGGAAGCGCGCGGGGAAGACTTTCACTTCCTGCTCTTCGGATTCGCCACGACATCCAGTGCGATATCGACCGCACGGGCCGAATGCGTGAGGGCCCCTGCCGAGACGAAGTCGACGCCCGCATCGGCGGCCGCGCGGGCGGTCTCTGGCGTCATGCGGCCCGAAGCCTCCGTCGTGACCTCGGCGCCCGTCGCCTCGTTGAAGAGCTTCACGTCGACGACCGCCTTCGCCATCGCGGCGGCCGTCATGTTGTCGAGCAGAATGCGTTCGGCGCCGGCGTCGAGCGCCTGATGTACCTCGTCGAGGGTGCGTGCCTCGGTCTCCAGGAGGAGGCCGCGCAGGCGGCGGTTCAACGCGCGGAAGTCGGCGGCGCGCCGCGTCGCCTCCCACGTACTGCCGGCGCCGTCGGCATGGTTGTCTTTCACGAGAAAGCCGCCCGAGAGGCCGGGGCGGTGGTTCGTGCCGCCGCCGCAACGCACCGCGTACCGCTCGAAGGAGCGGAGGCCGGGCGTCGTTTTCCGCGTGTCGAGGAGGACGGTCCCGGTGCCCTGAAGCGCCTCCACGTATGCGTGCGTCATGGTCGCGATCCCGGTGAGCCGTTGCACGAGGTTCAGCGCCGTGCGCTCGACGGCCAGGACGGTGATGGCGGGCCCCTCGATCTCGGCGAGGACGGTTCCGGGTTTCACGAGGTCGCCGTCGGCGACCGAGAGCGTGACGCGGGCCGGCGGGGAGAGGAAGGCGAAGAGGCGCGGCAGGAACGCCGCTCCGGAGATCACGGCGCGCTCGCGGCAGACCATCTTCGCGGCGACCCGGGCGGCTGGTCCGAAGACGGCGAGCGACGTGATGTCCTCGCCGTCCTCGGCGAAGGCGCGTGTCAGGAGGTCATCGAGGTCGGCCGTGAGGGGAGGCTTCGGCAGCTTCATCTTTCGCCCACAGAATACTTGACGAGGGCGAGGGCACCGAAAACCGAGATTCGGGCACATAATCGGACGTTTGCCCATCTTCCCGAGGAGGAACACAGTGAAGACCCGTCTCGGCTTCGTCCTGACTCTTGCCCTCTGTCCCGCGCTTCTGCCGGCCGCCGCACACGCGGAAGAAGGCATGTGGATGCCGCAGCAGATTCCTCAGCTCGCCGAGCGGCTCAAGACGATGGGTTTCCGCGGCGATCCGCAGGCGTTTGCGGATCTCACGGGCCAACCGATGGGCGCCATCGTGTCCCTCGGCGGCTGCAGTGCGTCTTTCGTGTCGCCCGACGGGCTCATCGTCACGAACCACCACTGCGTCCAGGGCGCTCTCCAGTTCAACTCCACGCCGCAGAAGAACCTCCTGGAGGATGGCTTCCTCGCCTCCTCGAGGGACCAGGAGCTGACAGCCGGTCCCGGCTCTCGCGTCTACGTGACGACGTCCGTCAAGGACGTCACGGTGGAGATCACGGGCAGGCTCGACCCGAAGCTCGCCGATCGCGACCGGCACGAGGTCATCGAAAGGCGGATCAAGGAGCGCACGGCCGCCTGCGAGAAGGATGGGCTGCGCTGCCGGGTCGCGTCGTTCTTCGACGGCCTGAAATACTTTGAGATCGCCCAGATGGAGATCCAGGACGTCCGGCTCGTTTACGCGCCGGCGGAGGGCATCGGCAATTTCGGCGGCGAGACCGACAACTGGCAGTGGCCGCGCCACACCGGCGACTGGTCGTTCTATCGCGCCTACGTCTCGCCCACGGGGAAGTCCGTGGCGTATGCGAAAGAGAACGTCCCCTTCAAGCCGAAGCACTGGCTCAAGGTCTCGCCCGAAGGCGCCGGCCCGGGGGATCTCGTGTTCGTGGCGGGCACCCCGGGGCGCACGCAGCGCCTTGCCACGTACGCGCAGACGAAGGAGCTGGCCGAGTGGTCTTTCCCGCGAACGGTTCGCCGGAACACCGAGCTCATCGCCCTCCTCGACGAGGCCGGCAGGAAGAGCAAGGAGACCGAGATCCGCGTCACGACGAGGAAGCGCGGCCTCAGCAACACGCTCACGAACCGCAAGGGCGTCGTCGAGGGCTTCAAGAGGGGCAACCTCCTCGCGAAAAAGGAAGGCGCGGAGAAGGATCTCGCGGCGTGGATTGCCGCGGATCCGAATCGGCAGAAGTCCTATGGTGACGTGCTGCCCGCGCTCGACGCGATTCAGGCCGAGAAGGTGAAGACGCGCGAGCGCGACGCGACGCTCACGGATCTCCTCGCGTCCGGAAGCTCGCTTCTTCCGGCCGCGCACACGCTCTACGAGCTGTCGCTGGAGCGCCCGAAGAAAGACCTCGACCGCGAAACGGAATACCAGGAGCGCAACTGGAGCCGGATCCGCGAAGGCCAGGAGCGCCTCCAGCGCTCCTACGATCCCGTCGCCGATCGCGCCCTCCTCAGGTACATCCTCGTGGAGGCGTCGAAGCTCCCCGAGGGCCAGCGGATCGAGGCCCTCGACAAGGAGGCCGGTCTTTCGGGCGGCATGTCCGGAGCGGAGGCCGGAAAGAAGATCGACGCCCTTCTCGACCGCCTTTACAGGGGAACGAAGCTCGGCGACAAGGCGTCGCGCCTCGCGCTCCTCGAAAGGTCCACGGCCGAGATCCTCGCCACGAAGGACCCGATGATCTCTCTGGCGGCCGCCCTCGACCCGCTGTGGCAGGCGAACCGCGAACGCGCGAAGGCGCGGGACGGCGCCTACGAGCGGCTCGGCGCGCGCTACGCGCAGGCGGTCCTCGAGAAGAGCGGCGGGCTCACGGCGCCGGACGCGAACGGCACGCTCCGCGTGACGTACGGCCGCGTGCTCGGCGTGCCGGCCCGGGACGGGCTCATCTACTCCCCGCAGACCACGCTCCTGGGCATCGTCGAGAAGGCCACGGGCACGGGCGAGTTCAATGCCCCGGCGAAGGAGCTCGACGCGATCGCGGCGATGAGAGCCGGAAAAAAGACGCCGTACGCCGACCCGAAACTCGGCAGCGTGCCCGTGAACTTCCTCTCGACCGTCGACACGACGGGCGGCAATTCGGGCTCGGCCACGCTCAACGCGAAAGGCGAACTTTGCGGCCTCCTGTTCGACGGCACGTTCGACACGGTCGCGTCCGACTATCTCTACGACACCGAGCGGACCCGCTCGATTCACGTCGACAGCCGCTACATGCTCTGGACGATGTCGGAAGTGGACGGCGCCTCTAACCTCCTGAAGGAGATCGGCGAGGCCCCGAGCCTCGACGTGACCGCGGCGCGCTGACATTTTCCAGGGAAAACCAGCGCCGGTTTTCCCTGACCCTTTCCGAGCGGGTCGTCTCTTTTCAGCCCGCGATCGAGGCGACGATGATGAAGAGAAGGATGGCCGCGGCGACGGCGAGGCCGATCTTGACCCACGACCACGGCGCGTGGCCGTCGGTTTTCCCGGTGGCTCCGTTCACGAGGAACCGGTAGGGCTTCCCGGCGTACTGATAAGCCGCGATCCAGACCGGGAGAAGCCCGTTCTTGTACGCGAGGGCCGACCACGCCGTGCGGACCTCGAGGTTGCGCCATCGGTCGCCGGGCACCTCGTTCCCGCAGGCGGTGTAGAGCTCCTGCGTCATTCGCTGCTGCGCGGAGGAGAGCGCCTCTTTCGCCCCGACCGCGTACTCCTCGGCGAGGAAGCCCGAGAGGTACGACGGCTCGTAAGGGACGAGCTCGTGCGTCGGAAACGGCTCGACAGCGCGCGCGAGGTCGGGCGGAAGCCCCTTCGACGCAGGGACGGGGACGTCGTCGAAGAAGTGCTCGAGGACGCCTTCGGCCGGCTCCCAGCGGGTGCGGGTTTCGTAACGCGTGTGGACCTGCCCGTTCTCCTCGACCTGCACCTCGACCTGATAGTCGAACCCCGCGTCCGCCGTCCATGCCGAGTGCGTGGCCGCGTCGAACGTCCAGAACGGGACGTAGACGCCCTTCAGCTCCGAGAGCGCGGACTTCTCGGAGAGGTCGTCCGGCCGGAACCAGAGCGCCGACAGCCACTGCCGGAACGTGCCGGTCGCGGCGTTCCGGTCCACCCGGAAGGGAAGGACGCCTCCGGGCCGGACCATCGTCTCGCTCGGCGGCGCCTCGACGACGGAGGGAGCG